>DIHQ01000021.1:8579-46350 GCA_002420235.1 Flavobacteriales bacterium UBA5692
TGAGCGCGTTCAATAGATTAACTCGTCTCGCATGGGCTCCACTAAGTTCCCGGCCATTTCAAGTCCATTGGTTTTACCAATGCAATGCAAAACGCGCCTTGGATGAGTGGGTGGCAGAAATCCAACCTGATGTCATCTATTGTCAGCTGGTCCGAATGGCAGCTTACGTTCAAAACATGCATCGTATTCCGAGGGTAATCGATTACATGGATGCACTAAGCGCTGGCATCGCTCGTCAATCACAATTGGCTCCAAAATTCAAGCGATGGTTGTATCGCATCGAATACCGCAGACTCAAAATATATGAAACCAAAGTCTTCGACTATTTCGATGGCAAAATCATTATCAGCAATGCAGACCGAAAGCTGATACAACACACCGAAAACCACCTCATTAATATCATTCCCAATGGTGTAGATACAACCTTCTTCAAGCCCTTGTCCCTGCCTCAGATTCGAAAGGGTCCACCAATTTTATTGTTTTCAGGTAACATGAGCTACCCACCAAACGTAGATGCTGCAAAACAGCTCGTAAACGAAGTGCTACCTCTGGTGAAGACGCCCGACGTTCGTGTTCTTATCGCAGGCACAAATCCCGCGCCCGAGGTGTGCGCCCTCGCCTCTAACCAAGTCGAGGTAAGCGGCTGGATGGATGACATCCGAAGCGCATACTCCCGAGCAACTTTGTTTGTCGCGCCGCTGCGCATTGGAACAGGCCAACAAAATAAAATACTTGAAGCAATGGCTATGGGATTACCGTGTATCACCACCCAACACGTCGCAAGTGGATTCCCCTCCATGAAAAAAGTCGCACCGCTCCAGATTGCCAATTCACCACAAAGCTTAGCGCTCCAAATAGATTATCTGCTTGGTCATCCAACTCAATCTCAGAACCTCGGAAGTTTATCACGTCATTGGGTTGAAAAACACTGCGATTGGAGTGCCTTAGCAGAAAAACTCGCCGCTAACTTAGTACACTCAATGTCAAACGAAACGGAATTTTCGGCATGGCCCAATCAGACCCCAACCTCTTAACAGGAATCCCAACTCTCGACATTCGTGCTTTCATCACTGGCAGCGAAAAGGAGAAAGCAGATTTTGCTTCAGAACTTGGTAAAGCATATGAAACTATTGGATTTGCTGCCATTCACGGCCATGGCATATCCGATGAACTCATCCAAAGTCTCTACAGCGAGTCGGAAGCCTTTTTTGCACTATCCCCGGAAGTAAAGCGCCGGTATGCCCGACCTGAAACCAGTAACCAAAGGGGTTTCGTATCCATGGGAATTGAACACGCCAAAGACAGCAAAGCAGCAGATTTGAAAGAATTTTGGCAAGTTGGCCAACCCAATCCACCAGCCGAACATGATCCCCTCCACTTCCCTAGTAACGATGATGTTCTTGAATGCCCCAACTTCCAAAATACAGCAGTCGAAACTTTTAAAGCACTCGAAGGGCTGGGACGAACTATCCTTCGCGCCATTGCCATTCATCTAAAAGTTGATGAATTTTATTTTGATGGTTGGGTACGAGGAGGAAACTCCATCCTGCGCGCCATTCACTACCCTCCAATAACCACTGAACCCGATTCAGCCGTTCGGGCAGGGCAACATGAGGATATCAACTTGATTACGTTATTAGTAGGAGCATCTGCCTCTGGGTTGGAAGTGCTTCGTAAGGATAACACGTACACCCCTATCACGGCTTTGCCCGAACACATTGTGGTCAATGTCGGTGACATGCTTCAGCGATTAACGAATCACCGTTTGAGGTCAACCACACATCGTGTTGTAAATCCCCCGCGCTCTGAATGGAGCAAGCCACGCTTCTCGATGCCATTTTTCTGCCACCCGAAACCAGAAATGCCCCTGGACGCCATGCCACATCTGATTGAAAAAGATTCCGTCCCAATTGACTCCCCTATAAACGCAGGTGAATACCTCGAACAGCGTTTGCGAGAGATTGGACTTGCGAAATAACCACCCTAACGACCACTAGAAGATCCATTAAGTTTTCTTTAGAAATTTCTGAGGTTATTGTGTAGAAATCTCGCGTTCATTTGGTGTAGATAATTCTGTGCAAACACAATGATGAAGCAATTTACCTCAGCCACACTGGGTTTTGGAGCTGGATGCCTAGGAGCTTTGATGGTGACGCATTTCCACCAACCTGCCGTAACAATCGCTCCTCGTCACCATCATCCAATCCAAACTATAGTCAATCCTAGCCCTACTCCTTCCACAGCCTCAGTTGCCCCATCCTTTACCGAAGCTGCTAGAATAACTGTGGATGCAGTTGTCCATGTAAAAACGATACATCAACAAAAAGCGACGGACCAACCTTGGTTCGAGTTGTTTGGTTATGAAGCCCCTAGTCGCATCGCTCAGGGTTCGGGTTCTGGAGTAATCATCGATGACCGCGGCTACATAGTTACTAACCATCATGTTGTTGAGGCAGCCGATGAAGTCCTGGTGTCTCTAAATAATAACAGGTCCTACCCTGCGATGATTGTTGGTACAGATCCATCAACCGACCTTGCAGTTCTCAAGATTGAAGCTGATGGTCCAGTCCCCACCGTGCCCTTTGGTTCTTCGAAAGAAGTACGAATCGGTGAATGGGTGCTCGCTGTTGGCAACCCATTCGACCTCGCCTCAACAGTAACAGCAGGGATAGTATCTGCAAAATCCCGTGACATCAATATTCTTCGGGGTAATCCACGTACGATGGAATATCCCATCGAATCTTTTATTCAAACAGATGCGGCTGTTAATCCAGGCAACAGCGGGGGAGCTTTGGTGAATACCAAAGGTGAATTGATTGGCATTAATACAGCAATCGCCTCCCGCACGGGCAGCTACAGTGGTTATTCTTTCGCCGTCCCTTCTACCATTGTTGAAAAAATCGTTCAAGATTTGCTGAATTTCGGCGAAGTACGGAGAGCCTACCTTGGCATTCAAATCGAACCGGTCACAGAAGCCATCGCCGAGGAATTGAAACTAGAAAGAGTATCCGGTTGCGCAATCACCGGTATTATTCCATCAAGCGGAGCGGCTGAGTCATCCCTGCAGTCAGGAGATGTTGTTCTTGCTATAGACGGAACGAAAATTAGTGATTATCCTGAATTGCAAGAGTGCATTGCGCGCTACCACCCCGGTGACGTCGTCTCAGTGCAATACGCACGGAATGGGCTGGAGTTTCAAACCACGGTTCAACTGAAAAATCGAGATGGATCTACGGAGTTCGCTGACAAGAAGAGAAATCCTGCTGATGGCAATCAGATATGGTTGGATGATGTCAGCGCCGGGTTATCCGCCACTCTTCCCTCTCTATCATCCTCACTCGGAATAAACGGAGGAGCCCAAGTCACGTCCCTATCTGCTGGAAAATTTTCCGACTCAGGGATTAGAAAAGGATTCATCATCACCAAAATAAATTCCGATATAATTAAGGGACCACAAGACGTGGAAATTGCATTTCAAAACAATCAAGGTGGTTTACTCGTTGAGGGTATGTATCCCAATGGAGAAAAAGCCTACTACGGGATGGTTGTTAGACCTTGAGCCACAGGGTGTGATATGAGGTGAACAAACTCAAGAACCAACCATAATTAAGTTTGTTTATAAGCTGTGTATGACCCCCTTACTCCTGTCCCGCTTTTCCCGCTGGGTTTATTGCCATTGCCGGGAGAGCGTTTGGCCCTTCACATATTTGAACCGCGATACCAACGTCTGTTCGAATCATTAGAAATGAACGAAATAGAAGAATTTGGTATCGCCTACCACAGTCCTTCCAATCCGCATTCGTTTGACTCACCAATTTTTGGTGGTTTGGTCCGCTTAGTTTTTGCAACCGAACCTGGACGAACAGGAGCACGAGACGCAGTTGTCCAATGCATAAACCTTTTCACCACGAATGAAATCCACGTGGCAGACACAGAGGATAATCCACCATATCCGTCGGGTTTCATGGACCGATTGAAAACTTGGAAAAACTGGCGGGTTCCTGACAATGCCACACCCCATATCGAAGAACTTGCTCAATATTGGAGAGCGCAAGGCAGCACAGCAGAGGCGCAAGGGCCGGTTGAATCTCTCACTGAAGCCATGGTTCGTTATGACTTCAATCCAATCGAAAGGCATGAAGTCCTTCGCTGCAAAAGCGAAGAGAAGCGAAACGCCCGATTCACAGAGACTTTGCAATTTAAAGCGCTCATCGTGCAGCAAATGCAATTAAAATCGAAAGGACACTTTCCCAATTAAGGAACTATTTTTGTTCCATGCTCCGTCGATTTATTATTATGCCTTTTCTAGGCTGCCTTGCCACCACTATAATCTGGTGCTCATGCGTCTCACCCTCATCACCTGTCTCACGTGTTCAAGACATTCCTGAAACGAACAGTGAAATGATAGAGCAGGTCACAATTTCTGAGTACGATTTGCACGCATTCGTTTCTTCCGACACCCTTGAAGTCATCGCACGAAACTTAACCGAGTATTTCGCCGCAACAAATGAAGGACGTTGGGATGACCTAATGCATCACTTTCCAATGCATAAGAAGCAAGGAGATACCACATTTGTGCAAAGCAGTAAAGAGGCGTTAGACCATTGGACAGAACGCGGAGTAAAGAACCGAACTGCTGCCGCAGAAATTGTATATGCCAGCCCGGCTTTTACCGATGGTGACCAACAGGTCATATTACTCAACATGGAGCTGAGCCATTTCGTCGAATTTTACCCCAACTACGACGGCCCACGTCCAGACGGCATGAAAGGTATGGTGGAATCAAATTATGGAAAAGGTAATGCCGTCTACAAAGAGGAGCCCCTTGCCCCCGGAGATTCTCTGCCCTTGAGGTACTGGGAAGTGTCTGGACTGAACCGCATTTGGGCAGTGAGCCATGTAGACTCCACACACTGGTGTTTTCTCCCCCCCAATTTCAATGAATCTGGAGCCGCTTCCATGATGGGAGCGAATGCCATGGTAGATGCACTCCGCCATCGAAGAGCCAATGACCCAACTGCTGAGCGATAAGTAACGCTACTTATGAATCCCATGGCGTGGAACATTCAAGATGAATGGCAACCTTTGGAGGCTGTCGTGGTAGGCATAGGCGTCGATATGGGGCGGGCTCCAGCATTAGAAGATACCTACGACCCCCAATCTAGAAAGCACGTGCAGCAGGGGACCTACCCAAAGCAAGCAGATGTGATTCGAGAACTGGATACTTTTGCAGACACTTTGGCACAACGTGGAATACAAGTCAACCGACCAGAATCACTTGGGTTCAATCAGGTATTCACAAGGGACTTAGGCGTTGTCATTGACGGTGACTTTGTTTTAGCCAGTATGGTTAAGGACAGAACACAAGAACAAGCGGGTATCGCGCACCTGCTCGAAGAAAATATGGTAAAGGTGCACCGTCCTCCAGACATGGTGAAACTGGAAGGCGGAGATATCATGTCTGTACCCGGTGAGATCTGGGTTGGCTGCGCAAGCGCTGTCGATTTCGGCACTTACACAACAGCACGTACCAATCGCCAAGCAGCAGAGTGGCTGAGCACCTTATTTCCAAACAAAGAAATTCGAACCTTTGAACTGCACAAATCGGATCGAGATGCCAAGCGCAATGCCTTGCACCTCGACTGTTGCTTAGCCCCACTTGGTTTAGGTCATCTATTGGTGCATCCGCAAGGCTTCAGAATGCCAGAACAATTAAGCGCCCTGCTTAATCATTACGATGCATCACACGTACATGAAATCACGGCAGATGAAATGGAGCGAATGCAATGCAATGTTTTCAGTATAGCACCTAATACGGTTGCATCCGATCAACGCTTTGTAAAAACCAACACAATCCTCAAAAATTGGGGGTACGACGTCATCGAGATTGATCTGCAAGAAACTTCAAAGATGGGCGGACTGCTGCGGTGCGCAACCCTACCGCTTCGAAGAACCCCAATAAGATGAACCAATCGACATCGACCGTATTTATGGTGAGGCCCTACTCTTTTCGTAGTAACGAGGAGACAGCTATAAATAATCACTACCAGCGCGACCTCACGAAATACTCACCGTTGGAAATTATTCAGCAGGCCCAAACTGAGTTTGACGGTTTCGTTTCACAATTGCTGAACGCGGGGGTTGAAGTCATTGTCTTCGATGAAGCCAAACCACATCGCACCCCAGATGCTGTGTTTCCAAATAATTGGATTTCCACCCATGCGAGCGGAGCCTTAGTGTTGTATCCCATGTTCGCACCTAACCGGAGAACTGAACGCCGAGAAGATATACCTCGGGTATTAGAGCATCAATTTGGCTTCAATATCCGAGAGGTAGTAGACCTCACCGAGTATGAATCCCAAAATAAGTTCTTGGAAGGAACTGGGAGCGTTGTACTTGATCGGGTCAATAGAAGAGCTTATGCGGCCTTAAGTGATCGCACAGATATTCGAGCACTCGATCATTTTTGTACTCATTTTGGATTCACACCCATAACGTTTAATGCATTTCAAACCTTCAAAAATGAGCGTCTTCTAATTTACCATACAAATGTTATGATGTGCATTGGAACACATTATGCCGTAGTTTGCTTGGACTGCATCGATTCGGTACTAGAACGTCAGAAGGTTCATGATTCCTTAGTTGAAGACGGTTTAGCACTTATTCAAATTACCGAAGATCAAGTGAATCAATTCGCCGGTAACATGCTCGAGCTTCGGGGCTCAGAAGGGCCAATATTGGTCATGAGCAGTAGTGCCTTTGCCTCCCTGCCAACCACTCAAATCGACAAGCTAAATCAATTTGCGACAGTACTCCACGCCCCACTTAAAACCATCGAAACCTGCGGAGGTGGAAGTGCGCGATGCATGATTGCAGAAATCCACTTACCCAAGCAAAACGCATAAACCATGGATGCATTGGACCAACGCCTCGCGCAGTCGACCGTTAGCGCCTGTGAAGCTCGATTTGGAGCTCAAATCACCCTAGAACATATTCAAATCCAACAGACCAGGATAGAATTTGAAGGAGACCGCACGGTGGTTGTTTTCCCACTCACTCAACACTCCAAAAAATCCCCAGAAGAAACGGGTAATGCGTTGGGTAAATGGCTGGTCGCAAACGATGAGCTTATCGAATCTTACCAAGTCGTTAAAGGTTTCCTGAATCTTACAATTGTACCTGCGTATTGGACGGAAAAGTTACTACAGGTGAATACTCTGGAGACGTTCGGCATCAATGAAAAAGGGAGCAAATCCAGCGTGATGGTGGAGTACTCCTCCCCCAATACCAATAAGCCGCTGCACATGGGGCATTTGCGCAACAACTTTCTCGGGTACAGCGTATCACGCATTCTTGAAGCCGCAGGTCACGAGGTGATTAAAGTGCAGATTATAAACGACCGCGGCATTCACATCTGCAAATCAATGGTCGCTTGGCAAATGTTCGGCAATGGTGAAACTCCGGAAAGTTCAGGACTAAAGGGGGATAAACTCGTTGGTAAATATTACGTAGCCTTTGACCGAGCATTCAAAGGAGAAGTAGCCGAGCTCTTGACACAGGGAATAAATGAGAATGACGCCAAAAAGCAAGCCCCCATCCTCCTTGAGGCCCAATCACTGCTCCACCGATGGGAACAGGGAGATAAAGAAGTGGTGAAACTGTGGAAGACCATGAACGGTTGGGTTTACGACGGTTTCAAGGAAACTTACTCCGAAATGGGGGTTAATTTTGATAAACTCTACTACGAATCGGAAACCTACCTCCATGGGAAAAATCATGTGGCAGCCGGATTGAAATCAGACATATTTTACCAAAAAGAAGACGGAAGTGTTTGGATAGACCTCCGCGATGAAGGATTGGATGAAAAATTGCTCCTGCGCAAAGACGGTACAGCCGTTTATATTACTCAGGATATCGGTACAGCAATCTTAAGACATTGCGATTTCCCTGGTTTGGAGAGACAGATCTATACTGTTGGGAATGAACAGGAATACCATTTTAAAGTCTTGTTCACCATCTTAAAAAAACTTGGCATCGAAGGTGCCGATAAAAATCACCACCTCAGTTATGGTATGGTTGAACTTCCGGAGGGTAAAATGAAATCTCGAGAAGGCACGGTGGTGGATGCAGACGATTTACTGGAGGAAATGGTAAATACAGCCAGAGAAATGGCCACTGAATTGGGAAAAATCGACGATTTAAGCGAAGAAGAGCAAGTTATATTGTTTAAACAGGTAGGTTATGGAGCCTTGAAGTACTTCCTTTTGAAAGTCTCTCCCAAAAAGTCCATGATGTTTGATCCCAAGGCCTCCATCGATTTTATTGGAAACACTGCGCCCTTCATCCAATTTAATTATGTACGTGCGTCCAGCATGTTAGCAAAGTGCGCAGAGGCGGGTATCAACACGCAAATCAAAACAATTGATGCGTCGGTTTGGGATGTAGATGAATTACGATTGATTCAACATACGCTGATGTGGCCAGGAACGATAGAATTGGCTGCGCAACAATTCGACCCCAGTTTAATTGCGAATTACACATACGATTTGACCAAAGCATTC
This sequence comes from Flavobacteriales bacterium UBA5692, assembly GCA_002420235.1. Lineage (GTDB taxonomy): Bacteria > Bacteroidota > Bacteroidia > Flavobacteriales_D > Sanyastnellaceae > UA16. Next base: position 17,141 of record DIHQ01000021.1, read on the forward strand.
TCTCGATGGTACCAAGACCATCAGGTATTAGGCGAGGAGATTATCACGATACGTGAAGCGCGTATAGCACTCACCCAATGCGTTGCCCGCACAATTAAAGTGGCAATGGGATTGTTAGGAATCGAAATGCCACAGCGAATGTGAACTCAGCTCCGGATTGGAAGTGGCCGAAAAAGTTTCTCAGTGGGTGCCTCTATTACCATGGCCCTCGCTTCATCCGGGACGTCTACGAAAACATCAATTGATTCGGTGACACCCTCGGATTGATAGACCGGCGTTCCTAAAATACCTTGTTCGGATTCGAAAGAAATTACCAGCCTACCAGACATTCCGCGAGGAAGGTCAACGTGAATGTGTAACGTATCATTCTTTGCCCAATCGAACGTCACCTCATTGATGGACTGACCGGTTGCTAAATCCACACCTTTTCTCATTTGGTGAGCCATTCGTTTCACGATAATGTATCCCGAAACAAGGGCTAGGGTTACCAACAAGGCAGCTACTCCGGTCTCTACAATTCCAAGAAATCCCTCGCTGCTCATCAGGATGAAATTACATCGAAATAATTCCTCGAATCTTGGATGCAGACTCGTACCTATCAAATACTTGTTCTGCTGAATTCACCCGCTCTGTAATGGTAAAAGCATGGAACCGTCCGTTCCTCGAAGCTCGTGTGCTGAACCTTGCCGTATCCGAAAAAATCTCTTTTAAAGTAGCCTCTCCTTCTTTATCTGAAGACACAATGAACTTGAAGGTGAAATCGCAAGGCCAGACGTGAGTCTCATCCAATTGCTTACGTAAACGCTCGCGTTTGATCTCTTCGGTTTCATTTTGGCTCATTCCCAACATAAACTTATTGCATCAAAAATACACAAGTAGGTAACTGAATCTCCTCTTTTGGCTTAATTCTGAAACGACAAGAAGGGACCACATCGGAATGCAGCCCCCTCCCTAGGAATCGGTCTTGCCAGACTCGAATTCGCTATTTAGTCGTTTTAGGCAAAGATTACTCCTCGCAGACCTGTCCGTAGTATTGGAAGAACTCCAATAAGTCACCAACATTCACTAATCCGTCGTCATTGATATCACCGGGACAAGGATCAGGGTAATCGCAACCACCTGGGTAGTTCGCATTCGGGTCGTAGTCGTATCCTTCTGGATCCATGCAACCTACAGTCACACACGAACCATCATCGATACTCGCAATCGGATTATAGTTGGCTGAGGTCATATCTGTACACCCTGTGTATTCACATGAACCATCATCAATTATGGCCTCTGGATCGTAATTCTCCGCGTCCATGTAAGTACAACCCGTAGCATAAACAGCGGTAATATTCTGTTCAATTGTTGTTGAGTTTCCGCACGCATCCGTGAAGATCATGGTACGATGTAGTTCGTATCCCGTTAAGCTATTGCCGAGCCAAACGTCCGATGTAGAGTACGTCCAGTCGCTGCATGCATCAAAGACTTCAACGCCTTCAAGATCGTCTAATTCGCTTGTTGCAATATTGCTAATTACTACATTAGGTTCGAACGAGACAACAGGAGGAGTCGTGTCTTCCAACGTAATTGTTTGTGTCGCTGAATTCGTGTTTCCGCAACCATCTGTGACCGTCCAAGTACGGGTAACAACGTTATCAGATAAGCATGATGCTTCACCAGAACCGCAGCTATTGACGTCCTCTCCATTCAACTCGAGCTCTGTGAATTCAATATCACCGCTGGTGAATTGGAATTTTACGGCACGAGCAAATGATACACCGGCAACCGTCTTGGTATTCATTCCAAGGCTTAAAGGTTCGGATGGTCCGAAGAACCAATTCCCATTCGCCGTTGTTTTTGCCACACGGAAGTTCGCTCCTCCCTCAGGCAATGAGCTCACGTCAATGGACATCGTCTGCGCTTCGTTGCTATTGGGGTCATCCGGAGTGGTTGCCACCAACACAAACTGCCAAGTTTCATTCGGTCCGTTTTCAAAGACATCACATGAGCCAATGACTCCTGGTTCTATCCCACCGGTACTTACCTCGTCCGAGTAGGACACAACGACCTCAGCGCTGCAAGCATCATTTATATCCTCAACATCACCCGTGATGGTTAGGTCATTTATATCGCTATCACATTCTACAGTCACGTCCGAAGGAACCTCGAATGTTGGAGCTGTAGTATCCTGGACATCGATAGTTTGAATGTGCTCTGTTGAATTGCCTGTGCAGTCGTTCACTGTCCACGTCCGCGTGATAGTGTAGGCCTCAGGGCATGACCCTTCCGCAATGGACTCAGCGAATACAACCTCAACGTCTCCATCGCAATTATCAGCAGCAAGAAGTACACTTGGCGCGGGAACTGCATCACATTCGACCGTTTCATCTGCAGGCAATTCTCCTAGTAACAAGAAAGCAGGTGCCTCCGTGTCAGCCACTACAATAGTGAATTGGTGATCTGTGCTGTTACCGCACTCATCCGTAGCCGTTAAGGTTACCAGATGCTCATAGTTCCCACATTCATCTTCGCTTATAACATCACGACTTTCTGTGATTTCAACAGCGCTACAATTGTCTGCCGCTGCCAAAGAATATGGCTGCTCAGCACATTGGCTAGTTTGATCTTCGGGTGCTTCCGTGAATACGGGAGCTTCATCATCGTACACAGAAATTGACTGAACTGCCGTGGACACATTTCCACACCCATCCGTAAACGTGTAGGTTCGTGTCACTTCATAGCATCCCGCTGATCCTGTGCCGTTGTTTGATGTCTCCTCCCACATCACTGTAATTGCTGCACTACAATTGTCACTAAATTCAACTGATCCATATTCCATTGCACCATCGTAATCAGAGCAGGAAACCTCTGCATCCTCGACGGTGCCTGTCGGAGCTTGGTCATCAGCGAAAGTTATTACTTGCGTCGCAAATGCCGTATTACCGCATGCATCAGTGGCTGTGAAGGTCCGTACAATTTCATTCAATCCAGTGCACGTCATTTCGCCTTCAGTGTCAATGAATGTAACCGTGACTGCTGAACAAGCGTCGGCAGCAGTTGCATCGACAAAAGGCACATCACTTCCACACGCCAGCGTCAATCCTTCAGGCACGCTTGTGAAATATGGTGCATTCTCATCAATAAACGTTATGACTTGATCCTTCGACGTGGTGTTACCACAAGCATCTGTTGCGCTCCATGAGCGAACGATGATATCATTCGCAAAGCAAGCGTTCGCTGATGTTTCAAAGGCATCGCTATATGTCACCTCCAACTCGTTGCTGCACGCATCTGCTGCATCGATTACATCTCCCGTCAAGGTCAGATCCATAGCATCGTCAGTGCAGGCGATGGTCACATCGGCAGGTGCCGTGAATTCAGGACCTGTCGTGTCAATAACATTTACTGTTTGGGAAACAGACACCGTGTTGCCAAGGTTATCGATTGCCGTCCACGTTCGTGTGATGGTCCAAGAGCCTTCGCAGTCGCCTGCTTCTACTTCGTCTGAATAAGATATATCCAAGTTGTCGTCACAGTTATCGCTGAACTGTGGGGCACGAATATCCGTCGCGGCCAACTCACAAGTGGTTGCGTAAACCTCTTCCATGGCAACCACCTCGGGTGAGAAGTTGTCGTACAAACAAGTGGCCTCACACGATTCATCTTCAGCCGCATAGTAACATGAACCGTCGTCTTCTAAGTTCTCTTCACTGTAGTTGCAAGCCATTGGGTCCGTGCATCCGCACAGGTCACTTCCGAATGAAAGTGTTAGGTACAAAGTATTACCCGCTGAAAGACCTTCCGGGAAAATCTGCACGTAAAACTGGCCGTGAATAGTTCCTGGTGTAGTCAGCTGTGCAACCATTACACGGTGGTCGTCACCTGCCATGCCGTATTGTCCCATGACGTCTGCATTCATGTACCACCCGCTTCCAACTGCATCATCGATTACAATATCACCTCCGTTTTCGAAGGCAGCCACCCAAGCTGGGTCATTACCATCAGGCGTTGGTGGGAAGCTCATGGCTTCTGCAGGTGTTCCTGCTCCTAACGTGATAAAGGAGTCATATTGTAAATCTGGGAAGAATGCTAGCAACTCGGACGGTGAAGGCAGTGCCGAACCGTTCACGTTTTGATAAATCTCGCTTGAAGAAGCCAAAACAATGGGGTTCATCGCATTGCCAAGAATTGCGTTGACAACATCAGTCGAACTCGGCGTAGTAACGAACACTTGATAAGTTGTTGAACCATCTAGGCTGCTGGCCATTGTCTCGACTTCAACGCCATATCCTTCGGCGCTGCTCACTACATTGGCGCAGCTGCAGAAATCGCAGAAGTCAACCGATGGGTAGGGATATTCAACGCTCTCATCATAATTGCACGCTTCAGGATGGTCACATCCTTGCAAAACGTCACAGATTAAGTCGCCATTAACATCCAAACAGTCGCCATCGCAATCAAATCCTTCCTCCGGGTATTCACAAGAGCCATCGTTGAAGTTGGGATCTGGGTTCACATTAGGGTTGAAATTACATGCACTCGCATCGTTACAACCAACGCAGAATGGTGATACCTGACACATGGATTCATCATGCTCTGTCGCATTTGGATCGTACAGGCAGTTGCCTTCAGTCGTACAACCCAAAATTTCCAATTCATCGCATACGCCGTCTCCGTCCGCATCATTGAGGCAGTTTCCTTCGCAATCATACGCATCCTCTGGGTAATCGCAGCCATTGTTATAAACAGCATCCTCGTCATAATTGCATGCACTTTCATCCGTGCAACCACATGGGTTTGAAAGGAATCCAAGTGTTAGGTAAGTATCTTGAGAAGAGTCACCGTTCGGGAAAATTTGAGCATACAATTGCCCCTCAACTTGCCCAGAAGTTGTCAGCTGTGCAACAAGAACGCGCTGATCATCACCTGCAACACCATTACTCGCATTACTCAAAGTGAACCACGAACCCCCGAAGAAACTGTCAATGACCAAGTTCTCACCAGCTTCGAATTCACTCATCCAATTGTCATCAGGCGCTTCCACAAATGTGATTGCACTTTCCTGACCTTGAGGAGCCTCGTCAATACCAATGGTCAACCAGCTATCGTATTCGAGGCTCGGTACTACGGAGTAGAAAAGTGTATTTATCGCATCGGGTGAGATTGCACCAAATTCACTTTGGAAAAATTCCGTGGTAGTGGTAAGTGATGTGGCGACTTGTACATCGCCCGAGATTGAGCTTACAAAATCAGTTGGACTCGCCGTAGTAACGTAAACACGATAGGTACTCATGTCAGCATCCAATCCATCAATTGATCCATCATGGGTGGCTACCAATTCTAATTCCAGTCCAAAACCATCTTGACCTCCAGTTCCACAAGAACAGTAATCACAGCTGCCATCATCGTACGTGGCTCCCTCATCAAAATTACACGCAACAGAATCCATACAGCCCAAAACCTCATTAACAGTGATGATTTGATCTGCTGAAACGCTGTTGCCACAAGCATCTGTTGCGGTCCATGTCCGGGTAATTACGGTAACTTCAACGTTGCTATTGTCTTGGCTATCATCAAATTCGATGGTCACCTCGTTGCAATCATCCTCAGCTGTAGGCTCAATAATCTCCATGGCGTCCCCAGCCGTATATGTCACATCTTCCGGGAAGAAAGTAAAGACAGGTGCTTCATTGTCCGTGACCATAATTGTTTGAGTGAATGCGGTTGAATTTCCACAATCATCTGCCGCTGTCCAAGTACGGAAAATAGTATATGAAGTGCCACAGGAACCTGGCTGGATATCGTCCACCGGATCTGCAATTATTACACTTCCGCAATCTGTTGCTTCTACAGATTCCATTGGGATATCGTCATTGCAGGACAATTCAATGTTCGCAGGTGTAGAAGTGAATTCTGGACCTTGAGTGTCAACGATAGTAAAGTGCTGAACGGCTGTATCAGAGTTATTACATCCGTCAGTAACAGTCCACGTACGCGTGATATTCGCAGTCGACAAGCATGATGAATTGTCCAAAACAGTGAAGTCAGCCTCGTCATCCTCAGTGTACGTGGCAGTTCCACTCCAAGTTAAGACCATGCTGTTTGAACCCGTCGAAACGGATACTTCTGAACCCAAAGCGATTCCATTGGCATTAACAATTACATCTGCTAGGTTAGATACAGACATATTGGAAATGGTCACTATGGCATAATCATACTCGTATGGGAACCCATCAGTACCATCCACATAAGCATTGATGGAGGCGCCAGAGATGTCGATGGCAACCGCGCCACGGTGTGAAGACGGATTTGATGATAAATCGCTATAATCAATTTCAGGACCGTCTCCAACGGTAACTCCTTGGGCCTCGAGGATTAAGGATTGACCAAAAGGTCCTCCGAAGTCTTTACCCATTTCAACGTGGAAATCAGCTGTAATTCCGGTCAAATCTGCGCTTCCACCCATTTCAACGTCAGCATATTCGAATGTCAAGTCATCAGAAGCGCAATTATCAAATGAGTTCACAGGATACTCAGCAATGCCGGCACCCGGGGTTAAATCATCGGTACATTCAACTGTAAGATCTTCTTGAACAACGGCGACAGGCGGTTCGTTATCCTCCAAACTCACTACCTGTACTGCGGTCGCTGTGTTGCCCCAGGCGTCTGTTGCTGTCCAGGTTCGTGTTAAAGTGTATCCACAGGTAGCTGGCTCAAAAGACTCCTCGAGCGTCAAATCAACTTCAGCGATGCAGCCCTCATCCACGGCCACTGCCATTTCAGTTGGATGGGCATCTGAGCAACTCTGGGTAATATCTTCAGGCACATAAGTGAAAATCGGAGCATCTGTATCGTCACTCGCATAACCGAAGGGTAAGAATATTTGGATGGGATTCTGCTGGTCACCTTCTGGGAACATTTGAACAAAGAGTTGACCACTTAAGATACCATTGGTTGTAAACTGACCGACCAATACTTTTTTGTCATCACCAGCCAAGCCATTTGAATACACGCCAGCATTCTCGTCCCAAGTAACGAACCACCCATCGCCAAACTCGCCGTCGAGCTCAATATCATTTCCTGATTGGAATTCACCCTGCCAATTCGTCAGCGATGGAACCACTTCAACAGATGACTCTGTCGGGCCGTAAGTCCCACTCTCAATTCCGATTGTAATCCAACTGTCGTATGCAGTCTCTGGAAAAACTGAGAAAAAGTTCGGATTGATTCCGTTTGCTGTCACTCCAGATACAAGCTCAGATTGATAGAAAGGTAAAGTACTTCTGATGTATGTAGGATTCAATATGCCTCCTGTTACAGCTGACAAAACATCACTCGCATTTGACGTTTCGATGTACATGCGCTGAATCGTACCTTCAGGCGATTCTCCAACTGTTTCGATGAGGACATTGTACCCTTCAACAGAAGCACCTGTTGCGCAGCAGTAATCGCATGAACCATCTTCTTCGGTTACGGATTCATCGTAATTACAGGCAGATTCATCAGTACAGCCAAAAGTTTCTAGTTCATCACACGTTCCGTCTCCATCAGTATCATTTAAACAAATCCCGTCACAGTCGTATACAGCGCTTTCCAATGGACCACCACATTCGTTGACATCAACTCCATTCAGATTTAACTCATTAAATCCTATCGCACCAGAACTAAATTGGAACTTTACGGAGCGCGAAAAACTCACTGCTCCGACTGTCTTCGAATTCATTCCAATGGCTAATGGCTCTGCTGGTCCAAAAAACCAGTTTCCGTTTGCCGTTGTTTTTGCAACTCTCCAAAATACCTCAGCAGTCGTATTCAGGGCGGTTATGTTGATTTCAAGGGTTTGCGATTGATTGCTGTTCGGGTCATCAGCCGTCGTAGCAGTGAAGACATACGGCCAGTTGGCATTATTGCCTTGTGTGAAATTACTACATGTTGATATTTCAGCCTCAGAAGATGTACAATCATCTAGATTTTCACCATTCAGCGCCAGGGAGTCAAATTCTCCCTCACCATTTGAAAATTGAAACTTCACCGACCGCGAAAAGCTTACAGCACCAACTGTTTTGGTATTCATCCCTAAGGTCAGTGGCTCAGCAGGTCCGAAGAACCAATTGCCATTAGCAGTTGTTTTCGCAACGCGGTAAGTAGCACCTGACCCGGGAAGTGAAATAACATTCAGTTCAAGCGTTTGAGCCAAATTGCTATTTGGATCATCCGGGGTTGTTGCGGTCAGCACGTATTGCCAATTGGCATTTGGTCCGTCGGCAAACAGGCTGCATTCTGCAATAGTCGAAGTCGGAACGTCACCTAAGACGAAAATCTCTGGATAACTGCATGTTCCATTGTCATCGGTTGCAGATGGGTCGTAATTACATGCTTGTGGATCAGTGCAACCCCCATCTTCAAATTCATCGCAAATCCCATCACCATCAGCGTCGTTTAGACAGTTTCCATCGCAATCATATCCATCGTCAGGAAATAAGCAAGTAATTAAATCGGTAGGCGCTGCGACATAATTGCAGGCATTGGGATTTAAACAACCTGGTATTTCGTTTTCGTCGCACACATAGTCTCCATCGGCATCATTAAGACAATTTCCCTCGCAGTCAAGGTTCTCTCCCCAATACGCAGGACCGTCCTGGCAGGATCCGTCATCCCAAATTGCTTCTGGATCGAAATTACATGCCGACTCATCAGTGCAAGCGCAAAGAGGAGAAGTCCATGACATGTAAATCTCCTCTGCTAATCCTTGGTCACCGTCGGGAAAAACTTGCACATACAAATCACCGCTTAGGTAACCATCAGTTGTAAATTGCCCGATTAATACGCGGTTATCCACTCCAGCAATGCCATTGGTGGCGCCGGGTGACAAGAACCAAGCACCTCCAGAACTACTCGAAATGGAAATATCATTACCCGCTTCAAATTCTTGATCCCAAGCCTCACCGGGGGTTATGGCCAAAGAGGCATTTGCCTCACCAGCACCTGCACTCGCCATTTGATCGATTCCAATGGTTACAAAAGAATCGTAAACGCCGTCAGCAAAATCAGGAAGCAACCCATAATCTGGGAGCCAAGTTGCAGGTGTTGCACCTCCACCAGGTCCGAGATATTGATAAAAATCTGTTGTTGTTGAGATATTCAGCGGATATTCAGAATAACCTGAAACGGCAGAAAGAACATCTGTCGGATTCGCCATTGTAATGTACAGTCGGTAAGTCCGTAATCCTGTAATTCCACCGACAGCGTGTAACTCAACTTCTACGCCATAGTCAGGGTTGCTCGACACCACTGAATCACAGCAGTAATCACATGTTCCGTCGTCTTCATTGGCCATTACATTGTAGTTACAAGCAGCGGAATCCGTGCAACCTAGGAAGATGCAAGAACCGTCCTCCAACGTGGCTCCTGGCTGGTAATTCGCGGCAGAATCATCAGTGCACCCACACACCTCGGAGGAGAACGAGAATTGGTGGCTTTCAGGTGCTGTTGCACCGGCAGGAATTAACTCGACAAATAAACTTCCATTGAGCTCGCCATCTGTGGTCAGTTGAGCCAACAAAATTCGCATATCTTCTCCGGAATAACCATTGGTAGCGCCCGATGGAACAGACCAACCATCCCCTGCCATGGCATTAGAACCGTCGATTATCAAATCGCCGCCAGCCATGAAAGAATCACTCCAATCAACCTCAGTAGCGCTTACACCTGTTACGACGATGGACGACTCCCCACCAACTGCTTCTGATTCCAATCCGATGGTGACATGGCTGTCAAATTCAAGAGCGGGAAAAAAGGAGAACAACCCGGGGTTGATGTCATTGACCGTAAGCCCGCCAAACGTATTCATGTAAAAAGAAGTCGACGAGGTCAAAGAGACAGTCCCGTTCGCGCCATCGGCGTAAACGGCTGAAACAAAGTCCATTTCGGAAGTCGTTTCGAGATAGACCCGGTACGTGGTAAGCCCAGCCAAACTCGCCAGATCACCAGACTCCAAACCGTCGAAGCTCGCAAAGGGTTCAACTGTAAGTTGAAATCCTACTGGAGCACTGGCGTCTGAGTCAGAACCAAAACAAGCTGTTTGAGCGAAAAGTTGGTTAGAAAGACCCGCAATCATTGCGAGGATTCCAAGCATAATGGAAAATTTCGTCTGCATCATTCCTAGGTTAAGCAACCGAAAATTACGAAATAAGGGGGATGAAAGCAAACACATCGATTAGAAAAATATTTCAATCGAGTAAATTCGGCTATTCAACGAAGCGATAAAGCTGTGTATAATCAGGCCTTGAGGTCTTAAATTTGCACAAAAAAAAGATGTTTGAAAACCTCCAAGAACGTTTCGAAAAAGCCTTTCAGGTCCTCAAAGGGCACGGTCAGATCACCGAAGTAAACGTCGGAGAGACCCTAAAAGAAGTCCGAAAAGCGCTGTTGGATGCAGACGTCGATTACAAGACCGCGAAGGAGTTTACAGCGCGCGTCAAGGAGAAGGCGCTCGGGCAAGAAGTCCTTTCATCCATCAAGCCAGGTCAGCTCCTGATCAAGATTACCCATGCGGAATTGACCGAACTTATGGGGTCTGCTGCCGCGGAATTCAAGCCAACAGGCAATCCGTTCGTAGTATTGATGGCTGGCCTTCAAGGTGCAGGTAAAACCACGCACTCTGGTAAAATTGCCCAACTCCTGCGCGACAAGCACAAAAAGAACCCACTGCTGGTGGCCTGTGATGTACACCGACCTGCAGCCGTGGACCAACTCACTGTGTTGGGCGAAAGCATCGGTGTGGATGTTTACGCTGAACCGGTCAATAAAAACGCTGTGGAGATTGCCCGCAACGCCATGGCTCATGCGAAATCCAAAGGGTACAACGCCGTGATTGTTGATACCGCTGGACGCCTGGCCATCGACGAGGCAATGATGGCAGAAATTCAGGCCGTACGGGACACTGTGCAACCCCATGAAACCCTGTTCACAGTCGACGCTATGACCGGTCAGGATGCCGTTCGAACAGCCAAAGCATTCAACGATCTTTTGGACTTCACCGGGGTCGTTCTAACCAAGCTGGACGGTGATACCCGAGGGGGTGCTGCACTGGCCATTTACTCTGTCGTCGGCAAGCCCATCAAATTTGTTGGTGTAGGTGAAAAAATGGACGCCTTGGACACCTTTCACCCCAATCGTATGGCGGATCGAATTCTCGGCATGGGAGATGTCGTCTCCTTGGTGGAAAAGGCGCAGCAAGTCATCAGTGAAAAAGAAGCCGCCCAACTCGAAGCAAAAATTCGAAAAAACAAGTTCGACCTAGAGGATTTTATAAATCAAATCCAGCAGTTGAAAAAGATGGGCAACATCAAGGAATTGATGAGCATGATTCCCGGCATGTCCAAGGCTTTGAAGGGAATTGAATTAGATGACAATTCCTTCAAGCAAGTCGAGTGCATCATCCAGTCCATGACCCCGTCGGAGCGCGCAAAGCCCGAGATCATTGATGCGCGTCGGAAAACACGAATTGCCAATGGTTCCGGAACCGATATTGCACAGGTCAACCGGCTGCTCAAGCAGTTCCAAGACATGAAAAAAATGATGCACATTATGACCAAAGGAAAAGGCGGAAAACGCAGCCGTATGGCCGGTTTATCCGCGCTTGGTCGATAACTCCAGCAGCCCACCATGCAAATCATTAACGGCAAGGCCACTTCCCTGGCCATCCAAGACGAAATCAAGGAAGAAGTCCAAAGACGGGCAGCCGATGGGGCCAAAAAGCCCCACCTCGCAGCCATTATCGTCGGAGATAACCCGGCGAGTCGTGCCTACGTCGGCCACAAAATCAAAGCGTGCGAACGGGTTGGGTTCGATAGCACCTTGGTCGAACTTTCCGAGAACATCCTCGAAGAGCAGCTCTTGGACGAAGTTCAAGCACTGAACGAAGACCCTGCTATCGATGGATTCATCGTTCAACTTCCCCTTCCCGATCAAATTGACACGCAGCGGGTGCTTGAAGCCGTGCTCCCTTCGAAAGATGTCGACGGTTTTCACCCTATCAATGCGGGAAACCTAAGCCTCGGACTTCCCGGATTCCAACCGGCAACCCCGGCTGGTATCATCGAGTTGTTGAAGCGCTACGGCATCGAAACAAGTGGCAAACACGCTGTCATTTTGGGACGCAGCGCCATTGTCGGAACTCCCATTACCCTATTGCTCAGCCGCAATGCTTACCCCGGAAATTGCACCGTCACGATGTGCCATTCTCGCACGCAAAACCTCGCGGATATCACCCGTAGCGCAGACATTTTGGTGGCGGCAATCGGACGGCCTCACTTCGTTACACCCGACATGGTCAAACCTGGCGCTGTAGTCATTGATGTTGGAATCAACCGCATCCCAGATGAGACCAAAAAATCTGGCACAAGGCTCACCGGTGACGTCGACGCTGCAGGGTTGTCTGATGTCGACGGCTACATCACCCCCGTTCCAGGCGGCGTCGGCCCCATGACGATCGCCATGCTTTTAAAAAATACCATGGCTGCAGCGGAGCTGTCCTAATTCGACGAGTATGAAGTTTGCAGCAGCCGACATCCATTTCATGCGTACCGCAATGGAATTAGCTGAACGCGGCAAGTTTACGGCAGCACCTAACCCCCTTGTGGGTTGCGTTATTGTGAATAACGACGAACAAATTATTGGCCAAGGATGGCATAAAACATACGGAGGGCCTCACGCTGAAGTGGAAGCCTTTGAATCCATCGCAGCGGATCACACAGCCCTGCTCCATGAAAGCACCTGGTATATCACCCTCGAACCGTGCAATCATGTAGGTAAAACTCCTGCATGTGCAGCTCTTATCGAGCATATCAAGCCCAAACGCGTCGTGATTGGTATCCGGGACTTCAATCCTGAAGTTGCAGGAAGGGGGTTAGAGCGCCTTCGCCAAGCCGGAATTCAAGTAGACTGTGGTTGTTTGGCGAACGAATTGGCATGGCAAAACCGACGATTTTGTTGGAACACACAGAAAAATCGTCCGTGGGTGGTGCTTAAGTGGGCAACATCAATCGATGGCTTCATGGATGGACGGCCGAGTGAACATCGCCTCCCCGGCTCTGGTGGTTTTCCTATTACATCGGAAGCAGCGAAACCATTGACCCACACTTGGCGTGCTCTTGAAAAAGGTATAGCCGTTGGAGCTGGAACGGTCACGGTTGATGAGCCTCAACTCAATGTAAGGAGCTTAAAAGCCCCCTCTCCCCGTGTCGTATTACTCGATCCGGAGTGCATCATCAGGCCAAATCACCCGTTATTGCTCCGCGACCCTAACGCGATCCATGTGGTGGGTACTATTTCAAGTAATTCTGATCCCAATTGCTGTGCCTGGCAAGTGAATGAAGGGCTCGATAAACTCCTTGAGCAACTTTTTACCAATTACGGCCTCTCAAGCCTTTTGGTCGAGGGAGGAGCAATGGTCCTCAATGACTTTTTAGAACAAGGCGCCTGGAATGAAATTAAGAGATGGACTAGTCCGTTACCCACAAAAGGCGGTTTATCTGCACCCCTATTGCCCAGTGATACAATTTCTCTACCCTATGGCCATAAATCGTCGGGTCAGATTGGCATGGATTCATGGATTAATCGTCTGCACCCACGTCACGTTTTCGATTGACTGGATCCATAACTTAGTTGGGTGATTTACCTCCTCACAAGCATTGCGTTTTCTGCAGGAATCTTTATTTTATTTCAGCGCTTCACAAAATGGAATGTGAACACGCTGCAAGCCATTGTCATCAACTACGCCGTGGCAGCTACGTCGGGTTGGGTACTAAGTGGTGGCCGTTCTCTGTTTGTCAGTGTCCGATCTGAGCAATGGGTCTGGATCGCGCTGACCAATGGCTTACTTTTCATCTACTTATTTCATTTGATTGCTCGCTCTACTCAAGAATTAGGCCTAACAGTAACCTCCATTGCCACAAAATTGAGCATGGTTATTCCGGTGGCCCTTTTTTTAACCTTAGATCCTTCAGATGCCTTAACATGGAAGAAAGGCTTGGCTATCATTTTGACCATTCCAGCCATTGTTTTTGCCTCGTGGAAAGATGAGCGCAACGCCGGAAATCTTGGAGTCAAAAATTGGTTGATACCACTTGTCATTTTCATTGGAAGCGGATGCATTGATTTGATGTTCGCCGCCTACTCTAAAGAATCATACATGCAGTCAGTAGAGCACCGGTACATGTTTGCATCCTTGCCAATGGCAACAGCGTGCGTCACAGGCATCCTATGGCTACTCGGATCAGGCCAAATGAAAACTCCATCACCTAATACTTTAATGGCCGGTCTTGGACTAGGAATAATCAATTTTGGCTCCCTATATTTTCTATTGGAGACTTACGACAAATTAGACCTTGAACGCAGCGGGATCATACCGGTGAACAACCTCGGCGTGATTTTGCTCAGTGCTGCCGCATCTGTACTGTTTTTAGGGGAGCGACTCAACAGACGCAATCAAATCGGCTTAGCCTTGGGAATGTTGGTTATTTTCCTACTACTGTCGGAGGCCTAAAATGTAATCACTCGCCTTTGGACTGCATTTCTTCATTGCGTCGAGCACGCTGCATACGATTCTCACCTTGTCCGTTGTTTCGGCGGCCTCGATTAGACTTGAAGAGTTCGAAACGTGTTGGCTGGGGACGAAGTGGCCAGTAATTATCGTTCATATCCACATCCGCAGTTTCTAAAAGAGGATCAAGAGTAATCTGAGTCGCTGGCTGTCCTGTCACGAATACCTTTGTCACTGTAGGTTCACTCATTTTCCATATTTCAGCCGGTATGCGCCGAATTTCTTTCGAACCGTCTGCGTATTCAAACTGAAGAATCAAAGGCATAACCAAGCCTCCTTCATTTCTGAATGTTACCTCATAATAATTTTTGCCGCTAGTAAGCAGTGCCCTTTCTTCTGGAGCCAATCCCGCCATCCGGTCCTCATATTCGATTTTATCCAATTCCAATACCATGAATGGATCAGTTGTCGTGTAGTAGTCGAGTAAAGTCGAATCCATCTCCAGATAGGATTTTGGAATGAACTCTTCATCTCGAATCAAGGCAATGTCTCCAGGCTGATTAGCCACAACTGTTCGATTGAATGCTGCCTCCACTTCAGGAATTTGAGTGTCGATTTGATACCACTTAACGTCATCCAATGAAATATCTACATGATCAGTTGAGTAAAACCATCCGCGCCAGAACCAATCTAAATCAACGCCGGATGCATCCTCCATAGTGCGGAAAAAGTCCGCAGGCGATGGGTGTTTAAAGGCCCAACGACGCGAATATTCCTTAAAAGCGTAATCAAATAATTCGCGGCCCATGACTGTCTCTCGTAAAATATTTAGAGCAGTTGCCGGTTTACCGTAGGCGTTATTTCCAAATTGATAAATGGACTCCGAATTAGTCATGATGGGGCTGATGCCCGATTTATCGCCTCCCATGTAACCTCGAATGTCACGTGCCGCGCCCCGTCGAGTCGGATAATCCCGGTCGAATTCTTTTTCCGTGAGGTACTGTACAAAGGTGTTTAATCCCTCGTCCATCCAAGTCCACTGGCGTTCATCCGAATTGATAATCATTGGGAAAAAATTGTGACCAACCTCGTGGATAATCACTGAAATCATTCCGATTTTGGTTCGTTCTGTATACGTTCCATCCGGTTCTGGACGACCCCCGTTAAAACAAATCATCGGATATTCCATACCAATCCATTTGGTATGAACTGAAATGGCCACCGGATAGGGGTAGTCGATGGTAAATTTTGAATAAGTCTTGAGGGTTTGAGCCACCGCTTTGGTCGAGTACTGCTCCCATAATGGGTTGCCTTCTTTGGGGTAATAACTCATTGCAAGTGGTGACGATTTTCCCACTTTCACGGCCATTGCATCCCAGATGAACTTACGGCTCGATGCCCACCCAAAATCACGTACATTTTCCGCATCGAAAATCCACGTTTTTGTACCCGTTTTTTTGTCTTGCTCTGCGATTCGTGCTTCTTCTTCATTGACAATCATTATAGGTGTTTCGTAGGATTTCCTTGCCTGCTGTAAACGCTTACGCTGCCTCGGAGTTAGAACGGTTTTTGCATTCTTAAGCACACCGGTCGAGGCAACCACATGATCAGACGGTACGGTAATCTCAACGTGGTAATCACCAAAATTTAAAGTGAACTCACCAGACCCCAAAAATTGCTTATTCTGCCATCCTTCATTGTCCATGTAGACCACCAAACGTGGATAAAATTGCGCGATAGTGTATAGGTAATTGTCTTCGTCCTCGAAGTATTCGTATCCGCTGCGACCTCCATCCTTCATGCGATCGTTGATACTGTACCACCAAGCCACCTCAAAAACGAATGTGCCACCAGGCTTCAGTGGACTGGGCAGGTCGATTCGCATCATCGTCTTGTTTATGGTATACTCCAGTGGTTTACCAGTTTCATCACCAACGTATTGGATCTTAAACCCGCCGTCGAATGAAGGTTCTAAGTCTTGAATTGACTCAAAACTACTGCTGCTATTGATGCGTGATTCGCGAATTTTGTAGCTATCACTGTCCAAAGCACGGACATTCTGATCTAGCTGGAGCCATAAGTAGCGCAACTCATCAGGGCTGTTATTCTTATACAGAATACGCTCTTCACCATCAATGCGCTGATTCTCATCATCCAGTGTCACTTGGATATTGTAATCAACCCGTTGTTGCCAGTACTCATGACCTGGGGCTCCACTCGCTGTGCGGTATACATTTGGGGTTGGCAGCTCTTGGCCAAGTTGTTTGAACTTATTCGAATTTACTCTTGCAGGCACATCCTGTGTGCTTTGTTGCGCAAGGCAGAGGGATACTGCCCAAGTACCCAAAAGGACACCCAATGCAGTCATTCGTAAAACGTATTTAGCCATGGTGAGAAATAGGTCGGCAATTTACATTAACCAGCCCAGAAACCGATTTTTCTCAATCCTCCCAAATCAATTGCCCACTCCCATGGCGAATCACTTGATATTCACTTGGCATTGGAAGAATACCAGCCACATCGCTGTGACTATTCAACTCAATATAGGCATATTCTGATGCTAGAAATCTTGTTAATGGATGTGCCGACTGATTGATAAATGCACGCTTAGCTTGTACTTGTCCAGCATCAATTCCTGACAATCCTGAGGCAAACAACGCAATCGTTCCTACAACACCCTCTGCCTGCGCGATACATGCACCAGAATGCAATCGGACAGTCAAACTGTCCAGTTCACAATGCAAATCGATATATCCCGCAAATGCGTATGCATCAATTGCAACTGCCAAATTCGTATCTAAGAAGGTCGCATCCAGTCTTCCTTGACCGTGAAGTGCGATTTTGGTGATGCCCGGTGTACGAATTGTCAAGCCTAAATTTGAGCCAAGGTCACGCATCCATTGACAGCGGTCCTCATAGCCCACAAGCAAAACATTCCCATTCCATTGTGACCAACGTTGCTCCAAAACATTGGCCGGTCCGCTCCATGTGAATTGTGTGGCTGAGGAATCCCACGTTTCAAGTACCACATCCATGTGATTGTATAGTTCCATTGCATGCGGTGATGCATCATAGGACTCCACCACTTCCTCCCAATCGCCAGCGCGCATTAAACAAGCAGGAGGGTCCACAGCATAACACCCTGTAAACAACAAAATAGTTAGCCCAATGAGATAAATGCGACAACCGAAAAAAGAAGCCATCATGAACATTACGTTCGATGCCTCGTCAAGGCGGATTTGGCCCTGTTCCAATAGGCATCAAGTTCAGCTAAGGACATCTCGGCCATAACCTTACCACCTCGTGCTGCATCAACTTGAATCGCTGCCTCCATGTGCTGGAAACGAGCTTGAAACCTTCGATTAGTCCGTTCCAGAGCCTCATCCGGATTGATATCCTTGAACCGAGCGTAGTTAACCAATGCGAATAAAACATCCCCAAACTCATCCACAGCACGATCGTGGTCAACGTCTACTTCCGCGATAAATTCAGCTAATTCTTCTTCAAACTTATCCCATACCTGTTCTGCATATTCCCAATCAAATCCAACGCCGCGAACCTTATCTTGAATGCGGTAGGCCTTGACCAAACTAGGCAGACCTTTTGGAACGCCTTCCAACACGGATTTTTTCCCCTCTTGCAACTTCAATTGTTCCCAGTTGGCCTTTACCGTCTCCGCATCACTTGCCTCAACATCTCCATATATGTGGGGGTGTCGGTCGATTAGCTTATCGCAAATGCCATTTAAGCTGTCAGCAATATCCCATCCACCTTGCTCCCGAGGACTCTCACTCGCGATTTGAGCATAAAAAACCATATGCAAAAGCAGGTCTCCGGTTTCCTTTCGAATTTCATCCAGATCAGAATCAAGAATAGCCTCAGACAATTCATACGTTTCCTCGATTGTCAAATGACGAAGGGTCTCAAATGTCTGCTTACGGTCCCATGGGCACTGTTCCCTGAGATCCGACATGATTTTTAGTAGCCTTTCGAAGGCAGCCAATTTCTCTTCAATGCCATGCATGTTGCAAAGATATGACTTGCTAAATTCGGACGAAGATGACATTACGCAAAATCATCATTGAATATGTGAGCTGTATACTCTGTAGCTCAATGACCGTTTTGCTAAACGCCCAAGAAACCTCTTGGAGTGTTGAGACCAGCCTAGGGTACGCCCTTCCTCACCGTAGTGAAATGTTAGCCATCGTAACTGGCCACTCGCGTGGAATAAATCTGCGTTATGGAACTTGGGATGCGAATGGTTGGCGCAAAAATTGGAGTGACCACGGTCCTGTATGGCAGGGCATACAAGTTGGATGGTTAAACGGCGGGAGTAGCGAATTGGGAAAGATGGCTAGTGGCATTTGGCTTGTTGCATTGCCTATTCTCCCGAATTGGCATGTGGAATTAGGCAGTGGTTTGGCTTGGTCAACTGCGCCATACGATCCTGTTGAACGTCCCTTATCCATCGCAATAGGCACCAGGTTAAATGCTGCCATTCACCTTGGGAGCACTGCACAGTTGTTCCAATTTGGGAAAGGATGGGTTGCATTAGGTGCTGGAATTACCCATTTTTCCAACGGCTCTTTGGCCCTACCTAACCTCGGTCTGAATAACGTTCACGTTCGTATCCGTGGAGGCTGGAAAGCGAAAAAAAGAATTACAAGCCATATTCCGCTTCTCGTTGATAATCAAAATGATGATTGGCGAATCGCTTTCGCTACGAGGGCTGGGGGCCGCGATATAAATTTACCGGGTGGAGTATTACACCCAACAGTAAGTGCGGGATTGTATGCTCAGAAAAGGGCGAATGTAACCCACGCTTGGGTTCTGGCTTTGGACTTGGCCCACAACCAAAGCCTTGGGCAATTCAGCACAAATTCATTGACAACCCTTCAACGACTCCAATTCTCGAGTCTCGCAGGTATCAATCTGCATTTTGGAAGAGGCCATTTGATGCTCCTGCAAGGATGGATTTGGACCCAACCCGATAAATCACTCGGGCGTCGCCATCTACAAGCTCTTTTTTCTTACGATTTCAACCAAAAATGGGCCATAGAAATGGGATTACGTTCGTTTAGGCTTCGGGCAGATTACCCGTTCCTAGGAATTCGCTTTCAGCCGGATAAGGCTCACTGATTAAGGGCAAATCATTCCAAATGCTGCTAGGAAAATCAAGAGATCACCTGTATTTACCTGGCCGTCATTGTTAATGTCCTCCGCGCATGTTCCTGAGTTTGTAAACAAACATGACCCGTCATCCCAAAAGGCATCAGGGTCATAGTTATCGGCCTCGGACCACGTGCATCCTGCGCAACTTGTTACTTCACACGAACCGTCATCAACTGTGGCTTCTGCATCATAATTGCACGCAAAATCATACGTGCAGCCTGTACTTCCCACCTCAGGATCGACCCATTCTCCGAATAAACCCAACTGCTCCATATAGGTCCAACACGTTAACCAATTTGAACCATCGGCATTAAATGCACCGATATAATCGACTGGGACAAACCAAGGATCAGCAGGCATGTAAGCTGGTGTAACGGTAAAATTTGAGTCCAAAGTTGGAGCCAAATTGATGGCATCGGTAATGTGTCCCTCTACGGATGTAAAGTCGGCATCGAACTGAGGATTAGCTGCGTAGTTATTATTTTCAATAAAATGCGCCTCGATTTCTTCTTGGCCGTTGAATACATATCCTTCGTTGTACAATATCATTTCGGAAATGCCCGATGAATCTCCGATGGCCCAAAATCGATTGTTGCGAATTTGAGTTTCCCCAAAGAGAAGCAATTCCCAGGCATCACAAGGATCTTCATCCTCAAAATCAATGCCCAAATCATAATGAACAAATAAGCTATTTTGCATCCGAACGCCTGCCCCATTGTGCATCCTAATGGCCGTGGCATCTCCTTTGCCTATGTACGTTTGGTTGTGAAGCATTGGATTGGAATACGGCATGAATGTCATGTCCACATCGAATTCTTCGTAGTCATCGCCTTCATAATCACCTCCATGTTCACCCGCACCGTTTAATTCATCGGTGATGGAAAAGATGAATTGTCCATTGCCTTGCCAACCCTGGTCGTATTCTAGGCCATCTTCTGCATTGAAAGCAAGTCCGAGGTACCGTACATTCACCAATCCACCAAAAATCTGCACTCCGTCATCACCACTTGCCACAGCTTCGATATACTCCACGGTAGTCTGTGGTCCAACTCCGCATAAGGTCAGCGCATTGGTTTCCAATCCATTTTCAAATTGACTAATCCCTCTCGAAGTCGACGCGTGGCGTAAACTGAGGTATCTTAATATGCCAGAAGACGGATGCAGCGATCCGTCTCCACCGTATACGTGACGGTTTTGACCGGTTATGTCGACAACGCCTTCCACCTCATCATTACCATCAAAGGTGTTCAGTTGTCCATCTCCACATAAGATTAATCCGCCCCACTTTCCGCGTACATCGTATCCTGAACTGCCGTCCATGGGGTCGCCTTCGTAGGTGAAAATAATCGGGCAATTGACTGTTCCTTCAGCAATTATTGTGGCTCCCGCGCTAACAACCAAGCTGCCAGCTTCTTGGCTGAAAATGTAATCAAGTCGTGGAGAAGGGTTGCCATTCGGCAAGGTAAACGTCAGCGTGTCAATCACGATTCCAGATCTTCCTTGGACAACCGTTCCAGGCATGATGGATAGCTCATCGCCGGGATTAACAAAAACCGTCTCAGTCAACACGTACAGCGTATCGCAAGACCACACAGCATTGCCTGTTCCCAAACCGTTGGCATCATCAACTTCAACAATCGGCCGCTCTGCCAATGGTGGGCAATCACATGGCCCCATTTGACCATTTGCAATTGACGCCAAAGGAAACAGAAACCCTACAACTACAATTTCAAAAATACCGCGTTTCATCCCTGTGCATAAGTACCTTTAATTTAAGCAAATTCCTTGAATTTCTCCGAAAAGTGTAATGGCCAACCGCCAAGAACATATTATTTTTACCATATGGACTGGAATGTGATTCTTCTTGCAATCGTTCTGCTTGCCATTGGTTTTGCAGGAATTGCCATCAAGATACTTTTAAAAAAAGACGGCCAATTCGCAGGGACTTGTGCCAGTCAAAATCCAATGCTTAACAAAGAAGGAGAACCGTGTTCATTATGCGGGGCAAGGCCCGACGAGCAGTGCAGTCCTGATGAAACAACCATTTCAAGGTAGCGGATTTAAATCAATCGATAGCGAGATCAAGCCACCCGTCTGATTGCCATAAGGTCCATTCCCCCGCTCCGCCATCACTGATAAAATATGCTTCGACACGTTCAAACGGATTGGCTTGACGATAGTTTTCAATGAACCGCTTTCCCTCCTCCGGGCCCCAAACCATACAAGCCGTAGCTAGCCCATCTGCCGTGCTTGCATTAACCGCGTGAATCGTCACACTCAACAGACTGTGCTGAACGGGATATCCATTGAAAGGGCTAATAGTATGAGATCGCTTGATTCCGTTCTCCTCGTAAAACTTACGGTAATTTCCACTTGTACAAATTGCGGCATCGGTAATGCCAACTATCGCCTGAATTTCTCGCCCGTCCAAACCATCTGTGGAAGCAATGGGACGATCAATTGCGATCCGCCACGCATGGCCGTCAGAACGTTTACCACCACATCGAACCTCGCCCCCAACCTCTATCATAAAATCGTTCGCACCAAAGGATTGGAGCGTTTCTGCTAGCAAATCGACCGTCAGACCTTGAGCGATGCCATTGAAATCAATACCTGCTTGAGGATCACGTTTCCGTACTGTTGTGAATCGGTATTGATTGTCTTCCATCACTTCATTGAGATCGATGCGTTCGAAGGATAACCCGACATGAGGCAAAAGAGCCTTAACGTTCGCGTCAATCACCTTTTCGCGTTTGGTCAAGCCAAATCCCCACAATTCGACCAACGGTTGAATAGTGGGATCGAACGCGCCTTGTGAAGCCGCATGCAAGTCCAATGTTTGAGACCAAATCGAAGACCAAAGTCCGGAGCGGTCAACGAATTGATACAAGGTATCCGAACGATCGAAGGCATTAATCGCGTTGATGCGCGACTCAGGTCGCCACAAATTAAACTCATCATCAACGACACCGAGCACAGAGTCAATAACCGCCTGCGAAATAGAATCCACGCCGTGGTATTTGACCATATAGGACGTACCCTGAGTTTGACCGTAATGAACGATTTCTTTTACCGATTGTGGAACTTCGCACGATAACAGCAGCGAAGCAGCAAGCCCCAAAAAACCAACACCCCGCAGCATTTTAGCCACAGGGTGTCGATTTGTGATAGTCAAAAAATCAACCCCCAAAGTCATCAAAGCTTACGTTTTCTGGTGGAACACCCCAATCGTCGCACATCTTTAAGACCGCCTGGTTCATCAGCGGTGGCCCGCAGAAGTAAAATTCAATATCTTCTGGAGTATCGTGGTGCGATAATTGGTGCTCAATGACAGCGTTGTGAACGAACCCGAGGAATCCATCACCTTCGTCGCCGATATCTTTTTTTACCTTCCAGTTGTCTTCTTCAGCAGGTTCTGAAAGGACCACATGAAAGTCAAAATTCGGGAAATCAGTCGCAATCTTATTGAAATCGTCCAAGTAGAATAACTCACGCTTTGAACGACCTCCGTACCAAAAGGTAACCTTACGTTTGGTCTTTACGGTATGAAACAGATGAAACAAATGAGATCGCATCGGAGCCATACCAGCTCCACCGCCAATGTATACCATTTCCGCCTCTGTTTCTTTGATAAAAAACTCCCCATATGGTCCTGATATGGTCACCTTGTCACCTGGCTTTTGAGCAAATACGTATGACGAACAAATCCCCGGATTGACCTGCATCCAGGCATTCCGGGCACGGTCCCAAGGCGGCGTAGCGATGCGGATATTCAACATCACAATGTTGCCTTCTGCGGGGTGGTTGGCCATGGAGTAAGC
Source organism: Flavobacteriales bacterium UBA5692 (assembly GCA_002420235.1). Lineage (GTDB taxonomy): Bacteria > Bacteroidota > Bacteroidia > Flavobacteriales_D > Sanyastnellaceae > UA16. Next base: position 40,664 of record DIHQ01000021.1, read on the forward strand.
ACGGACAATCGACTCATCGTTCGTCATCTTCAAATCCCATAAGCCAAACTTATCCCACTCACTTTGGAAAGTTTCCGGGTTTTGATGATGGTCAGGGTGCGCTGTAACATCGATGTCACTATATGACACCACAGTCTCCGGCACATCCACTTGAATGTATCCACCGGCTTCAAAGTCCAGGGTGTCGCCTTCTGGTAGGCGAACAACAAACTCCTTGATGAATGACGCCACATTGTAATTCGAGACCACCTCACATTCCCACTTTTTGATGCCAAATACTTCTTCCGGGACTTGAATTTCCATGTCCTCCTTCACCTTTACTTGACAGCCCAATCGCCAATGGTCAGCAATTTCCTTGCGAGAAAAATGTGGTTCCTCTGTCGGTAATATGGACCCCCCTCCTTCGTTCACTTGGCATCGGCACTGTACACAAGTCCCGCCACCACCACACGCCGAAGGCAAAAACAAGCCGTTGTTGCCGAGCGTCGCAAGCAACGTACTTCCGCCGTCTACCTCAAGCGTTTGTTCTCCATTGATTACAATGGTCACTTTGCCACTAGGCGAAAGTTTTGCTTTCGCAAACAAAAGCAATCCCACCAGCAAAAGGATGACGATCAGAAAGAATACAATAGTCAGAACAATAGTTGTTTTCATCTCAATCATATTTCAATTCCCATAAAACTCATGAACGCGATGCCCATGAGTCCGGTGATGATAAAAGTGATGCCCAAGCCTTTCAACGGATCAGGAACGTGAGAATATCGGATTTTTTCTCGAATTGCAGCAATTGCCACGATAGCAAGCCACCACCCCACGCCTGAACCCAGGCCGAAGATTGTGGCTTCACCAATGCTCGGATATTGGCGATCCTGCATGAACAGCGCACCTCCGAGGATAGAGCAATTCACCGCAATCAAGGGCAAGAAAATGCCTAAGGCGCCATACAGTGCTGGGGCAAATTTTTCAACAATCATCTCCACCAATTGCACCATTGAAGCAATGACAGCGATGAACATAATGAAACTTAAAAAGCTCAAGTCAACTTCTGCATAAGCTGGGTTTATCCAAGCCAATGCACCTTCTTCCAGCACATAGTTTTCCAGCAGGTAATTGATGGGAACGGTGATACCCAAAACAAAAATTACCGCAAGACCTAGACCGTTCGCTGTCTTGACTGTCTTGGAAACTGCGAGGTAAGAACACATGCCTAGGAAATAGGCAAAAATCATATTTTCTATGAAGATACCCTTCACAAATATGCTGAGGTATTCCATTAGTTCTCTTCGATTAGGGATTGGTTACGGCTGCGTTGAATCCAGATGATGACACCAACTGTGATCAAAGCCATAGGCGGCAGGATCATCAAGTTATTGTTCTCGTAAAAACCACCTTCACTCATGAACCATTCCGCTGGTAAAAACTTAACTTGACCCATTCCAGGTAGTGAAATTGCTCCACTGCCGAAGACCTCTCTAATAATTGAAACGGCAAGTAAAATCCACGCATACCCCATTGCATTTCCAATGGCGTCCAAAAACGAGGGTCCCGGCTTATTGCCCAAAGCAAAAGCCTCCAGGCGACCCATTATGATGCAATTCGTAATAATCAAACCAACAAAAACAGAAAGCTTCTCCGATATATCCGGCTGAAAGGCTTTCAGCACTTGATCTACAATGATTACGAGTGAAGCTACAACGACGAGCTGAACAATAATTCTGATGCGGTCGGGAATCATATTCCGAAGTAGAGAAACAATTACGTTGCCTCCTATCATCACAAACAAAACAGAAAGGCTCATTATGACTGCCTGTTGCAGTTGTACAGTAATGGCCAATGCAGAGCAAATACCTAATACCTGCACCGTAATCGGATTGGAATCATCCAACGGATCGATAAGGAGCTTTCTGTTCTTTTTGGAAAACAGAGAATCTTTCTTAGCCGTTGCGGCTGCTGTTTCAGCACTCATATTCGTGCTTGAGTTTGTGATTCGAAATAACGGAGATAAACTTTCAATGTTCGATTGATCATTTCATCAACACCTTTTGAGGTGATGGTTCCACCAGTAATGCCGTCTACACTGTTCTCATCAGTAAGTGCGCCGCCTTTGAGAACACTGAATAGCGCTGAACCCCCCACGTCCAGTTTCTTCCCCTTGAATTTATCTGTAAAGAATGATTCTTTGATTTCGGCCCCTAAACCCGGCGTCTCGGTCTTGTGATCAAAATTGGCACCAAAAATGGTAGTCATATCCTCTTCCAATGCAACATATCCCCATATGGGACCCCACAGTCCCGATCCGACAACTGGGATGACGAAAAGGTTTTGATTAGCGTCATTTACGCATCGAAACAAAGGAAATGTAAGATCTGCATCCGCCAAAGACTTCGCCATTGCCAATTCATCTCCATCTGCAGCCTTCACCGCGGACTTAATGGATGCTCGGTAGTCCTTTTTAACATCGATGCTAAACGGGTCTGATTTGTCTTTCGGATTGACTGCATCTGATATGGCCGACACCAGTCGCCCTTCGAGGTCGATTGCAACACGTTCTACAACGTATTCAGCGAACAAATCATTGGCATTACTTCGGTCCGCAGAGACTCCAATTGCACGCAGAATATCCATCATTTTTTTGTCAGCAGCATTCGCATCCTGTCTATCCTTTAGGGACAACGCAGTAAAGGCAAGCGACGTTCCGACTACCACAACCATGGCAATGGAAAAAATAAAAGTATAACCGGTACTGTTCTTATCGATAGCCATAATTGCAGGGTTTATGCAGGCGCACTTTGAGCAGCCAATGCACGCTTTTCGCGCTTGCCAATATTGGCTTCAATAACGTAGTGATCAATCAAGGGGGCCATAACATTCATGAAAAGGATGGCCATCATGACACCTTCAGGGTAAGCCGGATTGAATACACGTATCATGATGCTTAAAAAACCCCCAAAGAAACCATAAATCCATTTGCCCCGTTCCGTTTGGGCGGCGCTCACCGGATCCGTAGCCATAAAGACCATACCGAACATGAATCCACCCATAACCACTTGGTGGATGGCAGGAAGTGTCATGTATGCGTTTAAACCGAGGAGGTTGAATAGGAATCCCATAACCAGACCTCCGGCTAGAAATGACGACATGATTTTCCAGCTACCAATGCCAGTCCAAATAAGGAGGGCAGCACCTAAAAGGATGGCAAGTGCAGACGTTTCACCAATTGACCCAGGAATTAAACCCAGCAGGGAATTGGAGAAGCTGAACATGCCCTGTGCTCCGAACATAGACATTACCCCGGTAACCGCAGGTTCGTCCAATCCCTTACCAACGGTTGATGCCAAATACCCGAGCGCAGTAGCACCTGTGTAGCCATCTGCCAATAAGCCCGCTTCGGCTGATGCTTTCACTTGGTGAATCCAAATTTCACCTGAAAGTTGCTTGGGATAAGCAAAAAAGAGAAATGCCCGTGCGGTCAGTGCCACATTGAGGATATTCATACCGGTGCCGCCAAACACTTCTTTCGCGATGATCACAGCAAAGGCCACAGCCAACGCAACCATCCAAAGTGGACAATCAACTGGCATAATTAGGGGAATCAACATTCCCGATACGAGATAGCCCTCATTGATGCTGTGTCCGCGCATCCCGGCGAATAGGAATTCAATGCCGAGACCAACTCCATAACTAACGACCACCAGTGGCAGAACTTTCACCGCACCTATAAATAGTTTGTCCCAAAGCGCGGTCATCATCGGATCGGTGGGTGCAATTTCCCCTATGGAAAGCAAATATTGATGTCCTTGGTTCCACGTGCCAAACATCAAGGCTGGAATCAAAGCCAAAATCACCATGAACATCGTACGCTTTAAGTCCACACCATCGCGGATGTGAGTGCCGTTTTTGGTCGCGTGTCCCGGCGTAAAAGCAAACGTCTCGAGCGAATCGTAGACCACCCATAACTTGCTCAGCTTTCCACCCTCAGCAAAATGCGGTCGGATCGTATCCAGTAAGTTGTGTACTGCTTTCATTCTATCCCAATTCTTTCTTCATCATGTCCAAGCCGCTCCGAATGATTGACTGCACCGCGATTTTCGAAGTGCAGGCATATTCACAGAGCGCAAAGTCTTCCGGAGCCACCTCGTAAATACCTAATTTTTCCATGGCATCGATGTCATTTGCCAAAATGCTCTTCAATAACTGTACCGGGAAAATATCAAACGGGAATACAGGCTCATATTGCCCTGTAACTACGAAGGCGCGCTCTTCCCCATTATTGCAAGTATCCATAATGAACTCCTTCGATTTTGGCAATAACCACGTAGGGTAGCTTTTCGACAAGGAGAACTTATCGAAACCCATACCGAGCCATCCGTCCGTTAATAAGAATTTTGGTTTGTTGCCCTCAGGGAGAAGGCAGACTTGGTGATGTAGCCCTCCGAGGAATCCATTATTGGACGTTCGGTCACCAGTCAGCGGATTCCCTGAAATAATTCGTACATCCTCATCATTAACGCTTCCTACGAGGGATGAAATTGCGGAACCAAGTAAAGTCTGGATATGACGTGGCTCCTCACACTCCGAGCCCCCTAATGCGATTGTGCGCTTTGCGCAATACGCTCCTGAAGTTAGAGTTTCACCTAAGTTAGCCACATCTTCGGCGTGCATAGTCCAAGCCACTTCGCCTTTGTTTATTGGACAGGTGTGATGAATCTGAACCCCGACATTTCCAGTGGGATGAGGCCCATCAAAAACGTATCTATCTATTCCGTCGATGGCATTGTAGAATGATTGTCCTGCTCGTAATCCCAATTGTACGTTTGAGCCATTGGCGAGCTTCCGCAGGGTGTGAATACCCGTCTGGAATGCCGCTTCACGTCCCGCCAAAACAACTTCCATATCCGCAGCAAGAGGAGCACTATCAAACCCGCTTACGTGAATGCTCCTCGGGACATCGCTTGGATTTGCGATGGTGGCGAACGGTCGCTGCTCAATGAGAGCAAAAAATCCACGCTCAGCAATTGCAGAAACCAAGGTTTGGCGATCCTCCGCTTCAGGATCAATAGGCGCGAACGCTTGTGACTCATTTTTGCCATCAGATTCTACAACAACGGCCAGGATCCGCCGTTTTTCTCCGCGTAATACTTGACTGACAACTCCACTCACAGGTGATAAAAACTTGACCTCGGTATTTTCCTTACTGTGAAACAGAGGAGACCCCGCTTTTACATGGACGCCCTCTTTCACTTCAAGCTTTGGTACAATGCCGAGGTAATTAGGGGGTTGCACCGCGAAAAATGTAGCAAACGGTGCACGGTCAACCAGAGGTGATGGGCGACCTTTCAGCCTTATATCAGCTCCTTTTTTTATTCGTATAGTGCGGGTCATCACTGACGAAGGTTTACTTTTCGGAATACAAAGTTAGCTCGCGTGAGCATTTCGCTGGCCTTTTCAGACAAAAAATACGAAGGATGTTTTCGAACAACTTAACCTGTACAACCTTTTACCTTCAAAAGTCCATCAGTGGCATGTTTTTGACCTTCATTTGCATCGCCATGCTCGCAACCGTTTGCACCAATGCAAACAGCCAAAGCAACCTTTATCCTATCCAGCTTTCTGCGGGCAGCATTCACACCATTCAATTGCACCCCGTAGGCCAACCCGCTACTCATCCTTTTATTCCATTGGAGGGT
>DIHQ01000078.1:0-20474 GCA_002420235.1 Flavobacteriales bacterium UBA5692
GCTGATCGCCATTTTATAGTAATCACACGCACGGAGGTAAGCCAAGCGGCTTCCCAAAGCTCCATCATTGCATTGCTTAGCCCCACCGGCAATGGCATCGCCTATGAGCATGAATGCTTCTGCGCTTTCAGGATTATTTGCAAGCACTTTTTGTGCATAGGAACGCGCCGTGCTGGACTTACCCAAGAACGAAGCGATTCTCCCCGCCTTCAGCAAGTATTTCTCCAAATCTGCACAGTCGGCACAAAGGTCAACGGCTTTTTCCATGTAATCGAATGCCTCTCCGTAGTTCTCCATTTTGAACTGCTCATTGCCAATCGCAAATGCTGAGGGGTGACTCGGTGTTTTTTTGTGGACATCAATGGCGATGGGCAAGTACAGGTCGTTGTTTGTGCAGTCTTTTTGATTCAAAAGGCGTAGGACCTTTTGCTTCAATTCAAAGTTGGTTGAATCTGCAGCTATTTTTTCACTTAAGACAGGAATCATTTCTTCACATTTGGCAATGGCGATGAACACTTCGTCGATGTTTCCTTTGGCCTTTTCAAATTTTTGCAGACCTTTTGTATCAGATGAATCGAGTTGACTTTGACCAATCTCCATAAACTCTAGGAGGGTCAGATAATCAGTCAACATTTCGCCCAACTTCGCCTTGGCCTCCACTTCTTCCATTTGCTTCATAGCGTAGAACGAGGTAACGTAATAAGTGCTCAGCGCTGCAGGAGAGGAGGCTGCGCCGAGGCAATCAATGCTCTCCTTGTACATGGCATTCGCTTCCGTCGCACCATCTTTTTTGTAAATGCGATAATAGTCGGCTGCCTTTAATGTCAATACAGTACACCGATTATTCGGATTTCTTTTCGTTTCTGGAAATAGCTCCATCCTCAAGTCATAAAACATGAAAATGCTATCCTTAATTGCTTCAGCGCGGTCAGCGTTTTCAGGCTTATTTAACTCTTTCTTGAGGAACTTAACGCCATCTCGGACAAGATTTTCAGTAGCGGTGAGCGGGCAGACGGTGCATGCCTTTTTCCACTGTACGTAGGCTTCGTCGTAATCTTTCTGCTTTAGGTAGCTCCGGTATACACTGATTTTTTCTTGGCATTCGAGCTGCTGTTCTTCTGTCTCTCCGTATCGATCTTGAGCACTTGCTTGAAGAGGCAAAAAGACCAGTAAAGTAAATGTCGCGCGAACGATTAATTTCATGAGGGTGCTTTTTTCAGTCATATAATCTTGGTATTAGCCAATTGTTCTTGAAGAAGGGCATGAGAGAAACGCCGAAATGGAACCGAACAAATGTTTCTTCCAACGCGTCTTCATGTGTTGAACGTTGACCAAGTTCCGTGCCGAAGTGCAATCGGCTCAATGAACGGCTACCAACCAGCGGCAAAGTGAAGCCCCCAGTCATGCTTAAGTTTTGCACATGGTGACCCCTCACTGCATAGGGCTGAAGTTGTCGAATCAGCCCGATTCTGTATATCGCTTTGCCCCAAGTGGAATTCCTTTGTTCGGGATTGCCAAGATTGAATTGCAGTCCCAAATGCATGGATTCTGAGGCCTTCCATTCAACTCCGTCCGAAAGCATTTCCGGTGCAAACTCGAATGCTACATTATCCCATGCCGAAGTTTTATACTCCAATCCTGCCGAGACCCTCATGCCATCGCCGCGGTCGAAGTGGAGGCTGGTTCCAAGGCTGATGGTTCTGGGCATGTGTGCTCTGTGATCAATGCGCTCACTGTAGAAAGCGGTATCGAGCGGAACGGGTATGCCGCCTAAGGTCTGGGTTGTTTCATCGATGCTAACCAATGAACTTTGCAGTTTGGATGAAGGCGTATAGACGCCTCCAATCCGTAAGGAGAGGCTCTGCTCAAAATCACCAAGTTGATTGTAGCGTGCATTCAACAGGTGTTCATATACCATACCGAAATTGGCAGAAAGGCTTCGGTGTTGTGCGCTAAATCGAACGCGGTGGTCGAGAAAAGTTGGGTCGATGATATCCATTGTCGACGTCCGACTGATTTGCCCAAAAACATAATGCGTTTGTAGTCCGAGGTGCAGGGAATTGCTCTGGATTCGGACGCTGTCATTTCCAGCTTGCACAAGTTTTGTCCCCTTAAAAACACGGGCCCATCCAATATTCAAAGCGCTGAGCCCTCCTTCGCCTGTGTATTGTTCGTTGGCCAAACCTATCCCCTCATAAGTCTCACTTCGCGACATCACAAATCCAGAATTACTGTAGGGCGAGAGGTTCATGATTAGTGCATTAAGACCGCCTTTTCGCTTGATAACCATGCCAAAAGGCCCAGGAGAGCCAAATGTGGCGCTTGCGGCTGCATCGCCCTGCTTCATCTTCAAAAGGTTGCCTATTGCGGAGCCTTGAAAGGTAGTTTGATTGAGGTAGGTCGCTGACGCTGGATTATTGGGTTGAAATTGGTAACTATTCAATAGTGTTGTTTCCATGCCTCCAATGCCTGCGAATGCAGGGGTATGAAGTTGTCCAAGCAGTCCGAATCCGTGACGGGAGTACGGGGATATCTCAGATTGTTGCGCACTGCTAGTAAATGGGAACATGCATCCCGCGAAAACAACCGCAATGGTGAGCCGTCCGAATAACGGTTTCATAGGTCGTGAATTATTATTCATGGGTTAGCATGCGATTCAGCAGGTGGAAATAACCCTTCCAGGTCAGGTTGGGGTCGGTAAAAGTCGGCAAGTCCTTCTGGAGTTGCAAAAATTTTGCGTCTCCACCGGTCAAAGCGACGCGAATGGAGGGCATTTCATGTTTAAATCTGCGAATGCGTTCAGTCAATTCTGCTTGTACCCCTCCTATTGCTCCTGCCAGAAGCGACGAAACGGTGTCTTCACCAATGTCTAATCCAATTCCCTCAGCCACTTTTTCTTGCCAATTTTCTGGATAAGGTAGACCCACAGTACCCGCAAACATAGCCCGCAAACGGAGATCGATTCCCGGGGCGATTGATCCACCACAAAATACTCCGCTTTGAAGTAGATCAGCTGTAATGCAGGTCCCGGCATCGATAATTAACCAATCGGCATCTTCGTATTCCGCCGTGATACCAGCTGCGTTGGCAATTCGATCAAGTCCTAATGTACTCATCGAGTTATAGGTCGTTGGGAAGGGGATGTTTTCGGCAGTCTCTAAATGCACTACGGACTCCGTTTGTTTGGACTTGAGGGTCCCTACCCATGAGCTCCAACGGTCATTCATGTGGCCGGTAGCGGCGATAAGCCAGCGAGCATCTTGATTCCATGATTGGAGCGTTTGCCAAGCTTGCTCGTCCTGCAGCACGCCTTTAAAAACAGCGTTTTCAAAACGTGCCCACTTCACGCTTGTATTGCCAAAATCAAGGATGCACGAGTGATTCATATAGACTAAGGAGTTGCTATGGATTTAGTCCATGCCAGCGTTTCGATGAGGTGCACGATGTCCTGCTCGACATGCGCAAGTGAGGATTGGATACTATCCGGGTTTGGAGCGTGGTCGAAGTAGAGGCTGCCCCGCAGAAAATGTGCTGAGTTGTCAGATGCAAAAAACTGGATTGGACTGGCAACTGGGCCTTGTAAATTGTAAAGGACCCCGTTGACGTTTCGTTCCGGAAAATCAAATTGCTGGGTTCGAATCCCTGCAGCCTTCATTTCATGAGAAAAGACCATTTGGTGGGTATCCTCGACTAGCGAATTCAATTGCGTTTTGTCGGTAATTGGAATCAATGTACAGTGAAGTTTGGCGTTGAAACGCGGAACCGCGCAGTTAAACCAGCAAATGTCCGCTTCAGGGGCACCACCTTCGATAAGCTCAATTTTGCTGTATACAGGAACTTCAAAGGAGATGCCGCACGGATGTTCGTACCGTGCATATTCAAAAGTGGGAAATTCAATACGGTGATAACCACGTGGTTTCGGCACGGGCGGATTCTCGCACCCGGGCATTGAGGCCGATGCAACTATCAGAGCGAATCCGAATTGAATCAGCTTACTCATCCGGGCTTATTTCGGGCAGAACAAGCTTGACGCGGAGCAGCTTACGTGGGGTTGCGGCATCAATTTTCATCACAACACCTTCGAAAGTTATGCTTTCACTGTTGCGCAAAATCCTTCCTGCTTGTTCTGTGATGAATCCTCCTAAGGTGTCGCTTTCCCCTTTTGCGGCCTCCCAAGGTTCGTCAGAGATGCCCAAAATGCGGTAGACATCAATAAGGGCGGTTTTGGCTTCGATGATGAAGGTGCGTTCGTCTAAACGAGAATAAGCTATCTCCTCTGCATCAAACTCGTCAGCGATTTCACCGACGATTTCTTCCATAATGTCTTCTAATGTTATTATGCCGCTGGTACCGCCATATTCATCTACAACAATGGCCAAATGTGTCTTCCTTTGTTGGAATTCGCGCATCAGGTCATCGATTTTTTTGTTTTCCGGAACGAAGTAAACGGGGCGGATGAGCTTCATCCAATTGACGTCAATCTCGGCCAATTGGGGAAGTAAGTCTTTGATGTGAAGGATACCGACAATATCATCTTGTGATTCCCTATGTACTGGGATTCGTGAGTATCCGGATTCAACGATTTGAGCTCGCAGCTGTTCCCATTGCTCTTCTGAGCTGACCGACTCCATGTCTGTTCGAGCAGTCATGACCTGTTTGGCATCCTTTGTGCCGAGGGCGGCAATACCCTCAAGGATTCGTTGTTCTTCGTCGGTGCGGTCCTCGTCCGCGGTCAGTTGGAGCGCTTGCTCCAAATCTGATGCTGACAAATCGGCATTGGGTACATCTACTCTTTTGCTTACCCAATTCCCAAGGCGTACTAACGGTTTCCAAACCGGAGCTAACACTTTGCGCCCTAAAAGAAGAGGGCCGGACATAAATTGAGCGAACTGCATCCGGTTGTTGGTGGCATAGACCTTCGGCACTACTTCACCAAACAGCACAATAAGGAAAGTGACTGCTCCCACGTGAAGGGTCCATTGGACCCAGGGTTCAAGTGAATTTGAAGGGAACAGCCTTTCCATGGCTACTGTTGAAATGAGAATGATGACTATGTTGGTCAAGTTGTTCAAAACCAAAATAGTGGCTAGCAAATGGCGTGGGGCTCGATCGGGATCGGGTTTATTGAGCAAATCAATAACGCGATCGGCTGCGGTAGACTGCTCTTTTTCGCGAGCCGCCTCCAGTTCTTGGATATCGCCGGGCGTCAGGCTGAAGAAAGCAACTTCAGATCCAGAGATTAATGCGCTCAACAGCAACATCCCAGCAATGATGAAGAAGGGCACCAAAGCCATGATGCCACTGGCATGAGTTGCGAGAAGGATGGAAAACAAATCGGGATTCACGAAATCGCTTTCCGTTTAGAAGGGCAGGTCATCAGAAGTGTGTGGACCACGCTCTGCCGGAGCGACAGGTTGCTCTTGGGCCACCGACTGGGTTTGCTCCGAAGACGCAGAAGAAATTTGTTTTTGTCGGGGAGGTTCACTGGATGAATTGGGTCTATCGAGCAATTGCATAACATCTGCTACGATTTCTGTTGTATAGCGCTTCTGACCTTGCTGATCCTCCCAAGATCGGGTTTTGATTTTGCCTTCAATGTAAACTTGGGAACCTTTGCGAAGGTATTTTTCTGCTGTTTCCGCCATGCCGCGCCAAATGACGATGTTATGCCACTCAGTTTGCGTGATTCGTTCACCTGAGGTACGATCTTTGTATGTTTCCGATGTCGCCATGGGAAAAGAGCAAACAGCCACACCATTGGGTGTGTAACGCATTTCGGGGTCCTTGCCCAAGTTGCCTACAAGGATTGCTTTATTGATTCCTGCCATTCTTCAAAAATAGCGCACGCTTTGCTAGCGATTGTTTAATGTTAAGCAGGATTTTTCAAGACGCTCCCAACACCGGTCAATCGCTCGCGGGCGAGCTTTTGACTCTGCCTCTTTCCAAGGCATCCATTTTCCTTGGGTGACGCTCGGTTCGCCTTTAATATGCCAAACTACAAATTGACAGCGAAACCGTCGGTGCGATAGGATGTGTTCGAACGGCTCGCCCCAAAGTCTCCGCCCCAAAACGGAGTCGGGAATCAAGCTAGCTTCAGGTGGAGGATACTCTGGCTGAGCGGTGTTGAGCTGAAATTCTTGGGAAGGGAATTCCCAGAGTCCGCCCCAAATTCCAGTCGCTGGGCGTTCCCGCATCCACACATGCGTTCCATTGGTAACTACATTAAAAATCATTTTCAATGTTTTGACTTTGGTTTTGCCTTGCTTGATTGGAGGAACGGGTGTGCCAGCTGCTGCAGGTTGAGCACTAAGACATGTGGGTTCAAGCGGGCAATCCGAGCAATGGGGAGATTTAGGTTTGCACACGAGGGCGCCCAGTTCCATGACAGCTTGGTTGTGCGTCCCGGCATCTTCAGCACGGATCCACTCCGAGGCGAATGCATCCACTTGGTTTCTACCAATGGGTCTGTCGATTGGCTCCTGGATATCGAGATACCGGCTTACGACGCGGAGTACGTTGCCGTCCACCGCAGCAATAGATTCATTGTGACAAATGGAGGCAATGGCCGCAGCGGTATAGGCCCCAACACCAGGCATCTCTCTCCACTCCACTGCGGTTACAGGGAATTGTCCATCGCGTTCAAAGGCAATAGTTTGCGCTGCTCTGTGGAGGTTTCGTGCCCGGCTGTAGTAGCCGAGGCCCTGCCAAGCCCTTAAAACATCATCTAAAGGTGCTTTGGCGAGCGCATGCACATCAGCCCAGGTATTGATAAACTTGTTCCAGTATTTTAATCCTTGTTCGATGCGCGTTTGCTGCATAATGATTTCACACAACCACACTGCATACGGATTCGGTGCTTCCCGCCATGGTAGAGAGCGCTGATTTTCGCGGTACCAGGCGATGAGTGCACGTTGGCCTGTTGCCAAACTTGCTTTGTTCATGCCCTCAAAGCTCTTTAGCATCACCTTTTTCGTTTTCAATGTAATAGCCCTATTTTTGCACACCTTTTTCAGGGAGAATAATAATAATAACGGAAAGACAAACCTAGGAATTAAGATGACCAAAGCGGATATCGTAAACCGGATTGCAGAGGAGACCGGTATGGAAAAACACGACGTTCAATCAACGGTAGAGGCATTCATGCGCTCCGTACGAGATAGTCTCGAAGATGGAGAAAATGTCTACTTGAGAGGCTTTGGAAGCTTCGTCATCAAAAGGCGTGCAGCGAAAACAGGCCGAAATATTTTGGCTAAGAAGTCCATTCAAATCCCCGCGCACAATATTCCCTCATTCAAGCCAGCGAAGGAATTTGTCGAGAATGTGAAAACGCAGGTCAAAACCGATTAATTTCATGAATCGCCAAACTGGCATCGGCTTAACCCTTGCGGTGGGAGTGACCTTAGTGGCTATCGTGTTATGGTTGCCGCGCAAATCCGCTGATGCGGAAGAGCTTTCGGCATTGCCAGTTGAGGCCATTGTCACAGATGATCCAGTCGAGGCAGCAGTGAAAAAAGTCTCCGGAGAGAATCCCATGGAAGGAATTCTAGCCCTCCGTGCTCTTACTGAAACGGACTCACCTAATGTCGATGCGGTTGTATGGTTAGGTATTTTTGGCATTCAAAGTGGCCAGCTGGAAAAGGCGCGCGAACGCTTCTCTGAAGCTCTAGCCTTGGAACCAGGTCACTTAGAGGCTACGTGGCAATTGGCAATGTTAGACATGGAGGAAGGGGCGTATGACCGTGCTGTCGTTGGTTTTGAGGCCGTAATGGGCCAAGATTCGACATATGCGAATGGGCTTTTCTTCACTGCACGTTGTTATGAAGCCATGGGAAAGACTGAGGCTGCGCTAATCCGATACAACGAATACTTACCTTACGCACCGGACACGGTCGTGGCCAATCGCGTACAAGATTTCATCACAAGAATAGAATTTGGCATGCCTGCCAAAACGAACGAATAAACTACCATTAAAATGCCAAGCGGTAAAAAACGCAAGCGACATAAGATGGCGACTCACAAGCGCAAAAAAAGACTGCGCAAAAATCGTCACAAAAAGAAGTAAGGGTTCGCCGGGGATTTACCCGGTGAAGCACTGCTTTTTTTACTAACCCGATTCCTGCATGAGCAAAGAATTGGTCATAAACTCCACCTCAGGAAAGGTAGAGATAGCTTTGTTAGAGGAAGGTCAGCTCGTTGAGTTGCACCGAGATCAAGGAGACAAAGCGTACGTGGTCGGAGATATATTCTTGGGCCGAGTCAGGAAGGTATTGCCCAGCCTCAACGCAGCATTTGTCGACGTGGGGCATGAGCGTGATGCATTTCTGCACTATTTGGACTTAGGTCCCCAATACCGAACTCAGCAGAAGTACGTGAAGCGGGTCATGCAGGGCAAACAGCCTGTGCCTGATTTGGGTAACTTCAAAAAAGAGGCCGAGATTATTAAGAAAGGGAAGATCAAGGATGAGGTTTCATCTTCCCAGTTGGTGCTTGTACAGGTTGCCAAGGAGCCAATCAGCTCGAAGGGTCCACGCTTGACTGCTGAGGTGACGCTTCCCGGACGATACATAGCACTGGTTCCATTCAGCGATAAGGTTTCATTGTCTCGTCGTATTCGGAGTGAGGAGGAAAGGAAGCGTTTGAAGCGCCTAATGCAAAGCATTCGGCCTCCGGGTTTCGGTATCATCATCCGCACGGTCGCAGAGAATAAGGGTGCAGCTGATTTGCACGCAGACCTTGAGGACTTAGTAACGAGGTGGGGCATCATGCACAAAAAGTTGCGCAATGCCAAGCCAGGAAAGCGTGTGCTAGGTGAGCTAAATAAAACCAATGCCGTTTTGCGCGATGTGTTGACACCAGATTGCACTGGAATCCGAGTGAACGACGAAAAATTAGCCGATGAGGTTAAAACCTACTTGCAAAGTATCGGTTCCAAAAAAACGGATATAGTGAAGGTTGTGCGGGTCAAAGATCTGTTCAATACGCTTTCCATTCATCGCCAGATTAAAGCGACTTTCGGTAAACAAGTTAACTTAAGGAGTGGGGCGTATTTAATTGTGGAGCAAACTGAGGCGATGCATGTCATCGATGTTAACAGCGGTGGACGAAAGGCAGGGGCCAAAGACCAAGAAGAAAACGCCCTGCAAACTAACCTCGAGTGCTGTAAAGAGATTGCGCGGATATTGAGATTACGAGACATGGGCGGCATTATTTGTATTGATTTCATCGATATGGCTAAGCGTGAGCACAATAAAGAGCTTACAACGGCCATGAAACAGGCAATGAAGGCTGATAAAGCAAAGCATAATATCATTGCACCTAGCCGCTTTGGTGTCGTGGAAATGACCCGTCAACGTGTGAGGCCTGTTGCTGATGTAAAGACTTCCGAAGCCTGTCCGACTTGCCAAGGGACCGGAAATGTTCAGGCGTCCATTCTTATCACAGACACAATTGATTCGGCAATTCACCAAGCCATCAAAAAAGAAGCTCAGACGCGCCTAACCGTTATGATGCACCCAATCATTGAGGCATACATTAAACAAGGGTGGTTTAATAGCATCTTGCGCAAGTGGCAGCGTAATCATGGCATCAAGATTCACGTAGAGTCCAATTCTTCAATGGAGATTTTGGAGTTCCACCTCTACAACGCAGAAGGAGTGGAGTTGGAGTGAGTATCAGGAAGTTTCTAGCTCCTTTGGATAGCAAACGAAGGACTTTGCTACTGTACGCATTAGGATTTCTCGACTTAACTGATCTGACGCATCTGCAAAGTCTGATTTGATTCCGTTTTTAAACAGGATGGTAATTCCGCCGGATTCGTAGATTTTATTGTCAATTCGGTCATTGATGATGAGGTATTTAGCTTCCCTTTCCCCGATGCCGTACTTGGTAACGATTCGTTCTAAAAGTGAATCCAACTCTTTCTTCTCAAAGGGCTCGGGACGCAGATTAATTCGGAAGAGGTCGCGATGGACGATGCGCCGGCTCACCTCACTCAACACAAAGTCTTTGTGGAATTGCCAGACTTTTAATGCGGCGAGGATGTCGCTGTCATCGAGCAGGCAGAATTGGTCCAATATGGCCTCATCCGCAAAAAATTGGGTGCGATCTAATGAATCGTATATGAAAGTTCTCAGGGCGGGAGAGGCATGAATTTCAATACCTTCCTGTGCTAATTCTTTGGCACGCTTTAGGGCCGTCACCAGCATAAACTCGGCGCACAGGACGGTACGGTGTAGGTAGACCTGCCAGTACATGAGGCGACGAGCCATGAGGAATTTTTCAATTGAGTAGACTCCCTTTTCTTCGACGACCAATTCATTGTCCGCTACAGCCAGCATCTTAATAATGCGCTCGCTTCCGATGTTTCCTTCCGCGACTCCGCTGTAGAAACTGTCGCGAGCCAAGTAGTCCATGCGATCCATGTCCAGTTGTGATGAAACAAGCTGGTGCAGGAATTTCTTGGGGTGATGGTCGTTGAAAATTGCAATAGCCGTATCCAATGCGCCATTGAAAATTTCGTTCAGTCGGGCCATGATGAGGGTGCTGATGTCCTCATGTTGAACTCCCTTGACGATGCTGTGTTCGAGGGCATGGCTGAATGGCCCATGTCCAATGTCATGGAGTAGGATGGCTGCACAAGCTCCTTCAGCCTCCAATGGACTGATCTCGGTCCCTTTTGCCTGAAGGACCGCAATGGCCTCTTGCATAAGGTGCAGTGCGCCAATTGCGTGGTGGAATCGATTGTGTACGGCGCCAGGATAAACGAGGTGGGAAAGTCCGAGTTGGCTGATGCGGCGCAAGCGCTGAACATAGGGGTGGTCCATGAGGTCAAAACTCAACTCATGCTGAATGGTGATGAATCCGTAGACAGGATCGTTAAGAATTTTGTGTTTGTTGTGACTTGACATGTGCTCAAGGCATATAAAATCTGCTTTCAAAGCGTTTATTCCCCGCGCAAGGTAACCTGTCGAAAGCGGTAGCACGTATTTTTGAAGAGACGATTTTATTTATGCAAAGAACTCCACGCATCTTATGGGCAGACGACGAAATTGATTTGCTTAAACCACACGTCTTATTTCTAGAGGCAAAAGGATACCATGTGACGGCCGTCAATAGCGGTGTTGAAGCACTGGAGAAGCTCATGGCAGAGGTTTATGACTTGGTGTTTTTGGATGAGCAAATGCCAGGCTTGAATGGGTTGGAAACGCTTACTCGAATTAAGGATCAGCGGCCGCATTTGCCAGTCATCATGATAACCAAAAGTGAGGAGGAGCACATCATGGAAGAGGCAATTGGATCGAAAATCAGCGACTACCTAATCAAGCCAGTTAACCCCAACCAGATTTTGCTTGCAATCAAGAAAAATCTTGACGAGCGGCGCCTAGTAAGCGAAAAAGCAATGCTGGACTATCAGCGTGAATTCCGGGAAATTTCGATGAAATTGATGGATAAGCTTGACGCCTCAGATTGGGCGTCTATTTTTCAGCGTTTGGTACACTGGAAGCTTGAGCTGGAGAATTCTGAAGATTCCGGTATGTCGGACATTTTGGAAATGCAGTTTAAAGATGCCAACCGTCAATTTGCGAAGTTTTACGAGTCGAACTATGCCGAGTGGATGGCCGGCCCGGGAGAAGGGACTCCTGTGCTTTCACACCGGCTTTTACCCACCAAACTATCGCGCGTTTGGGCCGATACTGGCGACGATCGTCCGGTATACCTCGTTGTCATCGATAACCTACGTTTGGACCAGTGGAAAATGATTGAGCCCTTGCTTTTAAACCGTTTTCGAGTGGCGCACAATGAGACCTACTTTTCGATACTTCCAACTGCGACACAGTATGCCCGCAATGCACTTTTTGCTGGGCTTTCCCCGGCGGAAATTGCACGGATATACCCACAATATTGGATTGGTGAGGACGAAGAGGGCAGCAAAAACAAATTTGAAGGGGAACTATTCCAATCCCTGCTGAAGCGAATGAATTTTAGCGGCAAATCTTCCTACCACAAAATCACAAATCTGGCATTGGGAAAGAAAATGGTGGACCAATTCCACCAGACGCTTGATAATCAGTTGACGGCGATTGTGTACAATTTCGTCGACATGCTCTCACATGCGCGAACGGAGATGGAAGTGCTGAAGGAATTGGCCGAGGACGAGGCGGCGTACCGTTCGTTGACCTTGTCTTGGTTTGAACACAGTGCCTTAAAAGACCTGTTGAATTTGATGGCAGAATCCGGGGCTCGTGTCATCATTACCACCGACCATGGTACGGTGCGAGTAGCAAACTCCCTGAAAGTAAAAGGGGAGCGTAACACGAACAGTAACTTACGCTACAAGGTGGGACGGAATTTGGGTTATGATACTGGCGATGTCTTTGCAATACGCCAGCCGGAAGAGGCTGGGCTGCCGCGCCCCAATGTGAGCAGTGCCTATATTTTTGCTCGGGAAGACGATTTTCTCGTCTACCCCAACAACTATAATTACTTTTCGCAATATTTCACGGACACATTCCAGCACGGTGGAATCTCCTTGGAAGAGGTGATAATTCCATGGGTTGAATTGGATCCTATTTCTTAGCATTCATTATGTCATCGGAGCAATCATTGAAACGCATTTGGGCTTCTGGTCCGTTTGATTTGGAGGGCCTACCCGCAGCAGCAGAACAGTTGATTCCTGTTTTGAGTAATGTACTTCGTCCTGTTGATGAAGGAAGAATCCCGGCAGGTGTAGTTGCACTTAAAGGAGAAATGGGAGCAGGTAAAACCACTTTAGTGAAGGCACTGTGTGCAGCTTGGAACGTAGTTGAAGATGCGGTGAGTCCCACGTTCGCACTTGTCCAATCTTACTTGGGTCAAAACCGTACGATTTACCATTTGGATTTGTACCGGTTGAAGAATGAGGAAGAGGCTTGGGATTTGGGACTTACGGAATACTTCGACGGGGACGAATTGAATTTTGTGGAGTGGCCTGAACGGGCGCCAGGAATTCTCCCCGAGGATGCTGTTTTACTTGAGGTAGATGTGAATGGTCTTCATGTCGATGGAACGCGCGAGCTATACTTGTCCATTCCTCATGAACTGCGGATGTAGTAATTTGTGCAACGATGAGTGAAAAGAAAAAACGCATTCAATCGTTGGCGCGTGAAGCAGCCTTACTCCCTCAGGAAGATGTTCTACAAGTTTCAGAACGCACCAATGAGTTGGTCATTGGCATTCCGAACGAGGCGAGTTTCCAAGAAAAAAGAGTGGCCTTGGTTCCCGAAGCCGTTGCTCTCTTGGTGGCACGAGGTCATCAGGTGCTCGTCGAATCTGGGGCTGGAGAGCATGCACACTACCAAGATTCGGACTACAGCGAGTCGGGGGCACGTATTGTTTATGACCGCCGGCAGGTTTTCCAAACTGGCATGGTGCTAAAAGTCGAGCCACCCACGATTGAGGAGGTGGGATTGATGGGTATGCGTCAAACTTTGATTAGTGCTTTGCAATGGACTGTTCAATCTGAAGGAGTGCTTGAGGCGTTAGCCAAAAAGAAAACCACAGCGATTGCATGGGACTTCCTCCAAAATGCCAACGGGATTTTCCCTCTCGTGCGTGCAATGGGAGAGATTGCAGGCAACTCATCGGTACTAATTGCGGGTGAATTACTTGCGGGTCCGGAGGGAAGTGGAACGCTTTTCGGTGGGGTCTCCGGCGTCAGTCCAACTGAAGTGGTAGTCATCGGTGCAGGTACGGTAGGAGAATTTGCGGCGCGTGCGGCCATTGGCCTTGGTGCGACAGTCAAGGTTTTTGACAACAGTCCGCATCGACTTATTCGTTTGCAAAATGCTCTCGGACAGCGTTTGTGGACCAGTACAGTTCAGCCCTCCGTCTTGCAAGATGCTCTAAAAACTGCAGACGTTGCCATTGGAGCCATTCGCGGTTCCAGCCAGCGAGCACCTTTGATTGTTTCGGAACCAATGGTTGCGGGCATGCGTCGAGGAACGGTCATAGTTGATGTCACCATCGACCGTGGGGGATGCTTTGAAACGAGCCGGGTCACTTCACACGAACGCCCCACTTTTACTGAATTGGAAGTGATTCACTACTGTGTGCCGAACATTCCATCAAGGGTAAGCCGCACGGCGTCGAAGGCTTTGAGTAACATTATGGCTCCAATGCTTTTGGAATTTGCCGCCGACGGTGGTGTTGACGGTTCGATACGTAAAAATCCAGTTGCACGTTCCGGGATCTATATGTTTCAAGGCAATGTCACGCACATGGGCTTGGCGGCAGAATCTGGCCTAGCCTACAAGGATTTAGATTTGCTCTTGGCGACATTCTGAGTTTGGTGCTGTATTGCCTGAAACCACTTTTTTGATTTCATTTAGCCTCATCAATGCTTCCACTGGTGTTAAGTTATCGATATTTAGATTTAGGATTTGGTCGCGTACTTGTTCCAAAACTGGGTCGTCTAATTGGAAAATGCTAAGTTGTAAATCCGAAGCATTCGGCGTTTTAATCGATTGAGCTGCGGATCCGATCTCGTCGATGTGATCTAGTTGCTTGCGGCTCGATTCCAATTGCTTAAGTACTTCTTGGGCCCGACGCAAAATGACCCTGGGCATGCCCGCTAACTGAGCTACGTTTATACCGAACGAGTGGTTACTGCCGCCTTTGGCAAGTTTTCGAAGGAATATAATTTTGCCGTCCACTTCGCGGACTGTAACATTCAGATTCACGATGCGGCGAAACCGCGCTTGCATGGCGTTCAACTCGTGGTAGTGCGTGGCGAAAAGGGTCAAAGGCTTGTGGGCATGTTGGTGCAGATACTCGGTAATGGACCAAGCGATGCTGACACCATCATACGTGCTCGTTCCCCGACCAATTTCATCCATAAGTACCAAGCTCCTCGGTGTGAGATTATTCAGAATGGAAGCTGTTTCATTCATTTCAACCATGAACGTTGATTCCCCTGAGGAGATGTTATCCGACGCTCCAACTCGCGTGAAGATGCGGTCAAGGATGCCTAGATCAGCGAAGGTTGCGGGTACAAAACCTCCCATTTGTGCCATAAGGCAAATGAGCCCGGTTTGTCGAAGCAACGCGGATTTGCCGGCCATATTAGGCCCGGTAATCATGAATATTTGGTTGCCATCAGGATGCAGCGTGACGTCGTTAGCAATGTACGGTTCGCCGTGTTTTAACGCCCGCTCGATGACCGGGTGACGTCCGTTTTTAATTTGGATGCCTTGCGCATTGCTTAATCGGGGGCGGACGTAATTATTGTCAATGGCCGCTTGGGCCATGCCGGTTAGGGCATCCAATGCTCCAATGACATTTGCATTTTGTTGGAGGTTGCCAATTTCTTCAGCTGCGGCTTGAACCAAAGCCTGAAAACAAGCTAGTTCAACTGAAGCAGTGCGCTCCTGAGCGTCCAAGATTTTAGTTTCAAGTTCTTTGAGCTCTTCGGTTATATAACGTTCAGCTTGGGTCAGGGTCTGCTTGCGAATCCAATCCGATGGCACCTTGTCCTTATGGGTATTGCGGACTTCAAGATAATAGCCAAAAACCTGGTTATATGCGATTTTAAGCGATGAAATTCCGGTGCGTTCCGTTTCCCTCTTACAGATTGCGTCGAGTGAAGTTTGGGCATTGGTTTTCAGCGTGCGCAACTCGTCTAATTCCGTATTGACTCCTTGTTTAATTACTTGGCCCTTTGTTGCTAAAACGGGCGGATCTTCGACCAATTCAGACCTCAGGCGATGGAGCAATTCGGCACACGGGGTCAGACGTTGGAGGTACGGCAGAAGTGGCGTCACCTCAGCCGCCAATGAATCTATTGATTCGACGGCTTCTACGCCTTTGCGCAGTTGACTTAGTTCTCGGGGATTGATTCGCCCAGTGCTTGCTTTCGATGCCAATCGCTCGAGATCGCCGGTAGACTTAAATAGCGATTGGAATCCCTTGCGCAAATCTTCTTCGCCATTCAGGCATTCAACTGCATTCAAACGTTGATTTATGGCATCGACATCGGTCAGTGGCATGATAAGCCATCTGCGAAGCGTTCGTGCGCCCATGGGTGATCCGGTGCGGTCAATTGTCTGAGCAAGTGAGGTGCCATCTGAGTGGTTGGGTTCAACTAATTCGAGGTTGCGGATGGTGAATCTGTCCAACCACAAGGTGCCGTCTTCCCTGAGTGTGCGAATGGTACGAACGTGCTTCGGTCGGTCGTGCTTGGCGTGGTCGAGGTAGTGTAAGACTGCACCAGCCGTGAGCAAAGCGAGAGGTCTATCGTCAAGTTCAAACCCCTTTAAAGATTTATTGTCGAATTGCTTTTGAACGCGTTCTTTAGCATAGTCAGGTTTAAAGACCCAGTCATCTAATCTGCTCAAATGCCAGTCGCTGCCGAATGATTCGGTAAACGCTTTTGCTTGCCCATTGAGAACCAGAATCTCAGTGGGTTGATGTGCACGAAGTAATCGGTCGACCAGCGCCTGGTTACCTTGTGCTGTAGCAAAGTCTCCGGTGGAAATATCGAGGAGGGCGAGTCCGCAAATACTTTTGTCATTGTAAACAGCAGCGAGGTAGTTATCCGACCGAGCGTCGAGTACCTGGTCGTGAAATGCAACCCCCGGAGTTACCAGTTCCGTGACACCGCGTTTGACGATGCCAACGGCTTTCTTTGGGTCCTCAAGTTGGTCACATACTGCAACGCGGTGACCAGCTCGAACTAGTTTCGGGAGGTAGGTGTCCAGTGAATGGTGCGGAAACCCCGCAAGTTCCACTTCGCTCGCACTGCCATTTCCCCGCTTGGTCAGCACGATGTCTAAGATGTTAGCGGCTTTCACAGCGTCAACTCCGAAGGTTTCGTAGAAATCACCCACTCGAAACAGGAGCAACGCCTCAGGATAATCGGCTTTAACCCGATTGTACTGCTGCATGAGGGGTGTCGCTTTCTTGGCCATAAAGCTTAGGCCACGCGTAACCCGGACTGCTCGTTATCGACAAAGTGTTTTTCGGCAAAAGCGCGCGTTACAGTCAGTTCCGTCGTTTTTGATCCCGGCAATTCGAACATGGCATCATTTAATACCGCTTCCATGATACTGCGCAGTCCGCGCGCACCGAGTTTGAAATCGACAGCTTTCTCCACCATATAATCCAGCCCCGAGGCATCAAATTTGAGTGTGATACCGTCCATTTTGAACAACTCAATGTACTGTTTGCAAAGAGCATTTTTAGGCTCGGTGAGAATTTGCCTAAGTGCAGCTGCATCAAGCGGATTTAGGTAGGTAAATACCGGGAAGCGGCCGATGAGTTCGGGAATCAATCCAAAGTTCTTCAGGTCCCCTGGAGCGGCGTATTGAAGCAAGTTATCATCATCGACATGGTCTTCTTTGGTTTGGTAACCGATGGACGTACGCTTGATTCGTCGTTCGATTATTTTTTCAATGCCTGCAAATGCTCCCCCACAAATGAAGAGAATGTTCTTTGTATTTATTGTGATGAGCTTCTGCTCAGGGTGTTTACGACCACCTTGAGGTGGCACATTGACCTCCGCACCTTCAAGTAATTTCAAGAGGGCTTGTTGGACCCCTTCACCACTCACGTCTCGTGTAATAGATGGATTGTCGCTCTTGCGGGCAATCTTATCAATCTCATCGATGAATACGATACCGCGCTCTGTTTGTTCGACGTTATAATCTGCCGCTTGGAGCAAGCGAGAAAGGACGCTTTCAACATCTTCGCCTACGTACCCCGCTTCTGTCAGGACTGTGGCGTCAGCAATGCAGAAGGGGACATCCAGCATTCGCGCTATGGTGCGTGCTAGCAAGGTTTTTCCAGTTCCGGTTTCACCAAGAAGCATAACATTGGACTTGTCGATTTCGATTTTTTTGTCCTCCGTAGGATTCAGTATGCGTTTGTAGTGATTGTACACTGCAACACTGACGGTCCTTTTCGCCTCTTCTTGTCCGATAACGTAGGAGTCTAGGTGAGTCTTGATTTCTTTCGGAAGTTTGAGTGAAAAGTCGGCGCCAGACGTGACTGTTTTTTTCTCCTCCCGCAAAATGCCATCCGCCTGCTCGATGCAGTGGTCACAGATGTGCCCAGTAACTCCAGCGATTAAGACTTCTACGTCTTCTTTGCTGCGCCCGCAGAATGAACAGTGGATGGGGGTTTCACTCATCGAAGTGATGCTTACTTGCGTTCGAGGACTTCGTCAATCATACCGTACTTCTTGGCTTCGGAAGCAATCATCCAATAGTCGCGGTCCGAGTCATTCCAAACCTTCTTTTCGGTCTGGCCGCTGTGGTGAGAAATTATCGCGTAGAGCTCCTTTTTGAGTTTTTGGATTTCACGGGCTGTTATCTCAATGTCTGAGGCTTGGCCGCTCGCTCCGCCAAGGGGTTGGTGAATCATGACTCGACTGTGTTTTAGGCCTGTCCGTTTTCCCGCGGTACCAGAGCATAGCAATACGGCACCCATAGATGCTGCCATACCAGTGCAAATGGTAGCTACATCCGGGCGGATATATTGCATGGTGTCATAGATACCTAGACCTGCGTACACAGAACCGCCGGGGCTGTTAATGTAAATTTGAATATCCTTGCTTGCATCGGTGGACTCGAGAAAGAGCAATTGCGCCTGAATGATGTTGGCGATGTAATCATCAATACCGGTGCCCAAGAAGATGATACGGTCTGCCATTAAACGCGAGAAAACATCTACTTCACGGAAGGGCATTTGACGCTCTTCAATCACTGTGCGAGTCAGGTTTTCTGGGCCGTATGCATGGGAGATATAATCCCGGACTGTTTGGCTGCTCATGCCACGGTCTTTAGCGGCATACTTAAGGAATTCGTTGCGATCGGTCATGTTATAAAAGTACTGACGTTTCCCTTATTCCACGAGAGGATTAACGGGCGATTAGCAATCTTTTGTGAACGAGTGCTCTTGAAAAATACAAACCAACTGAATCAGACAGACTTCAGCGAACCTTAGCGGCCACTTTGGCGAAATCTTCAAAAGAGACATTCTTATCTTTAATGGTTACTCGTGGTTTTAGGTTATCCACCACCTTTCGCTCGATGATAATGTCAGCTATGCGCCGTCGCTCCTCGTCATTGGCAAGTGCATTTTTGGCAAAATTATCGAGCATTTCACCTTCGAGGGGCATGCCATACTGCGCATATTGTGCGCCAATTACCTTCTTGGCTTCGACCTCCAATTCCTCGCCACTCACGCGCAAGTCAGCATCTTTCATTATGGCCTGTTGAAGCAATTGCCAGCGCATGGAATCCGCATAGCTAGGGTATTCTTTTTCCAGCTGCTCATCCGTAAGTGGATTCTCGTTATTCATCTGAATCCAACGTTTCAGAAAGGAGTCGGGCATCTGAATGTTCATGTATTCAATAAGGTCAACGACGAAGCGGCGACGAAAAACATGTTCGGCATCGCGATCAAATTGTGACTTCAACTCATCAGCTACTTTTAGGCGGAAGTCCTTATCGTTATTGACGACGTCTTTGCCAAGTACTTTATCCCACAAACCTTGATCGTTCTCAGCAGGGGTTAAGCGTTTTATCTCTTTGACCTCGAACTTGAAATCACTTGTGAGGCTTTGGGCCTGTTCGTGAGTTATCCCGAGCATTTTTCCTAAATCTTCATGGCCTTTGGAAACGTCATGCGGGTTGATTCTGCGGTCATCGCCAACCTTTACTCCGGTTAGGTCCTTCTGGATTTTTTTGTCCTCGAGGTGTTCAAGCGCGATGTTTGAATCGCTTTCGATGCCACCCTCTAGTGGTTCACCGGCGTCGTTCAACTGCGTAAAGTGGCCAATGAGCAGATCCGTTTCAGTGGCCTCTTCTTGTTCGCTGATGCTGCCATGACGCCGTTTGTGGTCAGTTATCGCTGCTTCAATTGCCCTTTTATCGACCTTGATGACATGCCGGGTGAATCGAGCACTGCGTCCGAAGGTCAAATTGATTTCTGGCGCGAGGCCTATTTCGTAGGTGAATGTAAAATTCTGCGGGTTTTCCCAATTACCAGATGCATCGGTACTGGTTTCTGGGATAGGATTGCCAAGTATTTCCAGTTTTTCTTTGGTGATGTAAGCATTCAACTCTTCTGAAATAATCTTATTCATCTCATCTGCGAGTACTGGAGCAGCATATTGCTTGCGGATTAAGGCCATGGGGGCCTTCCCTTTGCGAAAGCCTGGATAAGTCGAGTTTTTGCGGTAATCATCGAGGATTTTCGTCACGCGGTTTTCGTAGTCGATTGGTTCAACGGTTACGGTCAGTCGAGCGTTGAGCTCGTCGATGTTTTTGCGATCGATTTGCATGGGCGGTGTAAGAAATCTTTGGGAATGACGTTATCCTTTGCTGGTGGCTTTTGTTAGAACGTTTTTTGTTCTCGTTTTCCGAATGGTGCGGGTGGAGGGACTCGAACCCACACGCCTCGCGGCACTGGATCCTAAATCCAGCGTGTCTACCAAT
>DIHQ01000078.1:20792-44612 GCA_002420235.1 Flavobacteriales bacterium UBA5692
CTACCAATTTCACCACACCCGCCCACTCAGAAAGGGGTGCAAAGGTAGGAATACGAATATTTCGATGGAACTTGCAGACGATGAATTTCCGATTTCGCCATAAAAATTGGTCTTCCTCGCTCGTTTTGGGACTCTTTTGGGTTGGTCCGATACAGGCATTGGGACAAGAAAATGAGCCCATTCGCATTCAGATCTTGGAAGCTGATGCGATCCTCCGTGACCGTTCTCAGCCTGATGTACAGCGTTTGATTGGCGGAGTGGTTCTGGGAATGGAGGACAGCCGGCTTCGTTGTGACAGTGCATGGCGATACGAAAATGGAATTTTTCGGACCATGGGCGGTGTTTTTTTGACGGATGGCCCCCAAAGCTTGCGAGCTGACGAAATGGAATTGAACCCTGAAACTCAATGGGTGCGAGCACGGTCAAGTGAAAACAGGCTAGTTCATTTGGATGCCGAGGCCGGTCAATTGACCTGCTCTTTGCTGCTTTACCATCTGAGGCGTGAAGTGGCCCGAATGCCCGAAGGGGGTCGATTGCAAGACGCAGGAAGGTCGGTTGAATTTCAGCACGGAGAGTACCTGACGACAGAGCCACTGCTCATGCTTGGTGGTTCTGTGCGCATGGACAATGATGAGTACACGGTGGATTCTGATAGCTTGCATTGGCATGAAGCAATGGATCAATTTTCATTTCACGGCCCTTCTTATTTGTGCACCACCGATGAGCGATTTGAATTGCACTGTAAAAGTGGTGAATTCGATGTGTTGACAGAATCAGGCTGGTTTGGAGGGGCCGGGTCTCCCGGGGTTCAGTTGCGTAACGATGAAGTGTGGCTCAAGGCCGATAGCATTTATCTCCCTGCGGATAGTTTACTCCCGGCAGTTGCTGTGGGAGAGGTTGATATTACTGATACCATAGAGCAGTGGACCTTATCCGGGTATTATGCTGAGCGTTTGCAACTGGGTGGGGGGGGATTTGACGTTTGGGTAGCTGGAGAAGAGGGGCGTAGAGCAAGCTGGATTGAAAAAGCGGAGAAAGATACCCTGAGGTTGGTTGCGGATACTATTGTAGTAAGCGGCGGTTTCACCACGGTTTGGCCATCGGTTTTGTTGAGCCAGGGGGATGCGTCGGCTTCTTGTGACACTTTGCTGTGGGACACTGATGCGGATCGCATTCAACTAAAGCAATCACCTAAGATGTGGATGGAGGGTTGGCTGATGCAATCCGACTCATTGGAATGGAATCTTTTGGATAATCGACCCAAGTCTCTTCGTGCAACAGGTCATGCCAGTTTAATGATGCCAGTGGACAGTGGCGCATGCTTCCAACAAATTGCCGGCCGGGAAATTACTGGTCGATTTGAATCTGGCACTTTGGAAGCTATTTGGGTCAACGGCAATGCGGAATCGGTCTATTTTGACACCGAAACAGACGTTCCATGCGAGGAATTCAACTTGTCGTTATGTAGCAAAATGCGAATGGACTTCGATGACGGTGAAGTCAAGCGAATCGTACTCCTCGACCAACCGGAAGGCAGATGGAAAGCCGGTGAAACTAAAGTTCCTGTTCTTGAGGGTTTAAACTGGGCCGTTGCGCCGGTGGTCAAGCGGTAGTAAACGCGAGCACATTTCGTCGATTCAGCGCGAAGTTCACCTTCATCTTGCTTTTGCAGATGGGGAATACTGTGTGGAGGATGAGTGGATTGTTTGCAGGGGTGATTTGTTCGCTAGTTAGCTTTGGACAACACCCAGGTTGGGTCCAAGGCTTGCCTTGGGTCCGTGCTAATGCATGGCAATTGCAATTGTGGAGTGCAGGGGAAACGGTTTCCTTTCAGCATCAAGTGCTTCTGTCATCTGACTGGTCGCTTGTCTCAAGCTTCACTCAAATTGGAAGCTCGAGCCGTTGGGCTTTTTGTGCTGGTACCAAAATCCGGTTGTCTAAAAATCTGATGGCTCAGATGCGAGCAGGTTGCGTAGCTCGAAGATGGGCCACAATCGAGGGTGCTCGTAGCACACTTCGTCCCAACTTTCATCTGCTCCTGAGAGGCAATGGAGGTGAAGGCCGTACTGTTATACTTGCCTTTGCCTTTATCCCGGAAGGCCAGCTACCTCGTATTCAGGCAAGAGAAGAGCTGGTAATTCAGCTAAATGTTTTTGCCGAACGCCATGGACAGCGTATTCAGGCTCGTTGTACTTGGACCCCTGCTGGATTGGCCTTGGCTTGGCGGTGGTTCAAAAGACTTAATGAGCGGTCGAGGTTAGGGCTGAGCTGGCGAATGCTTCCTGGATACTTTGGGATTCACGGAACTCATGAACTCAGAACTCATCAGTTATCCTTTGGGCTGCTTCGTGGGCTACACCAGCACGGATTTTGCCTCACAATTGGACTAGAAGCGTGTTGAAGTTTGTTAAGGTGTCTTTTGTGCGGATGATGCTTTGGCTTATGGCGGTTTGGGGTCTGTTTGAACCACTCGTAGCGCAGTGGCAGGAGTTGGATTTTGAACTTGCCGAGCAAGTGAATTCAGGGTGGCTCAGTAGACGGGAGCATATTCAAATTCTTGATCACGTAGAACGCACTGGCCCGCCAATTGCCGTCGAAGAAGCTTGGGCCATTGATGGCTTAACGCATGGGGCTGTTGAGTTATTGATGAATAGTGCGGAGTGGCAGCGCCTCGTCAATCAAGCAAAAGTCGAGGCAATTGGCAAAGGTCAATCGGTTGAATCACGTTATGAATTGGGATCGGGGCTGCACTCAATTCGTCTTCGAAATCCCGGCAAATGGGGATTGCGTTGGGACCGTACAACGACAGTTATTTCGGGTTATGTTCATTCTTTGTTCGGTAGGAGTCGACGATGGAATGCGCTTATCGGCGGGCATCGGTTGGGATGGGGCAATCGAACATTGGTTGGCGAAGGCGGCTTTTATACTGGCTTGGATGCTCCCTCTTTTGCCTTACCTGTTCAGTACGGCTTCGTTCCCTCATGGAGCATAGAGGGGAAGGATTCACGGCGTGGAATTGGCCTGCATCGGGATGGAAATATTGCTTCTACGCTGAGCCTGGATATAGGTAATAGGGACTTTGCCGCAGTTGTTTGCGGCAGGGGTCAAAGCGGTATTATTGCTCGTATGGCAGGCGGCAATCCATCGGCTACTGTTTTTGCACACAGGTTTTGGGGCATGCATCATTGGATTATAGAAGCCGGTCGATTACAACGTGGATGGGCATGGAGTGGGGCATGCCAATGGATGAAAGAACGGGACAGTGAGGCGCGGTTAAAATTTGAGGCACTCAAACCAGATGGCCGCATTGGCTTGGATTGGGAAGCATCAGTAGGAGGAGAATGGAGGGTGGCGCAATGCATATTTCGATGGCACGTAGAATGGGAAAACAGCGGCGAATTTCATCCTATATGGTTAAAGTTTAAACGAGAATGGCCAGGTGGTCAAACTGCGGAAGTGCAATGGCGAGCAGCCCAGTCACGTGATTTGGAGATGGGTAGGAAGCAGCGATTGGAATTTCGAGGGCAGTGGAAGTCGGATTCCGTGGCTATCCGATTTTTAATTGTTCCGTTCGCTGATGCTCAGGCACCTGGTGCGGTGAGCGCTTTTCTTTCTTGCAAATTTGGCAATTGGAGGCTGAAGCAAAGCTATTCCGTCTGGGCCATTGACACCGGTCGACGCGCTTATATCTCCGAGCCCAATTGGAGCGGCTCATCTTATCGAATGATTACGGGTACAGGACACCGATTGTCTTCAGTTGTACAATGCGAGCACCCTACAGGCTTAACTTGGCTTTTGGCTGTTGTGCGTTCCAATGTTCCAACCGAAGCGGAATCCGTCCAGGATATGTTGACATTGACCTCTGCACAAACTGAATTGAGGCTGTCGCTTCGCTTGAGCATGTGACGCTATCTTAGCCAAAAGATTCGTGACCAATGGCAACTACCTCTGATATCAAGAATGGGCTCGTGCTGAACCACAATAACGGCTTGTGGCAGATCATAGAGTTCCTGCATGTCAAACCGGGTAAAGGAGCTGCATTTGTCCGTACGAAATTGAAGAATTTGCAAACGGGAAAGGTGGTTGATCACACTTTTAATTCCGGAGTAAAAATTGACCCAGTTCGAATTGAGACACGCGAGTACCAGTACCTTTACAACGACGATCAAAGCTTCTTTTTTATGAATCTCCAGTCGTTCGAACAAATTCCGATTGAGCAGCATGTCATCAATGCACCGGAATTTTTAAAGGATGGGTTGATTTGTCAATTGCAATTTCATGCTGATGAGGAACGCGTTTTAAGCTGTGACTTGCCTGCGCATATCGAGGCTGAGATTACATATACAGAGCCGGGAATTAAAGGGGATACGGCGACGAATACGCTCAAGCCAGCAACCACGGACACTGGAGTCGAAATTCGTGTGCCGTTGTTCATTGATATTGGGGATTACGTAAAGGTTGATACTAGAAACAAAGAATACGTCGAGCGCGTAAAAAAGTAACGAAATGGCCCACAGTGTCGAACGGCTTGAGCAGCGGCTCGAAGTTCAAGATTATAAGCTTAATGCGTTACTCGATGTAACTCAGGGCATCAATGCGCGTGCAACTGAGGAGGAATTATTGGAACAGTACCGTGTCACCTTAGGAGAAAATCTTGGGATTCACCGTCTTGTCTTGTATGCCAACGACAATGGGTGGAAGTGTTTGTTAACTCATGGTATAGCGGGCGAAATCCCAGCATTATTGGATCCGTCTTTTTTTGACCAAGGTGGCCAGGTAAGACTCCATTCTTCACAGGGAAATGAAAACTTTGATGTAGTGATACCGGTACTCCACGATGAGCAGCCACTGGCGTATCTGCTTGCTGGCGATACAGAGGAAGGTAAAGGGGTGAGCCCGGTGGTTAAGCACTTGCGATTCATAGAATTGTTGACCAATGTGTTGATTGTTGCCCTGCAGAACAAGCAACTTGAGCTCGATCGGATTCGTCAAGAAGCCACTCGCCGTGAACTGGAGTTGGCAGCGGATCTTCAATCCATGCTAGTGCCGGCAGAGTGGCCAAGCGACCGTGACGTTGATGTTGCCGCCTTCTACAAACCACACTTAGAAGTTGGTGGAGACTATTACGATGTCTTCTCCGTCGATGATGACCACTTGGTGTTTTGCATGGCAGATGTAAGCGGAAAAGGGATTGCTGCCGCCTTTCTCATGTCAAATTTTCAGGCCAATCTCCGAGCGATTTTCCAATACGAACCTAGCGATTTAGCCAAAGTTGTAAAGCAATTGAATAAGCGCGTGATGGATAATGCAAAAGGCGAAAAATACATCACCTTATTTGCAGCTGTTTACAATCGCAGGAACCAGACCATTCAATACATCAATTGCGGACATAATCCGCCGGTTTTGATGTCAGCCGACGGATCAACCCAGCGACTTGAACTAGGTTGTTGCGGCTTGGGCATGTTCCGAGACATTCCGTCCATCCAATCTGGAACGCTGAGCATTCGGTCAGGTGCGACCCTCCTGTGTTATACCGATGGCCTTGTTGAGCAAGAGAATTCAGATGATGTGCCATTCGGCATGCAGCGCATGGAGGAAATCGTCCGTGAACGACGCGGGATGCCTGTAAATGCTGTGCAAGAAGCGTTAATTGAAGCTGTCAGAACATTCAAAGGTGCCGAACCTAGTTTCGACGACACGGCACTTATGGTGGTCCGATTCAAGTGATTGCTGCCCCCCTTTTTTTCGCACCTGCATCACCGGTCAGATTCCAAACCATGAGTAGGGCTAAAAAGCCCCAAAACAGCGCGCTGGCTTTGTCGGTGTCTAAGTAGTTGTTTAGCACCCCGTGCACAAAATAAGTCATCAGGCCCAAGAAGACACCCATGGCTAGGTTGCGTTGGTCCTCATCATAAAGTTGGGTTTGCACTCGGAATCCTAGATGCAAGCAGAATCCCAGTAATCCCAATGCGAAGACCATACCCATAACACCTTGCTCGGCAAGCGGTCCGAGGTACTCGCTGTGGGCATTGCCTCCATCAGCATTATTGGTGCTGATGATCGTTCGGTCTTCGGACCTCTGAAACGGTGCGTAAACGAATTGGAAGGTCCCCGGGCCCCAGCCAATGAGCGGGCGTTCTTGGAACATTGCTATGGCGCAATTCCAACGATTGAGACGCTCCAAGTTTGATGCGTCGCTGGATACATTGGAGATCGATTCCACATGCTCTGTGAGGTTGTCAGAAGAGTCTTGTTCGTTTTTTTGAAGCTGAATCAATAGTGCGTCTTGAGCTACCCATAGGAACCCAGCAACCAATACCATTGCACTGATCAGTGTCCGGAGCCGAACCCCGAGCTTCATGATAACGAACAATGCGCCCACCGCCACCAAAGAAACCCATGCCGCCCGTGTGTATGAAAAAATCATTCCCGTTATCAAAATAGCCAGAACTCCGAGTAGAGCTAGGCGCAAGAAGGCTGAGAATCGCCTCCAGGTAAGCAGGGCAAGCACCGGGGGTATGACCATGGCCAGGGCTGCGCCATAGGACGTATGGTCTTTATAAAATGGATTCATAACCCAGTGACCCGCGTCTTTTTCAAAGCCAAACCCTGCATGTCGAATTAAAGTGTATACGATTATGATGCAAAGCGGAACGGCGTAGGCAAAAATAAATTGATGCCTGAACTCAGGAGTGTGGAGGAACAAATGGCCACAGAAGAAGAAAAAACCAACGATGAACCACAGTCGCGCGATCAGAAACTTGAATGAAACCAAGGGGTACTCACTCACTAAAGCCGTAAGTAAAATCCACACCAAGGACCCGGCTATCCAATACGTCAAAGGGTGGCGCAAAAGGCGCTGGTCCACAGGGAAGCCTCGCATCGAGCGCAAAATGAACAGCAGTAGCAGACCGGCCAACAGCGGTTCGGTGGGCAGATAGATACCCAATCCGCCAATTTCCATATCCTCGAGGTTCAGGCTCAATGGGACAGCAGCGACGAGGAAAAGGAGCAAAATATCCAACCGCGTGAAGGCCATGATAATCCCGGCTGCGGCCATTGGCACCAAAGCTATCCATGGAAAATCACGGTACACGCCCAGCATGACCACAGCTGTGAAAGCCCCGGTCAACAGCAATGGCCAGTTTGTTCGGAGAAAAGACACAGGCTATGCCGAAGAGGAGTCCTTGAGATTTTCTGCTGCGAGGAGCGCGAGGAGTGCAAACATTAAAGTACTTGCCACGCCCATGACAACGATGAGCCATCGAATCGGCTTAGACTTTTTATCTGCGGGTGCCGCGTAATCCACCACGAAAGCGGAGGGCATTTGAGTTTCCGCATCAAGCTTCATCAATTCGAATCGCTTCTTAAGGATGGCTTCCCGCTCGTATGCGGCTTCGATGAGGTTCGAGAGCTTGTTAAATTGGTTCGCGTAGTTCGAAATCTCCGACATCTGCTTGCGAATTTTCTCCGCGTTTCCCGGCAAGCCCTTCGCAATTGCGGTGGCGTACTGTTCATTCAACCCCTCGATCTGGGTAGCAAAGTCGTACACACCCAAGCCGTACAACTGCCCCAAGTCGTCTTCCATAGTGGTGATTTCCTGCTGAACCTGTTCTAGGGAACTTTTAGCATAACCAAGTGCTTCTCTCGCACGGTCATTGCGAAGTTGGTTCGCTACGGAGTCAGCAAAGAATGCGATGTCGTTGGCCATGTCTGCAGCCCGCTGCGGTTCGCGATCCATGACACTGACTTCGATAGAGCCGTATCGCGTGAGGCGGGCATCGACATTAGAGTTGTATTCCTTTCCCAGCAACGCTTGAGCTCCGGATTGGCCTTTGTCAATGTCATAGTGCATCCAAAGGTCGTACTTCTGGATGATGCGGTTGCGGATGCGGTCGGAATTGAGGATTTGGAGTAAGCGCTCAGCGTCTTCTGTTTCCCCGTATTCGAGGAGGTCGTTGCGCTTGATTTCCTCGTAAAATTGTTCTCCAATCGAATGCTGCGGCGTCGCGAACATGACCACGGTTGATTTGAATTGCTCCTCCATTATCAATGCGACAGAGGAAGATAGCACCGCAGCACCGACACCGATGGTAATAAACGTTTTCAACCGATCATAAATGAACCTTAGAAGGTGCGTAGAGTTGAGTTGGGAATCATAAAAGCTCATGAAGTGGGAATCGACTAGGAGTCGGTAAAGGTATTCATCTTATTCGACAGCAATTGCCAGATGGTATTAGTCTGGGCTACGCCGGGAAGTGCTCCAGCAGCAATACAACAAATTAGGCAGGCTACTAGGGACCAACCGGAGGCATCTGACCAACGTAAGAATATCCAACATATTGTCAAGCAGGCAGCAGAATGAAGTAGGGCTGTTTGCCCGACTTTCCACCAAATTCGACCAGGATGAAAGCGAATGGCAAAACCCGTTTGCATACCGACTACAAGGACTTGGGTCAGTGCACTAATAACGGCACACCCCCATGCGGCGTTCGATCCGTCTGTGTAGCCCAGCCACCAGGCATTGCCAGCGATGTTGGTAATGGCCCCTAAAGCCGCCAATTGATTCAGCAGCTTCAGGTCTCCTCTTGCAGTAAGCAAAGTGCTGTACACATAGCCTTGAGCGAACACGGCAAACGAGGTCATCAACCATGGCAAAATGGGCGATGCTTCATTTAAGAAGGATGTGTAAAACAGGCCGAGAAAAGACGGCGCGAAGAAAATGGCGACCCACATAATGCTCCCGCCACCGACAATTAGCAAGCGGCTTACGCCTGCTGCAAGCGGTCGAATGTCATCGCCAGCGCTCAGCATTCGAGTGAAGTAAGGAAGCAACAAAGTGGCAAAGAGGAAGCCGACCATATTGGCTGCCTCAAAAAGTCGGTAACCCATTGCATACCATCCGGCTTGCATGGCGCCGTTGGGCGCCAAGCGCTCCAGCATAATTGCATCAATGCGATGGTAGGTCATCATCAGTAAGAAGAGCAGCGCGTACGGCCAGCTTTCTTTTAAGTGGGACCAAGCTGCGGATTGATTATCCCTTTGGGGGCGCCTGATCTTACAGAGCTTTCGAATCTTGAGCGAGCCCAGGAGCCAGCTGCAGGATAGTGCGGCGGTTGTTCCGCCAAGTAACCACTCCAGTTGAAATGAATCATTCGCAATGAGCAGCATACCAAGACCGATAAGAAGCAAGGCACGGTCCGTTACAGAGACCCACGCATCGGTTATGTGTTCGGCAGCGCCTTGAAGCCCCGCTCTTACATACAGCACAGCACTCAATAAAGCCTGATTGATGCCCACCCACCCCAACCAGTAAATGGAGGAACCACGGTAACCGAGCAGTAAACCTGTTGCAAGCAAGGCCGATAGATAGACCGGAAATAAAATCGCTTTAGCCTTCCATCCTGATTGAAAATGTCCATTTAGTTCATCCGGATTTTTTGCAATGGCCCGAGTGGTGTAATTCACTAGACCAGCATCTAGAAGGATATTCAGTAGAACGCTTAAGCTGAGCAGCGGAAAAAAATTGCCCCAAGCTTCTGGTCCAAGGACATCTTGAATTTTAGCGTCGACCACCAAGATATAGGCTGGTTTGATGGTCAGGTTCAGGACCATGAGCCAGGTGAGGTGGGAGAGGAATTTCTTCAAAACGTCGAAATCACTTTGCTAGTGCAAATAACGGCATATGCACCGCACAATTGTCTGCTATCTTCGCAGGTATGGCTCGCATAGCGCTTAACGCCCGGCTGCTCGTCCCTAATCGCTTAGAAGGTATCGGGTTGTTCACGGATGCGTGCTACCGCAGAATTATTGCGGCTCATCCGGAACACGATTTTTTGCTGCTATTCGATCGGACTCCAGACGCTGCATTTGGTTACGGTAAAAATGCCACGGCCATACGCTTGTATCCTCCTGCGCGCCGCCCTTTTCTGTACGACATGTGGTTCGATTACAGTGTTACTCGGGCCCTGCGCCGTTGGAAGGCGGACGTTTTCGTATCTACCGACGGAATGCTCAGCCGGCGAACGAAAGTGCCGCAAGTGGCTGTGTTTCACGACTTAAATTTTATGCACCAGCCTCATTGGATGCCCAAACAGGAGGCGCGGTATTACCGGAGTCGCTTTCCCGAGTTTGCACGCATCGCGAACCGGCTTGTGACCGTGAGCGAATTTTCAAAGGGAGATATCGCCGAGCAGTTTGGGATTCCGTCTGATGCCATAACTGTGGTGTATAATGCACCGGATCCAATTTATTCAGCGCAAAGCATGATTGGAATTGAATCCAAGCGGAGTTTCACCAACGGACGCCCCTATTTTATTTTTGTTGGGAGCCTTCACCCACGCAAAAATTTGAAGGGACTTTTGGCAGCGTTTGGTCTGTACCGCACTCGCGGTGGGTCGTATGATTTGTTAATAGTAGGTTCGGGGATGTGGACCTCGAGCGAAGCTCAGCGAGACGGGGTGCACTACGCTGGACGCCTTGGCCGCGATGAATTGGCGCAGGTTATGCGTGGGGCTGAGGGACTGGTTTTTGTGCCTTGGTTTGAGGGATTCGGGGTGCCGATTGTAGAGGCCTTCGCCTCGGGTGTTCCGGTTATTGCTAGCAACACTTCAGCGATGCCTGAGGTCTGTGGCGGAGCGGCGGCGGCCTTAGTGACCCCATCGAATACCCTTGAAATTGCAGAGGCGATGAACCGTTTGGAGGTAGACGGTGCGCTGAAGGAGCAGGCTGTGCAGTTGGGCTTTGCCCGAGTTCAGGAATTTTCTTGGGAGTCTTCAGCTGAACGTTTGATGGCATCCATTCAGTCAGTACTCGAGGCGCATGCTTGAAGCTTGGATTGACCGACATCGATTGGAAGCCGGTTGCGATGAAGCTGGTCGGGGCTGCCTGGCTGGTCCAGTTACTGCTGCAGCTGTGGTGCTGCATCCCGAATTTGCTGAACAGCTGGTAAGCGAGGGTGTCCTCAATGATTCGAAGAAAATGACTAAAGCCAAACGGGACGAGCTGCGAATTGAAATCGAGGCAAATGCCCATGCCTGGTCCGTGACTCACGTTTCGCCTGATGAGATTGACCGAATCAATATTTTGAATGCATCATTCGCTGCCATGCGGAGGTCTGTTCGGGCACTAGCGGTCAAACCGGAATTTGTACTCGTTGATGGCAATCGATTCCGATCCTCCGAGGGCTTGCCTGAATATGGGTGCTACGTTAAGGGCGATGAGCGTTTTGCTTCCATTGCTGCGGCGAGTGTGCTAGCCAAAACCCACCGGGATGCTTTTATGCTTGAATTGCACGTTACATTCCCTCAATATGGATGGGACTCCAACGCGGGTTATCCTACGAAACAACACCGCTCAGCAATTCGCGAGCACGGCATCACGATGCATCACCGGACATCGTTCCGACAACTGCCGGAGCAGATGAACCTCTTTTGCTAAAGACAAGAGGTTACTTTTCATCCACAAAAAGAAATGCAGGAAAACTGTTAGATTAAGAAAATATTGTTTTTATCCACATAATGCGCTGATTTATCGAGTTTTGTGTAGTTTGCGCAACCATTTAAATCAAAATTCACGTCATGCGTTCACTCAACCTGTTGCTAGTGGCTCTGTTTTTGGGAGCGAGCCTAGCTGGAACCGCACAATGCGGGCTGTTCTTCTCGGAGTATGCCGAAGGAAGCAGTAACAACAAATACCTTGAAATTTATAACCCCACCAGTTCAGTCATCGATCTCACTGGGTATGCATATCCGAGCACTAGCAATGCTCCGACAGTGCCAGGTCAGTACGAATTTTGGAATGAGTTTGATGAAGGTGCAACCATTGATCCAGGAGGCGTCTACGTAATTGCTCATCCATCGGCAGACGCCTCGATATTAGCTTTTGCCAATGAAACTCATACGTATTTGTCAAATGGCGATGACGGCTACGGCTTGGTTCAAGGAACTGAGGATGCATTCACTATTGTGGATGTAATCGGAAACTGGGACGCAGATCCTGGCTCAGGTTGGGAGGTTGCAGGTGAGAACAATGCGACCAAAGATCACACGTTGGTTCGAAAGAGCACGGTGACTCAGGGTGTTGGATACGACTGGGCGCTTGCTGCAGGCACTAACGCAGACGATAGCCAATGGATTGTCTATGATCAGAATACGTGGGATTACCTCGGGTCACACGATTTCAGCGGCAATTGCGGAGCTGCGGTACCAGGGTGCACCAACGAAAATGCAACTAATTACAACGCTGATGCAACAGAAGATGACGGCTCCTGCACGTTTGACAATGCATGCAATGCCGACGGCGTCGTTGTGACCACTGGCGGATTTTATTTCAGCCCTGCAGATCTCGCCATCGAACCCGGTGCAACGGTCGTCTGGGAAAACGTAGGCGGATCGCACAACGCCAACGGCACAACGAACTCGCAGACGGGGGAGTCCTTCGGTAACCCCGAAGATTTCTTTTTCTCTCCAGTTAATTCTAACGGAGAAGCTGTCTGTATTGGCAGCTTCACCTTCACCACTCCGGGTGTCTACTCATACGATTGCTCTGTGGGCTCGCACGCTGCCCTGGGCATGGTCGGAACTGTTACGGTAGGCACCGGTGGCTGCACCAACGCTGCAGCCCCGAACTACAATGAGTCCGCTGATTTTGATGATGGATCATGTTTGGAAGTCATGACTACAACAATCGCAACCATTCAGGAAGGTCAGTTGACAGATGCTTACACAGGAACGACGGTAGTTACCAACGGTGTGGTCACTGGTGTCTTTGGGTCGTTGGTCAGCTTGCAAGATGGCCAAGGCGCATACAGCGGCATTTGGATGTTTGGATCAAACGTGCCGGTTGTAGTCGGTGATGACGTCGAGGTTACGGGAACAGTAGCCGAAAACTTCGGGCTAACCCAACTGACTGGAGTATCAGTTGTTATTAATGCACAAGGCGTGGAACTGCCAACCCCCGAGTTGTTGAGCACAACCACCGCTGCGTCCGAAGAACAGTGGGAAGGCGTCTTGGTCCAAGTAACCGGTGACGTAAGTTCAGAAAGCCTCGGCTACGGCGAGTGGGGTGTGGACGACACTTCAGGGGAATGTCGAATCGACGATCGCGGTTACGATGCCATTGGCACGGGCAACGTCACAGCTGGAAGCACCTGGCAAGTGACGGGTCCGCTCGATTACTCGTTTGGTAATTATAAAATCCAACCGCGTTCTGAGGCGGATGCTTTGTTGTATGGCTGCACAAACGCGGATGCTGCAAATTACAATCCAGGCGCTGGAATAGACGATGGCTCGTGTGAATTCACCGGTGAATCTTGTGGCATCTTCTTCTCAGAGTATGCGGAAGGCAGCGGCAACAATAAGTACCTCGAATTGTACAACCCAACGGCCACAACCGTTTTCTTAAGCCAATTCATTATGGGCAATTGCAGCAACGGCTGTGATACACCCGATGCACCCTCCGTGAGTGACCAGTTCGATTACTTCACATTTAACTTCCCCTTCGATGCGGAGATTGCTCCGGGGGGAACTTACATTGTAGCACATCCCTCTTCCGCTCAGGAGATTTTAGACTTAGCGGACATCACTTATACATACCTCTCCAACGGTGACGATACGTATGGCCTATTCGAATTAGTCGGCAGCGACACTGTAATGGTGGACATCATTGGAACCATTGGCCCTGACCCGGGATCAGGTTGGGAAGTGGCAGGCGTTCCAAATGCTACCAAGGATCATACGTTAGTGCGAAACGAATTTGTTTTTACAGGTAACGGTGGAGATTGGTTGATGTCTGCAGGGACGAACGAATTGGATTCCGAGTGGATAGTGCTTGATCAAAACGACTTCAGTAATTTGGGCATGCACACGTTCTCGGGAACATGTGCAGCTTCTACTGCTGGATGCACCGATCCATTTGCGGTGAACTACGATGAAAATGCGACTTCGGATGACGGTTCGTGCATCTACATCGCAAATTATACCGTGCAAGAAATCCAATCTGGAGGATTGAGCGGTCAAATGCAGACGCAAGGAATCGTGACAGCTATTTACCCACCAACCGGGGGATTAGCGGGCCAGGCGTCCTACGTTATCCAAGATGGTTCAGGCCCTAACTCGGCTATTTGGGTCATTGGTGATGGTGTCAATGTTGGTGACGAAGTATCTATTTTGGGTAATGTGGCTGAAGTATATGGATTACGCCAGATTCAAGCTGCGACTCCAGAAGTATTATCATCAGGTAATACTTTACCTGAAGCCGAGACGCTTGCTACGGGTGCAATAAGCGATGAGCAGTGGGAGTGCGTATTGATAAGCATGACCGGTGAATGTGCCAACGCAGATGCCGGCTACGGGGAATGGCACTTAAACGATGGTTCTGGCATTGGTGTAATCGATGATGTGGGTTACGATGCTATAGGCGATTCACTGACCGCAGACGGCGGAGCGACTTATGCCCCGCTCTTGGAAGAAGGCCGTTCGTACCGTGTCGTAGGCCCGAATTTTTACGCCTATGGTGCATGGAAACTTTTGCCAAGGGATTCAGCAGATGTTACCCGTTTGGGTTGCACCACGGCCTCGTTCAGTAATTACGACCCGTACGCCCAAGAAGATGACGGCTCTTGTGTGGATGCTCCCGGTTGCACTAACCCTGCTGCAGACAACTACGATCCCACTGCGACGGTGGATGATGGCTCCTGCATCATCAGCGGCTGCGATGATCCTGCGGCGTTCAACTACTTGGAAGGGGTCAATAATCCGACCAATGATGAATGTTACTACACACTACCCAACTTGATAATCAACGAAATTCACTACAACCCATGCAGTGCACAGGGAGATGATTTCGACTATGAATTCGTAGAAATTTACAATGCAGGTGATATGCCATCGGATATTGGTGGCTTTGAGTTTTACAACTCTGCGAGTGGTGAACCTCAGCTTGGATACATCTTCCCAGAAGGTACATCGATTGCTGTTGGTGAATTCGTTTTGATGACCGTTTCGGATGCAGGGACAGCGAACTACGGTGGCCTAGGAGTCCAAGTTTTTCAATTGGATTTAGGTAACTTCTCCAATTCTGGCGAAGGTGTGAGCATCGAAGATGGCTACGGTAACGTGGTTGACGCAGTTACGTATGATGACGCAGATCCATGGCCAGCCCAAACTGTTGCTGTGCTTGGTAATGTGTTGGTTCAGAGCCCAGATGGCGGGTGCTCAACCTTGGAACTGATTCAGACCGATCTGAATAACGAAGACCCTGATAATTGGCAGGCTAGCTGGGTGGATAACGGAACACCGGGCGCACCGAACTCATCGGCTTTTGGTTGTGTTGATGCAGGTGCTTGTAACTTCAACGGTGCGGCGTTCTTCGATGATGGGACTTGCTCTTATGACTGCTACGGATGTACGTATGAAGATGCTTCTAACTATGACGCGGCGGCTACCATTGAAAGCGGAGCATGTGAATTTGACTTTACTGACCCTTGCCCAGCTGACGTGAACGAAGATGGCCAAGTCGGTACGCCTGATTTGCTGTTCTTCTTATCTCAGTTCGGTTCGGATTGCCCAGAGTAATCCCTTGATTGGATTTAACGAGAAAGGCGCTCCACTTAGGGCGCCTTTTTCATTTCAAGATATCGCTGTTAGGGCTTCGGCGTCGCTGGTGTATACGCTTCGTTCGAAGCGTTGAGGTTCCGGTCATAAAGGGTGATTCGGAACCGCATGGAATCGTAAGGGCTATTCAAAAACCACGAATTCATTTCGATGCTGATGGTGCCGCTCTGCGCAGGGTTTTGACCAGTGGGCGCCACGGGAGGCACGCGGTAGTAAAATGGAATCTGCCCGGCGTCGGGATTGAGTCCAATTTCCACCCACGCGGTATCCCGCCATTCCTGGTATTCGCATTTCAGGTTCTGGTGGTATTCACACGTTGGGCAAAAAGGCTCCAGGGTGTCCGCTTGTGCCAACCCCACGTTCCCATCGCCGTCTGTGAATCCGATTACCAGTTCCCGGCCGCCGCCTGCGCTGAGGTCAAACGATTGGAATTCAATCGCAGGCTCATCCGGAAAGCTGGGCTCCGGCAAACAGCCTCCCAGTAGCAGAACCGCTCCAATCAGAGCTACTGGGAAGGAGGCCTTCGGGAGGTGCGATGCGATTTTCATCATTTCGGTTGGTATCAAAGCTAAGGAATCTGCAACTTCGCATACGAAAGCATACCTAGCGAAAAGATGCAAAACCAACCTAACGATACCGGTGCCTTGCTGGCTGATTTGCGCGTGCAAATGCGGCAATTGATGCGCAAAGGTGGCGATTGGGAAGCATTCGCATTGAAGGTGTTCCGCTTTCAGTGTGTGCACAACCCAGTTTACGGAGAATTCATACGTCTGCGGGGGGTGGACCCCAAAGCGGTCACCTCGACGAGCGAAGTGCTCTACTTGCCGGTGCCCTTCTTTCAATCGCACTGGGTATCGGTGTTCGATGAGGGGGCTCCAATGGACCGCATTTTTGAGAGTTCAGGCACTACAGGCCAGCGCCGTTCGCGCCACCCAGTGGATGATTTAGGTTGGTATGATGAAGTGGCAGCGGCTGGGTTTGAACATTGCTTTGGTGCCTTTGCTGGCCGAAAAATCGCTGCGTTACTGCCCGGCTACCGACCCGAGTCATCCCTCATTCACATGGTGCGGAGCTTCATGCAACGATGCGGTCAGCAGGATCGGTCCGAATGGTTCTTCATGGAAGATTGGGTCGCGTTGGAGCAAAAACTGAGTACCACGGTTGAGGAGGGGCAAAATGTACTCGTCATCGGCGTGACTCATGCTTTGCTCAATTGGGCCACGCAGGTGGAGATGGAGGAGCCGCTTGACTGCGTTCAACTCCTCGAAACAGGTGGGATGAAAGGCCACGGACCCGAGCGCATTCGCGAGGAAGTACACGCTGCACTTCGGCCACTGGTGACAACCCCAGACATCGGCAGTGAATACGGTATGACGGAATTGTTGTCGCAAGCCTGGTCCGCTGGCCAAGGGCGTTTTGTTACGCCGCCTTGGATGATTGTGCGGATTGCTGCCATGAACGACCCGGGGGCTTGGGCACCTCATGGGAAGCAGGGTCGAATTCGAATCATGGATCTTGCTAATCTGGCAAGTTGTGCCTTCGTCGAGACCAGTGACATTGGTCTCACACATCCAGATGGAACGTTTGAGGTTCTTGGGCGGTTCGACCACGCGGAAGTGCGTGGCTGCAATTTGTTGACGTTTGACGGTTGATCAGCTGCAGCTGACGAGAAAGTAATTCTTCTTGCCCCGCTGCACGAGGATGTGCTTGCCACTTATCAGGTCTTCGCTTGTGACGGTGGTGTTTTCATTGACCTTGACCTTGTTGATGGAAATGGAGTTTTCCTTTAAGGCCCTTCGGGCTTCGCCTTTTGAAGCCAAGAAGCCGATATGCTCTGTGAGGAATTCGATGACGGGCAGGCCGGCTTGGATTTTATCCACGCTCAAAGAAGCTTGCGGCACGCCTTCAAAGACACTTAGGAATTCTGCTTCGGGGAGCGCTTCGATCGCCTCCTTACTTGATTTACCAAACAGGAGGGCTGATGCTGCGATGGCAGTTTTGAGGTCGGCTTCGCTGTGGATGCGCTTGGTGATGTCTTCCGCCAACGCCTTCTGCAAAATGCGGCGACTGGGATCTTGGGCGTGTTCGGCCTCGAGCGACTCGATTTCTTCCTGGCTCTTCAGGGTGAAAATGCGGATGTACTTGGAGACATCTTCATCCGCCGCATTGATCCAGTATTGGTAAAATTTGTAGGCTGAAGTCTTCGACTTATCAATCCATATATTCCCGCCTTCAGACTTTCCAAATTTGCTTCCGTCTGCCTTCGTGATTAATGGGGCGGTCACTGCGAAGGCTTGCCCGCTTGCCATGCGGCGAATCAATTCCGTACCCGTCGTGATATTGCCCCATTGGTCGGAACCACCAAACTGCACCATGCAGTTTTCATTCTTCCATAGGTGGTAGAAGTCGTAGCCTTGTACGAGTTGGTAGCTGAACTCAGTGAACGACATACCCGTTTCCAAACGCTTTTTGACGCTGTCTTTCGAGGTCATGTAATTGACCGTGACGTGTTTTCCGACATCGCGAATGAAATCGAGGAAGCGGAAATCCTTGAACCAATCGGCATTGTTGACCACACGTGCGGCGTGCGATCCATCGAAGTCCAAGAATTGCTCGAGCTGGGCCTTTTGGCATGCGAGGTTGTGTTGAAT
The DNA here is from genome assembly GCA_002420235.1 of Flavobacteriales bacterium UBA5692. Taxonomy (GTDB): domain Bacteria; phylum Bacteroidota; class Bacteroidia; order Flavobacteriales_D; family Sanyastnellaceae; genus UA16. The sequence goes on from DIHQ01000078.1 coordinate 39,058, forward strand.
GCGCTCCACATCGAGCAGTCGGCGCTCGGTAGTCTTACCACTAGGGTCCCCCACCATGCCTGTCGCTCCTCCTACCAGTGCGATAGGATTGTGGCCACATCTTTGCCAATGCACCAGCATCATCACGGGGACAAGGTTTCCGATATGCAGAGAATCTGCGGTAGGATCGAATCCAACGTATCCCGTTGCATTGCCGTTGGCAAGGAGCTCTTCTAACCCGGGCGTCATGTCGTGCAACATGCCGCGCCACTTCAATTCACTGATAAAATCCATCGGGCCCAAAGATAGCTTGTGGATGCGTTAAAGCCTTTCGACCAGTCCCTCAAGTGCGATGGAGCGAGATCCCTTCAATAGGATACGGTAGCCCGCTGGTTGTGTTGCCATGCAATAGGCGATAACAGATTCCGTGGTTTCGAAAGTTCGAACGTTTTTGTGGGCTTGGGCTGCTTTAACAAAACAGGGTCCCACGGCCCATGTCAACATTCCCAGTTCAAGTGCAAGCGCCAATACTTCCTCGTGTGCCGCTTCAGTTTGCTCGCCTAGCTCTGCCATGTCCCCGAGAATGCACAGGGGTGAACCGCCTTCTGAATCCTCTACAGCCATGCGCTTAAAAGAGGTGAGCGAAGCTCGCATGCTCGAAGGATTGGCGTTGTATGCGTCAAGCATAATCCGGTTGCGTTGGCTTGAAATCCACTGCGATCGGTTGTTGTCGGGTTGGTAGGAGGCTACGGCCTCGGAGCACGCGGTTTCTTGGGCTCCAAAGTGCAATCCAATGGCGATAGCGGTCATGATATTCTCGCGGTTGTGTTCACCTTGGATGTGCACACTTAGCGGGCCGTATGCGTCCCCTGTAGGTCCTGACCACGTGAATGAGCACTCTGAGTTGACTTCGCTGACGAATGGACCCGAATCAGGTGTGCCATAAATAATACGGTTGAGGCCCTCAGAAAGACGCAGGAGTTTCGGGTGGTTTCCGTGGACGAAAACCGGGCTTTTGGGCTGTTCCCTGCGGATGTAATCGAACAGCTCGCCCTTTCCCTGCATAACAGCTTCTTCTCCGCCAAACCCTTCTAGGTGAGCCTGGCCAATATTGGTGATGACTGCCGTATTGGGTTCTGCTATTTCGGCGAGCAATGTAATTTCTCTTAGCGCATTGGCCCCCATCTCAATTATAGCGATGTCTGGTTCAGTTCGCGCAGCCAATAGTGTCAGCGGAACGCCAATGTGATTATTGAAGTTTCCGACCGTCGCGTGAACTTTAGGGTAAGTAGATTCCAGCACGCATTTCAGTAATTCTTTGGTGGTGGTCTTGCCGTTGCTTCCCGTCATGCCAATTACAGGACAGGACCATTTACGACGGTGCCAGCGAGCAAGGGACTGCAAAGCCGCCAATGCATCTGGCACTAAGATGAAGCGCGGATCCTGAATGGTAATGTCAGCATCGTCGTCGACGACAACGGCGACGCAGCCGGCTTCTATGGCCTTGTGCGCATACTTGTTACCATTAAAGTGTTCTCCTCTAAGTGCGAAAAATAACTGGCCATTGCCAGCAACTCGAGTATCAGTGGTGACACCTGTTGATGCAATAAAGCGTGACTGGATGGCCTTGAATTGGAGATCGGAATCGGGTAAGAACATGAAACGTGCTAGGTAGCGAAGTTCAGAAAACAAAAGAGCCCTGCAGCGGGCAGGGCTCTGTGTATTTCAATGATTGATGTTGATGATCTTTTAGCGGGGACCACTCAATGTTTGTGAACCGAGACGATCCATCGCGCAACGGAAGCCAATGGATGCAGAGGCTTTATCTTCGTCCATGAAGCGTCGCGTACCAGGGCTCATCCAATAGCCCCGGTCATTCCATCCTCCGCCTTTGTACACGCGCGAACGGTTGCTTATGAGGCTCGTACTGCCATACCCGTACATCATTTCGTCTTTTTTATTTGGAGAGTTAAACTCCTCGTCGTTGTATTTAATGCTGGATTGGAAATCTCCATCAAGGTAGTCGATGTTATCTGCTTGACGGTAGTTGTCTCGACCCAGACTTTCTTCGATAGTTACGTCGCGATATCGCAACTCACCTGGCGCCGCAGCGACGTTGCGGACGAACAAATCAAGCATGTCCGGTGCAATGAATGCCTCACTCTCAATGATCAATTCTTTTGCTTCCGCAATCTGTTCATTCCCTTCTTCTATCCGTTTGGCCTTGATTTCTTCCTTTGCCCCATCGATTGCATTGAAAACATTGTCAAAAAGATTTTGCTCTTCGTTTGTGAAATTGGCACTGGCTGCTTTCTCGTAGGCTCTTAAGTCTTTTTCCAATTCTGACATGTCATAAACGACGAAGTCATATCTGTCAGCAACGATTCCCTCCGCATTCCGCTGTTTGGTCTGATAGACGTTTCCTCGGAATGGACTAAATTCTTCAACATCCATGGCGTTATACGGCCTGTAAACGTCCAATACCCACTCGTTGACATTGCCAGCCATATTGTACAAACCGTAGTCATTTGGCGCATATTCGTAGACAGATGCCGTTGCGGCTGCACCGTCGTTTAAGGAGCCAGCAATACCCATATAGTCACCGCGTCCCCGAGCGAAGTTGGCATTCATACCTCCATACTGACGAGAACGGGTATCATCATTACGGGTATAGTGACCGTCCCAGGGGTAGGTGCGGCGATCTGAAATCAATTCCGCATAGCTGTTCCCGATGAGGCCTAATGCTGCAAACTCCCATTCCGCTTCGGTTGGTAGGCGGTAGGGAGGCTGGAATAGGCCATCAGACATGCGCACATTTCGTGCACCAGAAGAACCAGGTCGGAAATCAGTCAAACCCTCCGTTACTGCTTCAGGAGTGTATTGCCCGTTGAGGTATGCTTCCGTAGTGAAGAATTCTTCATCCATCTGTGCTTCAGGGCTGTGTGCAATTAATCCTTCACGTACAAGCAGTTTTTCATTTACACGGTCGGTCCTCCACTTACAAAAGTCACTAGCTTGGTTCCAAGAGACTCCGACAACTGGGTAATCTTGATAGGCTGGGTGGCGCAGGTAGTAATTGACGTGAGGTTCATTGTACGCCAACTTTTCTCTCCACACCAACGTGTCTGGCAGCGCTCGGTGCACTACTTCACGATAGGTGTCGCCGTAAACACGGTTCAACCAATAGAGGTATTCAAGCCAAAATGAATTGGTAACTTCTGTTTCATCCAAATAGAAAGAGGGAACCGTTACGCGACGTGGGATGTTGTCCCAGTTCATGGTCAAATCGTCTTCGACTTGCCCCATGGTGAACGTTCCGCCTTCGATGAAGATTAGGCCTGGAGCAGTTTCCTGACCCGCATATGAACGCTTTTCAAAGCCACCATTTGACGTATTATTATACGCCCATCCTGTGGCACCGGAGCGTTCGCGAGTGCAGCTGGAAAGGACCATAGCAGCGGCCGCGAATCCAAGAGCGAAGTACTTCCAATTCATAGTATTGTAGGTTCGTGTGGGTTTCATGCAGATTGTAGGGATACGACTAGTCAAAACACTTTAATTCAACTAGAAGGAAGGACAATTTATTGTTCGGAACTTTGAACGCTTTCCTCGGCAGTTGAACTGGATGGTCATGCTGATTTCATGAGCACCACCCGTTGCTGGGGTCAATTCAGAAACCGTCAAGTCATAGCTGTAACCAAATTGTACAACATCCGATTTGATTCCCAAGGTGACGATGAATGCATCGCGGTAGTCCGTGAACATGATTCCACGGTACCAAATCCCACCTACTAGCGGTCCTTTATTAACGTAAAGTCCCAAGTTCAGTTGCTGGAATTCGCCCTGGCGGCGATAAAATACATTTGGTGAGATTGTCGATTCGATGCCTGTAACTGATCGTTGCAAGGGAAGCACCGCTCCGGCATGTAAAGTGTATTTCATAGGTAGCCGACTGGTACCGACCACTAACGATTCATTGGGCTCATTCAAATGGTGAACGGCTGCGCCGAAATAGTATTTGTCTGTAAATCCAATTAGACCCGTACTGAAGTCAACAGCTTGGACCATGCCACCGCGAGGAATATCCTGTGTTTCGTAGATAAAACCTCGACGCGGGTCAATCATATCGCCGAATGTAAGTCGCCCCCAATCAAGGGATTTTTGCATGTAAGTAACCTGCATTGCCGCCTTGAGCGAGAGTTTTCGGGTTACCGCTTGTTGGTAGCTATAAATGCCGCTTGCTGTAGTCGTGGAAAGAGTTCCGCGCCCCGCTTGGTCATTCATGACAATAAAGCCCAAACCACCAGACAGGGTTTCAACATGCTGATCATAAGCAGCAGTAGTGGTCACAAACGACCCACTCATGGCTGGCCATTGGTTACGGTATGACATCGTCAACCGCGGGCATCGTGCGGAACCTGCAAAGGCAGGGTTTAGATAGAGCGGGTTCGCGAAGTATTGCGTAAACTCCGGATCTTGAGCCTTGGCAGTTGTTCCGGTCCAACTCACAAATGCAGCTGTCATAAGGAGTGCTGCTGCGGGGATTGTTAGGAGGTGCTTCATAAAGATGATTCCCGATGAATTTACAAGAATAAGAAAAAATCGAATGCCACACTTATAATCCCAAGGATCGGAACTTTTCGAATGCCATACTAATAGTAGTTAACGAGCGTTTTGCCATTTGCGTTGCATTTTGTTTTTTCACCACTTTCGTATTCTAATTCGAGATGATAATGAATCGCTTTTTGATTTTCGCTCTTTTTGCCGCATTCATTTTTAGTGCTTCAACACTTTTTTCTCAAGAGAATGCTTGTCCAGAGGTGTTTGAAGCGACATTTCAAGTCGATTGGATTCAAGAGGATTCTGTCGCACCGGTGGGACATTGGAGCGTCAATGAAGGTTATTGGTTAGATGAAATCCCATGGGGCGTATTTGAGGCGCCCTGGCCCAGTGGTTGGGAATCAGGCCAAGTTCTGGCAGAATCGGAATCCTGGACCGAAGTTCCTGAAGAAACCTTGACCAATCGTCAGCGCTACCTCCTTTCTCATAAATTGCCCACAGGTCATTGGGAATCTAGAGCCGTGGACAACGCGGCACAATGGTTAGGGCCGCTACTGCGATGGAATAAAAGCAGAAATATGTACGAGCGGCTAACGCATGTCGCTGGAGTTTTTGGACGTGGATGGATTGATTTTGAAGTGTCTTTTGGGAATCGTACCCGGGAATGGCCCACTGAGCATCCAATCTCCACGGGCACAATACTGCGTTTATCCATCCCATCTACGGGCATGTATCAAATCGATCGCGAATGGATGGTGGACGCCGGTTTCAATCCCGATACCATTGATCCGCGTAAGGTGCAGTTATTCGGCAATGGCGGGACATTATTGCCAATGGAAAATGACAAGAGCCGTCCACTTGGTTTACGCGCGGTCGCTGCAGAGTTTGAAGGAAGTGGAGATGGAATATGGGACGAAGGGGACGCCTTGGTTTTTTGGGCACAGGGGCCCGACAGAATTGCTTACAATCCAGGAACTTCAGCTTGGGAGCACCTGCGTCATCCCTACGAAGACAAG
>DIHQ01000063.1 GCA_002420235.1 Flavobacteriales bacterium UBA5692
TCGACTCCCGCCGGCTCCACTAAATGTGAATTCTTTGTCACATCTTTACTATGGGTTCACTAGGGTTTCATCCACAGATTAACCAGATATTTGACTGAAGTCCATTGGAAGAAGGTGTGATAATGTGGCACAGTATTTGGATAGAGCGGGATGATGCACCTATTCATCAATAGCCAACAACTGGTATCGTGGTCCCTTATTCTTTTGATTGTTCTGCCGTCCTGCTCGAGTAGTATTCTTATTTCTTCGTACCCAAGTGAAGCTGATGTTTTTACCAACGGAACTTTCGTAGGGAAAACACCGATACGCCACTGGGACAACGAACCCAGTGGAAGTATGCTGGATGTGAGGATGAAAAAAGATGGCTACGAAGACTTAACCGTTGAGATCGAAAAAAAAGGACGAGTCAACCTCAGAGCCTTAATGTGCTGGTGGATGTTAATTCCTTTAGGATGGATGGAGAAGTACCCTGCTGGCTTCTACGGGCATTTACAACCCGTATCAAAGGAATATTCTCCACTACGTGTGGAAGTTCAGACGAAAGAGGCCTTAGGCTCGAATATTTTTGTTGTTGCTCTTGAGAATACCCCTTGTCATGGATCGTCAAATAAGTCCGTGCTGGAGGCATCTCTTGGTATTCGGTTGATGGAGAAGTTTCGGGTATTGGAACGTCAGGCCCTGGACATTGTAAGCTCAGAACAACAACGAAATATGACGGGACTCCATGATGAGTCCAGCATTGTGGATGCGGGAAAGTTCTCTGGTGCTAAGGGAGTGGTAATGATCAGCCAATTGTGCGATGAAAGAGTGACTTTAACGTCCTTGCGCTATGTAGATTGCGAGAGTGGAGCACTGCACTGGGCCGTGCTGGCCGAAAATCAGAATATGGACGATATCGTTCGCGAATTATTCCATCACCTAGGCTCGTAACATTAATACGGTATTGTTTTTGCCTCACCTCGCACGAAATACCTTCTCAACTTCGCCATTGCTGTAGATATAAAAGAGCAATGTATTGGGTGTTGGTAGTCTTTCTCTTCCTGTACAATCTACTATTTTGAGCAACTCACGGGAATGGGTGTTTTCGTTTAATGCAGGACTAGGACTGTTTAATGGCAACTCGCAGTTGGATGTAAAAAAGTCTGCCACGCCCTGCTCTAAGTAGCAATTGAGGGAGATTTGGCAAGCGCCCGACCATGCGAAATTCAATGGATTGAGCAATCCAGATGATGAGCCAATACCTTCAATGATATTTGGAAAACTATTGATTTGATAGCGCTTACGCCATGTTCCAGAAACGTAAACAGAATCAATTGTGTGAATGACTAAGCTATAATCGGATGGTCCGCCGGGCGTTTGAAAATAATAGGGGTCCGGAACGGTGTCGCCCACGGTCAAGTTGAAATCATAGGCAAGGTATTCCTCGGACTCTGCTGAGGTAGGATTTGGCAAGACGAAGACCCTTTTGTTTTCCTCTCGGATTCCAATTATACCAACAGATGTTGAAAAGGATTCATTACACCACTGACCCAGATCTGTCCCTTGCTCGTACTCCGTAAATCGATTGAATTGCACGTATTCGGTTCCTCCTGAAGAGATGGTACCAACAACAGTATAAATATTTCGATAAGCCCACCAGCAGTCAAAATCTGTGCAACTGTGAACGTCTACCCAGATATCTGATGAGTCCACTGTCGAAATTATTGGTACATAAGCCTGTCCTACACTAGTGTTACTTACAAGGCAAACAGAGAAAAAAATGCAGAAGATTCTGGCCATTGAATGCAATTTAGTCAAGGGCAGCTTTGTTTTGATAACCTTGCCATAACTGATAAATACTCGCAATCCATCGACTTTGATAGGTGGGTAGTTTCCGCAAGCTCCAACTGAAACGTAATTAAAATTGCTGTCAGTATTCATTTTAAGAAGTCCGGTCCTCTTGTCATAATGCTTGAAAAAGCCGAACAAGGAAACCTTGTGGCTTTAATGTCGATAAGAACCGTCTGGAGTTACTGCAGGCATGGAATAACGCGGATCTGTTAGCAGGCGGTAGATCGCTGTATCGGTGGTTGCCACCTTGTTTTTTGTGTTGAGAGTCCATTCGTGGCCAATTTCATGAAGGCGATTCTGTTGCACACCAATTACCGATGTAAGAGCCCAGTAGAGGTACTCGATGGTTTGGCATGAAGCGTAATCGCAGGTTTTATCTGTGTACGTGTACCAAGCCGTAGCGGGGTATTCTTCTGGGATCTCTTCAAAATATCCGCCACGAGCAAGGTCCATTGCAATGGCTAATTCAGACCCATGAGACTGACCAAACACATCGGGGTATGCCTTCGAAAGACCGGCGTGGTGCACAAGGTGAAGAACTTCTTCCAGCGATGCATCAAACTGACCGGTTTGTCCTTCAATTACATATTTGGGCATGATCTCGTCATTGCCCAAATCTTGACCGATACGATCGGGTACAAAGCTCCGAAATAAGTCTAGTGGTGTATTCCATAATACCAGGTAGGCTTTGTTCTCGTGGAGTTTGGCTAAGACATTTAAATCGTCCACTTCACCATCCTCGTTGTTGTCGAGATACTGTGCCAAAACATTGGCCACATGCAGCAGTTTTGTGTCGTTCACCTTCGAGCTCGCATAAACATCCACACCGAAGACGACGACCTTTCTTTTGAATCGTTTTGTCCCCCGGTCAGAATTAGCTACAATTTTAAAATGAGGATCATCGCCGGGCTCGATGAATGCCAAATGGTCATTGTTGCAACCGCAGGCGAATGTTGTAAAAGAAATAAGGGTGAAGAAGTATTTCATGCGCTTAATTCTAACGATTTGCAAGGGCTTACTAAAAGTTTCGTGGCCTGACTCATAGAAGCAACAGTGACTGATGGTTTTCGGCTTCGACCCTGACCGATTCGGATTGTACAAATTCGTGCGGTCACAATATCATTTGCATTCGGGTGTCGGCCCGATCGTATATGCAATCAGTTGGCATTGGAATGGTCTTAAAACCAAATTTCTTGTAGAGGTGCAATGCACTTTGCAGGGAGCTATGTGAGTACAGTTCAATTGTTTGCACCTCACGTTGTCGGCACAGACCTATAATGAACTCCATCATCTGGTGGCCAAAACCCAGGCCGCGGTGTCTATTGTGAACCGCCATTTTGTTGAGTTCTATCATCGATTCTCCTCTTGGTGTTAGGGCAAACGTAGCGATGGCCTTTCCCGCCAAAAGTCCAAAATAAACGTCACCGCCAGGTTCTAGCACCATTTTTTCTGGATTGGATAGAACTTCAAGATCATAAGGTTCTATAAGGAAATGGTCCTCCAGCCATGCCTTGTTCAGCTCAAAAAAAACCTTTCGGTAGGTCGGCTCGAAAGGGATAAATTTTAGTGATTTCGCTCGTTCGTTCATAAGGTTAAATCTGTTGGATGAGGTTCGTCTCCTCGCAGTTTGGGTAGGATAGGCGTCTATCCCCTAGTCTCAACAAGCGTGTCAGGTTTTCGAATGTTGCATCTAAGATTGAGAATCCATTTAATACAGATGAAGTCAAAGTTCGATGTTGATGTGCAAATGGAGGCTTTGCCTTTTTACTTTCATTAATCATTATTAAGTTGTTCTTTCTCACCATGGCAGAGGTGACGGATGCTCAAATAGGAAGCCACTTTATATATTGGGTCGAGGTTCTCTGTACTTATTTTTATCATTGGATAATGCGGTCAATTCGAAACGGGTTTGTAAATGTCTTTTTATGTGCTGGGCTCATAGTTATTTGCACTCGATGCAAACAGGACTGCGAGCTCATTATGATGGAATGTGAACTGATTCCTGATAGCGGTCCATGTGAAGCGGCCATAACTAAGTACTACTTTGATTCTGTTGACGAAGTGTGCAAGGCATTTGTCTGGGGCGGCTGTGAGGGGATCGTTCCTTTTGATTCGATGGAGGAATGTCAGCAATGTGAATGCCGCTGATTTTGCAGATTCAGGTGATAAACGTGGTGTGATTTTTTCGTTAAGATGCACTGAATTTGAATTTTAAGAGGTTCATATTAGGGCTAAATTCCTATCTCAAAGGTGATTGAAAAAGGGCGCGCTGTGAATAATTTACTCCTGTCTCAATGTGACGTAAGATTTGATAATATTACTTTCCCAGTATGAAGAATAAACTTTTTTGCGTTGTCATCTGGTTACCACTTCTGTTGATTTCTTGCACAGTTGCTCAGCCCGGTACGATTTATGTAAAACAGCGCTTAGGAAAGCTTGACCCAAGAACTCGAATTGATGGGTTAATCTTGGTCAATCCATTGACGACAAAATTGATTGTTTTGCCGACTCGAACGACCACAGGAGAGCTGCGGCTGAGCTTGCCCTCGAAGGAAGGGCTGAATGTGCTGACGGAAGTGTCCATCTTATTCAAGATTAAGCCCAAAGAGGTGATTAATATTATTCAGAATCTCGGTGCCGAAAGCGATTACTCGCTCGTCATCAAGAATACATTCCGGTCTGCTGCTGCTGATATCACTGCGAAGTACCTCGCAAAAGATATGCACTCCGGCAAGCGGGATGAAATTGAATTGGAAGTGCGAGAAAAAATGGCTGAAACATTGGCTCCGCGAGGTATTGATATTGAAGCAGTTCTGCTAAAAAGCATTGAATTACCAACGGAGCTTTATGCGGCTGTAGAGAATAAGCTCAAGGCTGAACAAGAGGCGCAGCGTATGGAATTTGTTCTTCAGACGGCACGGCAAGAGGCCGAGAAAAAGCGCATTGAGGCCGAAGGCATTCGTGATGCCCAAATAATCATTCAGGAAGGCATGACGGATAACAATATTGCTTGGCGCAGTTTGGAGGTTTTACAAGAACTGGCCGCTTCGCCGAATGCGAAACTTATCATTACCGATGGTCAAGCACCGGTTTTAATAAACGAATGAAGCTTTAATCTTATCGTTGTGACCAATGACAATGACCCTTGTCAAGGGCCATAGGCTGACTTGGTATTTGAATGTCTTGTAACGTCGAGCAGTAGATGTGTTGAGTTCAGATAACACCCGCAGATAAGCGGGCTAATTCATGACAAGTTGAGCTTTGTGGATGCAGGTAGTTTATCTCCCACAAGGAAAGAGGTCATGGTACATGAGGTTTGCGACCATAAAGCAGCTACAACATCCTTCCGTTTTGTGGAGTGCGAAAGCTGAGCTCCGCAATGTGCTATGCTAACTAAAAACAATGATTTCAACGATAGCACTCGATTATTATGCGATTGTCTGAAATCATTAAATATCAATTAGTGGCGGCCAAAGCCACGGGTGTCACTTTTGATTCAAAGATTTATTTCTCCTTGGCATTGGAATGGATACAAAGGTTTAGGTCTTAATTTTAATCCCTGTTGACCACGCCTGACCCATGCGCTTAACAGTGTCCATTGTTTTTTCAATTTATAGTGTGATCATCAATGCCCAAGATTGTGAAGATCTGCAGTTGCATGGGCTCTGGCTCGACCCTTTTAATGACCAAAAAATCAACCTCCTCTGCTCGAACCTTTCATCCGATGAAATTTACAGTTATCCGCATTGGATTGCCAAAGATGAGGATGGAAATGTGATTTCCGAAGAAGAAGTAATGTACTTCGGAATCGCAGGTTCATCCTATCATGTAATGGATGCGTTTGAGCCATGGCAAGATGCTAATGCATCTGTTGATTTGATTCTCGAGCTGTGGACTGGTTTTGGCGAACAAATGGCTTGTTCAGTACCCTGGATCTTTAATCCGACCGAACTGCTTTGGACAGGTACTGGGATTGGGGGGTGTTTTCCTGTTACGTTCAATGCATATGCATACGGCTCTGCATCATCTTCGTTGAGTTTAAGTCTAGTTGATGGTGCTGGTAATACTGTTCTATCGCAATTGATGGTCTTCGATGAAAGCACAGGCTATCAGAGTACATCCGATTCCTTATGCATAGCTCAGGATGAATGTTACCTGCTAACCCTGAGTAGCGATGCGTTAGAAAACATTTCGATTGAATTGGTTGATCCTAGTGAATTTTCCTCGTGGAATATGAGTCACTGGACTTTTCAGATGAACGAAAAGACTTTGACGGAGTTAGATACCACATTTCAGCTTGACTTGTACGGTGGTGATTGTACTAATCTGTTGATAGCCGAGGAGATTCGTCCCATTTTCAACGCATATCCGAATCCTTCGAATGGACTGGTTCAAATCAACCCAGGTGTCTCACTGGAAGGAGGTCGCTACTACTTATTTGAATCTGGTGGGAGGCTTGTCCGTGAAGATGTGCTCAATGTAGGTCAGAAAATATTGGATTTCAGCGATATCAAAAGCGGAAGTTATCAGCTGATTCTATTCAAGGACGGACAACAACTTGCGAGCCAATTGCTCCTTGTAGAAGCGAGGTAAATTCATTCGTAATGCGGTTAATTGAGTCCATCGGGATTACTACAGATTTCTTGAAATGAAGACAAGGGATAAACAAATTCGAAAAGGAGTACGGGCTGGCTTAAATTATACTCTTGTTTGCATTTTGTTGGGCCTTTTGTCGGGTGTCTCTTTGAGCCAAGCTGTGGTGGATTGGAGTTTGACTTTAGGCGGAAGCAGTTGGGAGCAAGAACCTGTCATATGCGCTCTTCCCGGAGGTGGATGCCTCGTGGCAGGGAATACCTACTCTGATGATGGAGATCTTGAAGGTTCGCTCGGCGATTGCGATATAGTGGTTCTTAAGCTTGATGTCAATGGCACGATACTGTGGCAAGAGCGATTCGGAGGGGAAAGTACAGATCTGGTGAGCGATATGATTATTCTACCAGAAGGAGGTGCCCTCATTTGTGGTCGATCGCGATCGACCACTGGCATCATGGCGGGCATGCACCAAGGTCTTTTTGATGTACTTGCGTTTTGCATCTCTGCAGATGGAATGCTCATCTGGTCGAGTGCTTTTGGAGGCAGTAACTCAGATCATGCCAATGCAGTTTGTCACCATCCCAATGGTGGTGTTGTATTAGCCTGTAAAAGCAACTCATTTGATGGAGACACGGGTGGTGAGGTTCCTTCGCACGACATTTGGTTGCTGCATCTTGATGACAATGGAAATCTAATACAGCAGTCCACATTAGGTGAAGAAATTGGTATCGGCGGTTATGCTGCTTACGAGTTTGCTAATGACCTCGTCCTCGGCGATGATGAAAATATCGTGGTTGTGGGTTTGTCCACCGCGATGAGCGAGGACTATACAGAAGATGGACCATTTCCTGACCAATACATTGCTAAGCTTGATTCCGACTTCAATGTCGTTTGGGAAACCTTTGCAGGCGGCAGTGACTCGGAAGAGGTTCAGGTTGTTTGGCCAATAGCAGATGGTTCCGTGATGACAGGTGGATTTACGTGGTCGTCCGATTTCTTGGATGCGAATCCAAACGGAGGAGAGGGTTGCCTTGGCACTCTGATGAAAATAAACGTTTCTGGAGGAATCGAGTGGGCTCAAATCCAAGGAGGAGACGATATTGACCGCATCTTCGAGGTTTGTCCTAGCAATCAAGGCGGATGGTTAGCTGTTGGGATTTCTGAATCCAACTCAGGCCCATTCATGGACAATGCTGGACTCGCTGACTTGTGGCTAATGGAATTCGATAATGAGGGCCAACTTGCATATCAAGAGTTGATGGGTGGCTCTCAAAATGATACCGGGAACAGCATAGCGATGGACTACCAAACAGGACGAATCTTCCTGGCTGGAACTTCCTACTCATTTGATGGAGATCTTTCTGATAGTCAGGGACAGAGCGATTTTTGGTTGCTTGGGCTGGATTCCCGATCCCATAATCTGAGCAGCATGGATATGCCAGCTCAAATGCATTATGACTTAGGCTCTGAGTCTCTTCTCTGGATGTCAGAGAGCACACCATCAGGTGAAGTAACAGTATTCAATTCCTTTGGTCAGGTGGTGCTGCGTCATACAGCTGGTTGGTCAACTGTGTCCTTTCAGGATATTCCATCCGGTCACTATGTAGCCGTGGCAAATTCAACTGGTCTCTCGAGCAGCCTGCGAGTCTTCGTTCCATAATCTGGCTCGAATGCAATGCAAAGTCTAAGGTGACAATGGTTTCAAATCCCTAAAAAGGGGTCATATTGATTGGCACTTTGTGTTTCGATTGTTAACGGTGGTCTTGAGATAACATTTTGATGTTATTCGCTGAACCAAGCATGTCTTTTGAATGCACTTTTGTCAATCTGTGTTCCAGATTCCATCCATGTTTTGATGCCACATGTGACTGCATCTAAGTACAGCCGCAATTGACGTCGGACGAACAACACCAAGGCAATATCACGCATGATCAAGGGTAGCTTTTCAGCGGCGCGAGGAATCACGGAGATTGATAGTTTGCTTGACGATGTGTCAACGGCTTCGATTCGCCACTTCACTTCATTTTTGGGTTCAGAAACTTTTCCGACCAATAGGTCGTATCCCTTGCCCTCCATCCATGCCGTCGACTCCCTTGTGAAAGTGACGCCATTGAGATAAGTGATTACATCAGAGATTCCATGTTCTTTCGAGTTTTTGGAGTGCCGTTTTATAAACGGATGACAGGCTTCAAGATGATGCTCTGATGTTATTGCTTCCCAAAGCGCTTGAGCAGGTACTCGGATGTATCGCGTGGACTGGATAGATTTCATCTCCCACATAAATTTTCAGGTCCAGGGCGAGAAGAGAACTCATTAGAGGGTCTCACAACTATTCTACTATTACCATTTTTAATTTGAGTCATATCGCACTGGGATTTTGACAATTTCAATTCCAAATTCGGGCTAAATCACTCGGCCAAGGATCTGCAAATTCTGCACCTAAGCGCCATAATTTTATTTCCTCTTCCGTCAGGAAACACGATTCAAGTGCCCTTGTGAATTGATCTACATTTTGCTTATTTCCGATTACCGTAAGGTCGCATCTTCTGTCACCAAATCGGCCCTTTTCGCGGTCAAGCATTTTTTTTAACTCAGATAATTCCATTTCAGACAATCCAGAGTCAGACTCTTCGGCAATTCCAGCTCGCCAAGATCCAGTGATTTCTAGGTTTATTCCCCCTGCTGCTTGGTTCCAGAGCATGGCAAATTTGTCTCTGCTCGCGAGCCAGAAAAACCCTTTGCTCCGATAGATTTGGTCATTCAGGTATTCGTGACAGACGTCCCACAGCCTTTGAGGGTGGAAGGGTCTGTCATCTTCTATGACTCTCGTCTCAATGTCGTAAGGTCTGTCCTGTGTCGAGGAAGATGCCAAGATTTGAGAGAGTTCGCTGACCAGGATTTCTGTGTTTTTGTAATTGTATTCGTGAAGCGTGAAAATCGATTCCAGTGACATCTTGCCAAATTGCAACTTTTGGATCACCGCGTTTGGATTAATTTGAGATAGTATTGGTCCGATAACGTCAATCGTATTCGCCGCAATTCGATCTGATTTCGTCAAAAAAACATGACTCCCGAACATAATTTGCTCAACAAGCAAATTCACTGTGTCTCGTTTTTCGCTTTGCAGGTTTTGTTGAAATCTTGGAATCAGAGTCTTTCCCCCGTCATAATCGTGATCCAACATCAGACTGTCGACTAAAACGAAAACGCCAATTAGTTTTTCGGTCGAACTTCTTTGAAAGTATTGAATCAGTGGCATCGGATGGCAACTTCCAGAGGTTTCAATAATGAGCAATTCAGGAGGGACTGATGAGCTTCTTTTCAATTGTTGGATGGCTTGATCAAGTTGTTTGATTCCTTTTGGACTGCTCAGTACACATGAGTGAATTGAGACCATGAGGTCTCGATTATCTTCAACTGCTGCGGTATTTCCAATTAATTCTCCATCAACATCAAGTTCGCTCATATCATTGACAATCGCCTGAACGAGGAATCCCTTTCTTTTGGCTTGACCTAATAAGTTGCGAAAAAGTGTGGTTTTTCCAGATCCGAGGAAGCCATTTAGAATTATGACTGATGATTTTTTTGTGAGATCCATATAATTGTTAGACTTCAATGGCTTCAGTTCAGTGCATTTGAATCTTCCTGATGTGAGTTAACGAATGAATTACAAAAGGCAAAAAATGCATGTGAAGAATAAAGGTGAAGAAATTGCGCAAATGAGTTTTGGGTGATGTCGCGAATAGTTGTTGTGTATTCAAAAGAATATGGTCAGCCGATGGAAGGTTTCACAAAGCGTTTGACCTCGTGAAATTATTCCAAGCATCAATAGAGTTAATTGTTAAGTCTTTGAAAGCAAAGTATGGTGTCATCTGTTCAAGTGTTCTGCGAAATCGACTCCCTTGAAAAGGGTATATTTCTTAACTCTTCTAAAATAATCACCCGGAGGTGTGTGGTATCGTTGAGCGCATTCGATTTTTACACTCCAGTTTAGGCAATCCTGACTCGACGCACCTTAAAGCAAAGTGCGAAAAGAGAGGACAGGAAATTGTGCGAACAAGAAGTCAAATTTGAGGTTTAATAAAAGCTAGCTAAAGTAAACTCTTCGATATGTAGGGAGTTTAATGCACTTAAATAATCATTAAATGTTACAGTTGTATTACGGGTCCGACACGCACAAGACACATGAAGTTGTGCAGAATACTATTTTGCCACTCCTTCGTACTGAAGGAGTAGAAGTGAGCGACAAGGTAATTCCAGAGTTGACTGATGATGACTGGACTGAACATGATATGTTCATCCTAGGGATACCTACTTGGTATTATGGTGAGTTGCAAAGCGATTGGGAGGCCTACTTTGATCATTTCAAGACACTTGACTTTTCGGGCAAAACAATAGCCTTATTTGGGCTCGGAGATCAGTGGGGTTACGACGAATGGTTCATCGATGGAGTTGGTATCTTAGCTGAAGTGCTTCTCGAAAATGGTGCTGAACTAATTTGCCCATGGCCTATTGAGGGGTATGAGTTTGAGAAGTCACGTGCACTGAAAAATGAAAATGAATTCTACGGCTTGGCTCTAGACGAAGACAACCAATATGAGCTGACGAAATCGAGATGCGAGTCTTGGGTAAACCAAGTCGTAGCCGCATTCAAAGAAAAGGGCTTGAAAACCCAACCCGTACCATCGGTAGAACTGAACGCTGATCAAGAAAGTAATTAGTTCATTTCGGATTAGTCTATTTGCTCACTCGTTTACCATAGACACCCACATACCCGTGACGAATTGGAATTGCTCATTTAGATTTTTGTGTTTAATGCTTCTTGCGTTGTTTTTTAGTTGCGGAAAGGGTGATGTGCATTCTGATCTATTCGACTTTGACTTGGATAATGGTATATCGATTGAGAGCACCAACACGTTTCTTCAACTACCCAAGGCATATGTCGACACTGCTTATCAGTGGGATACTGTCCACCTTAACTTGAACGATGGAAGTGCAGGTGATTCGCTGGTTACGGAATGTGGGAGCTGGAGTTATGAGGTGAATCCTACTACCACGGTCGAGATTTGGTTCATGACCGAATCGTTGGAAGACGGCATCTATGACTTTTCACATGAGGCAATTACAAACGATTTTCACATTATCGTCAGAAGAGACTTGCTTTTTGGTCCGGCCTTTGAATTCGGAAATTTCGTTACAGAAAATTCAATGTTAAGCCAGAACATCGTGGCGCAGGGTTTTTCTAACGTAAGTAACACCGAAACCATTGATGTGATAAACGCTTCTTTGCAGCTCGTTAACTACAATACCCCTAGCCAGGTGATGCGTTTCGTAATGGAGTTGAGAAGCGAAGACGTCGTTCGCGGCTCTTACAGCGGTACATTTGAGCCTTTTAGGCGTGTTGAATTTGATAGTGATTGTGACTGAATAGCATTCTCCGCAAAACGGGTAGAATGCACTCTTCCTCCTTCTTGTCTCTCGAAATGTGAAGGTTATTGTGACCTGGTATTAATGATATGATCCTTTCGAAACGCCTTCATTCGAGAAGCGCTTCTGCTCATTTCAATGAGTGTGTAAATTGCCTTTTTCGACTAATTTGCTTCTTCTTTGTACAGCGCTATTCTGCAGAAAATGTGCAGTCCTCGTAGTAAATAGTCCTCAAGTAGATTGATCCCAAAAAACTAGGATTG
>DIHQ01000034.1:0-163 GCA_002420235.1 Flavobacteriales bacterium UBA5692
GCTATAGCCTTTCCCGCGCCCACATTGTGGCGCGCATACGCTTCAGCTTGTGCTCCCAATTGCCGAGTCGATTCCAGATCATAGAGAGCCGCCTGAATTTGGACGCAGAGAGCTGACGGAGAATCGCAAACCGTTAATGCCCCTGTCTTTTCCAATGCTGCTA
>DIHQ01000034.1:531-690 GCA_002420235.1 Flavobacteriales bacterium UBA5692
CCATGTGCAGCTGGCTCGAGCGTATTGTGCACGCCTTTGCCAAATCCCCCCCCAACAACTGCGACATCGGCCAAAGCGTATGCATTCAGCAACTCACCAAAGGCATCAACGATGAGTACGTCGCCTGGAGGCAGAACAGCTCGTGCTTCTCTTCCACGA
>DIHQ01000034.1:988-23256 GCA_002420235.1 Flavobacteriales bacterium UBA5692
CTTCTCTTCCACGATCGGCGCTCCACAGGACTGGACGCGCACCAGCCAACTCCCACCGTGCCACTTCATCAGCCATGCTTGCAATCGTCCACTCGTGGGGCACGACAATTGCACATAAACCTTGCTCCCACGATTCGCGAGCGGCAGCCAATTCTGGTTGCCACGCACTGCCAACCACCAAGCACGGTCGGTCATTCACCCATGACCTCAAGGCCTCATCGATCCGATGTTGCCTCACTGCTTCAATTACGCGGTCAAAACGGGGATCGCCACCGACTTCAGCGTTGATATCATATCGACTAAGGGACGATAAAGACAATTCCGTCTGCACCCAAATGTGGCGCATGGACTTCCATGCCTGACGCTGGTAATTCCCCCCAAACCGGAACGGCCACCTTCCAGGCAAAACATGAGCGGCGAATAGCCCAACGGGCACTCCATCTGAACGCAACAAAGACAATAACGTTGGCCACACATCGTACTTAGTTATAAGCAGTCCTTTAAGGCGCATGGTGCCGCCTGCAGCGGCAATAAATGCCTGCACGGCCGGCCTCACGTCCAGCGGCATAGCAGTCGCATGATCGAATTCCTGCCACCACTCCGGTTGCCTCAGAGCAAAAGCTTCCAATCCCGAAGCACTGTAAAACGATAACAACAACGCATCGTCCGGATGCAGCTTCCGCCAGGATTCCATAACCGGCAATGCTTGCTCGTATTCACCAACAGAAGCGCAATGGAACCACATCCACTGCTGCCTTTGTTTAAGCTGTGATGTTGAATTTCGCAGCCCATCCAAGCTACCCTTGCGCATGGTTAACCAGCCGCGGGCTTTGGCGTGGCCAAATACCGCAGACAAGCCGATACTCAAGCGGTACAACCGCATCACTAAACCATGAAAAATCACTCCCATCAGTACCAATGTTCGACGGATGATGAGCGCTTGTAAATATGAAAGACCCAACCCACCTGAAGCGAGAATAGTCGGTCGTTACGTGGGCCCTCATCCACTTGCTGGGTATCAAAATTCATTAGACGCTGGGGCCAAGTTCGAGCCTGCCAGAACTCGAGACCACCAAACCAATTCACCAAGCCATTGTCGCTCATGTGCCAGTATCCTACAAACTCCTTAACAGCCACACCCCAAGTTAGTCGGTCGTAACCAGATAAATATGGCTGATCAAGTTGCGTGATGGGGTTTTCCGTATTTTCAAAATGTATGCGATGGTGAAGAGAGCCCACCCCTCCTAAAATCAAAATCCCACTGTTCGGGTTTTTTCCTGCGATTGGAAGCAGCTTACCCCCATCGATGGTGAATAATCCGCAGCGCCCGGAAATGGTGAGTAAAGCCACTTGGCCTTCATTGTCAATCAACTGACCGTTGGGGGTAAGTAGATTGGACAGCATCCCCTCTTCTTCTACGCTGTAACCAAATCCAAAGTTCGCATTCATCCCAGCGAACCACCCAGAACGGAATTTGACATGAAACCCAGCACCGAAAGCACCTCCACTGCCAAATCGATCACCCAAATCGCCCAATGCAGCACCGCCACCGCCCTGAATATGTATGTGCGGAGAAAACAACGAGCTGTCGCGAACAGAACGCTGAGCTACCGATGGAGCGCACATAAAAGACCAGAGAAAACAAAGGGAAGCGAAAGCGGTATACTTCATACTGCTTGCAATTTACCAATGCGCTGTTAGCTTTTTTGAATCATTGGGGACATAACCGCACGTGGCCGCGGTATTTTTGAATTTCATCTCCGGTTAGTGAATCAAAAAATCCACATGGTTGACTTAGTAGGTCAACATGCCAAAATTCAAACAGAACTCGACGCAGCTATGCAACGAGTCATGGCGACTGGTGCATTCGTCAAAGGTCCAGAGGTCGCGGAATTTGCAAACGAACTAGCAGAATTTACCGGAACTAGGCATGTCATTACGTGTGGAAACGGTACCGACGCTCTACAGATTGCGCTGATGGCGTTGGGTGTTGGGGCAGGCGACGAAGTAATCACAACCGGCTTCACTTTTGTCTCCACCGTTGAAGTAGTTGCTCTAACAGGGGCGACACCCGTTCTTGTAGATGTTCATCCCGATACCTTCACCATCAATCCCGAACACGTTCGAGCCGCCATAACGAACCGTACTAAGGCCATCATACCAGTCCACTTGTTTGGACAGATGGCGAATATGGATGAACTGATGGATATCAGCGAACAAAATGGCATTCCCATCATAGAAGACAACGCGCAGGCCATTGGCGCCGTGTGGAGCGGCGACTACAAGCGCTCAGGGCAATCCGGCACATTTGGTCTGATGGGTACCACAAGTTTTTTTCCCTCAAAAAACCTTGGATGCATGGGAGACGGAGGCGCAATCATGACCAATGACGCAGAAATCGCAGAAAAGTGCCAACAAATCGCTAACCACGGAATGGCGGTCCAGTACCACCACGATGTGGTGGGTATCAATTCCCGGCTCGACGGATTACAGGCTGCCATTCTGCGAGTCAAACTGAAACACCTAAAAAACTACATTGATGCAAGGCAAGCAGCAGCAGCGCGATACGACGCAATGCTCGAACTTTGTCCCGGGGTGCAGATTCCCGTGCGCGAACACCGCAGTTCCCATGTGTTTCACCAATACACCTTGAAAATTACCAACGGAAAGCGAAATGCGCTCAGGTCGCATTTGACCGAACAGGGAATTCCATCGGCTATTTATTACCCCGTTCCTGGACACGCCCAGAAGGCCTTTTCACGATTTCAGTACAACCCCGACGCATACCCCTCAAGCGACGAACTTTCACAATCCGTCCTATCGTTACCCATGCACACGGAATTAAATGAAGATCAACAGCAGAAGATTTCAGGTGACATCTTTAATTTTATGAAAGAATAAAAGCCCATGAAAATAGCGGTAGTAGGGACCGGATATGTTGGACTCGTATCGGGAACGTGTCTTGCAGATACAGGGAATCAAGTGGTCTGCGTCGACATCGACGAACGAAAAGTCCAATCGATGAAAGCGGGTAACATCCCTATTTACGAACCCCAATTGGACTTACTATTCAATCGCAACATCAAAGCGGGCCGCTTGTCCTTTACAACCTCCCTTGCTGAAGGCATAGCAGACGCAAAACTCATCTTTTTAGCACTCCCAACACCACCTGGTGCAGATGGGTCAGCAGATTTGAGTTACATCCTTGAAGTAGCAGATCAAATAGGTAAGTTGATTCGAGACTACAAGGTCATCATAGATAAAAGCACGGTACCGGTCGGGACCGCCGAGAAAGTGCACGAAGCAATAGCCGCAAATTCCACCGTTGATTTTGACGTAGTTTCAAATCCCGAATTTCTTCGTGAAGGATTCGCCGTTACAGACTTTATGAAGCCTGACCGTGTCGTCATTGGTTGCACAAGCGCTCGAGCCCAGAAATTGATGGAAGAGCTGTACAAACCATTTGTGCGCCAAGGTAATCCCATCATTTTTATGGATGAAAAAAGTGCCGAGCTCACAAAATATGCAGCGAATTCTTTTCTTGCGATGAAAATCACCTTTATGAATGAGGTGGCTAACTTTTGCGAGCTTGTGGGCGCCGACGTTGATAAGGTTCGCAGGGGCATCGGCACTGATTCGCGAATTGGATCGCGCTTCCTTTTTCCCGGCATCGGGTATGGAGGGAGCTGCTTTCCGAAAGACGTGCAGGCTTTGCATAAAAGTGGACAACAAGTCGACTTCGAATTCGGCATTCTCACCAGCGTCATGCGAACAAATGAGACGCAGAAAACCATCTTATTCGACCCGCTGCGTGATTACTTCAAGGGCAACCTGAATGGCAAGAAAATAGCAATATGGGGACTCGCCTTTAAACCTGAAACAGACGATATCCGAGAAGCGCCTTCTTTGTACATGATTGATAAGCTCAAAGCTGCGGGAGCCATTGTAGTGGCATTCGACCCGGAGGCCATGGATAACGTACGAGAGCGAATTGGTGACAACATTCATTATGCCTCAAATCATATGGATGCGTTAAATGAGGCAGATGCTTTACTTATTTGCACAGAGTGGCAGGTCTTCCGAAATCCAAATATGGATGATGTCAAATCCCGCTTGAAGTCACCTGTTGTTTTCGATGGGCGCAACTTGTATGAATTGGACACCATGCGTGAAAACGGGTTTTACTACAAGAGCATTGGACGTTCAACCGTGCACCCTGCATAATGGAGCGCGTACTCATCACCGGAGCAGCAGGATTCTTAGGGTCGCACCTGTGCGATCGTTTCATCGCAGAAGGATTCAAGGTTGAGGCCATGGACAACCTCATAACCGGCAGTTTGAAAAATATCGCCCATTTGCAAGGTCATCCGCATTTTAACTTTCGCAGGAACGACGTTACGGAATTCATTGAAATCCCAGGCGAAATTGACCACGTGCTGCATTTTGCGTCGCCAGCATCACCGATTGACTATCTAAAAATTCCGATTCAAACCCTTAAGGTAGGTTCACTTGGCGTGCACAACTGCTTGGGCCTCGCCAAGCACAAAGGTGCCCGTATTACCATCGCCTCTACCAGCGAGGTTTATGGTGATCCGGAAGTGCACCCCCAGCACGAAGAATATTTCGGACACGTCAATGCTATCGGGCCACGTGGAGTTTATGACGAAGCTAAACGTTTCCAGGAATCCATTACCATGGCCTACCACCGATATCACGGGCTAGAGACGCGCATTGTGCGCATATTCAATACCTACGGACCACGCATGCGCTTAAATGACGGCCGCGCCCTTCCGGCATTCATAGGCCAAGCATTACGCGGTGAGGACTTGACAGTATTTGGCGATGGGAGCCAGACCCGAAGCTTTTGTTACGTCGATGATCTGATCGAAGGCATATTCAGGCTACATTTTTCCGAAGAGACCCGGCCTGTCAACATCGGTAACCCTGACGAGATTACCATCGGGGATTTCGCTGAAGAAATCATAGCGCTAACTGGTACAAAGCAAAAAGTAGTTTACCAGGAGCTGCCCGAAAATGATCCCAAACATCGGCGCCCTGATATAACGCGGGCCAATGAAATTCTAGGCTGGGAACCATCCGTCGGCCGTGCCGAGGGTCTAAAGCGGACCTATGCTTATTTTCGAACTCTGACTCCGGAGGAATTGCACAAATCCGAACATAAGGATTTTACAGCCTTCAAGAAAAATTAGACGATTCAATGGACTACCAGGCGCATGAAACTGCAGTCGTTGACGATGGGGCTACCATTGGAATGGGTACCAAAATTTGGCATTTCAGCCATATCATGACTGGAGCTGTACTCGGTGAACACTGTAATATTGGGCAAAACGTCGTGGTCTCTTCCGGTGTGGTTTTGGGCGAGAACGTCAAAGTCCAAAACAACGTGAGCATCTACGAAGGCGTCACGTGCGACGATGACGTCTTTTTGGGTCCAAGCTGTGTATTCACGAACATTACCAATCCACGAAGTGCCATTAATCGCCGTGACCATTTTGCCCAAACTCACGTTGGAAAAGGCGCTAGTATAGGAGCCAACGCAACCATCGTTTGCGGCCATGACATCGGAGCTTACGCCTTCGTTGGTGCAGGTGCTGTAGTGACCAAAGATGTTCCCGCCTATGCATTGGTTGTAGGAAATCCTGCCCGTCATATGGGTTGGGTTTCTGCCTTGGGGCACCGCCTTGAATTTGATGAGAATGAGCAGGCCACCTGCCCTGAAAGCGGAGATCAATACAAATTAATCCTAGACGAAGGAGCCAATTCAGTTGTAATGACAGACGAGTCACATGGGAATTTATGAGAAATTATTGAATGGTGGAAGCACCATGAGCGTGGTGGGGTTAGGGTATGTGGGGCTGCCCATTGCTCTGGCTTTTGCCAAACAAATCAAAGTCATCGGTTTCGATATCAACCCGGAACGTGTGGAGCTTATGCGCAAAAATATTGATCCATCAAATGAAATCGAATCGTCCAACTTTGAAGGATGTGACATTACGTTCACCACTGATCCTGAAGATTTGAAGCAGGCTCAGTTTCACATCATAGCCGTACCCACACCCATTAACCGGTCCAACCACCCGGACTTAAATCCTTTGCTTGGGGCATCAGCCACTGTAGGGCGTGCCCTGAAGACAGGCGACTATGTTGTTTACGAATCAACCGTATACCCGGGATGCACCGAAGAGGACTGCGTACCTATCCTAGAAGAGGTCAGCGGCTTAAAATTCAACTCCGACTTCAAGGTGGGATACAGTCCCGAGCGCATCAATCCAGGTGACAAGGTCAATACCATCGAGACTATCGTCAAGGTCGTCAGCGGCTCTTGTAATGAAAGTGCAGATCAAATCGCACGGACGTATGACCTTGTCGTCAAAGCCGGCATCCATAAAGCTCCGAGCATAAAAGTGGCTGAAGCCTCGAAAATCATTGAGAATACCCAGCGCGATGTCAACATTGCACTGATGAACGAGTTGAGTATCATTTTCGAACGCATTGGCATCAACACATACGACGTGCTTGAAGCTGCTGAAACGAAGTGGAACTTCTTGAAGTTTAGTCCTGGGTTGGTGGGCGGCCACTGCATCAGTATCGACCCATATTACCTGACATGGAAATCGGATAAACTTGGCTATCATGCCCGAGTCATCAATTCCGGTCGGTTCGTCAACGATGCCATGGGTGCCCATGTCGGTAAACAGGTAGTCAAGCGCATACTTGCACAAGGCCGTAACCTCCTCGATTCCCGCGTACTAGTCATGGGTATGACCTTCAAAGAAAACGTTGCGGACACGCGCAATAGCAAGGTAATCGACGTAATAGAGGAATTGATGAGCTACAACATTGATGTAGATGTAGTTGACCCCTTTGCAGACCCAGTTGAAGTAGAGGAAGAGTACGCATTGACAATCAAGGATGTTCCAGAAACCGGTGCCTATGACGCCATTGTTTTGGCCGTCGCTCATTCGCCATACACGGCGATGAAAGAGGAGGATTTCGCTGCACTTGTGCGCAACGAAAAAGGTGTCTTTGCCGATATCAAAGGTCTCTACCGGGGACAAATCCACGCCCTGGATTACTGGAGCCTGTAAACAATTCTAAATGCGCAATTTCAAATCCATATTAGTCACTGGCGGTGCCGGATTTATTGGGTCCCACGTAATACGAAAGTTGCTCATCAATCGGCCCGAGGCGAAGGTTGTGAACCTCGACGCCTTAACCTATGCTGGCAACTTAACCAACCTTCGCGATGTGGAAACCAACTCACGCTATGCTTTTGTGAAAGGTGATATTCAGGATGCAGCTCTAATCGAAAAGCTATTTGCTGATTATACGTTTGATGCGGTGGTGCATTTGGCAGCAGAAAGCCATGTGGACCGAAGCATCGAAAACCCCATGGCCTTCCTCCAGACTAATATCCTTGGAACCGCGACCCTACTTAATGCAGCCCGAACCGCATGGGCCGAGGGCTTCGGTGATAGGATTTTTTACCATATTTCTACCGACGAGGTCTACGGTTCGCTCGAGGCTGATGGGCTCTTCACCGAAGAGACAGCCTACGACCCGAGAAGTCCATACAGTTCTTCGAAAGCGTCCAGCGATCACTTGGTGAGATCGTGGCATCACACCTATGGATTGCCTGTCGTAATCTCCAATTGTTCCAATAACTACGGTGCATTTCAATTTCCCGAAAAGCTCATCCCGCTTATGATTCGAAATATTCGTGACGAAATGCCCTTGCCCATTTACGGTGAAGGAATCAACGTGCGCGACTGGTTATGGGTAGAGGATCACGCTTCGGCTATTGACATCATTCTCCACGCCGGGGCGAATGGAAGGACATACAATATAGGTGGCCTCAACGAATGGAAAAACATCGATCTCGTTCACGAACTCATCCGCTTGGTTGACAAGGCACTCGGTCGACCCGAGGGCTATTCTAAAAAGCTCATCACCTTCGTTAAAGACCGATCGGGCCATGACTTACGGTATGCCATCGACGCGTCACGTATTGAGAAAGAATTGGGTTGGACGCCTTCCATCAAATTTGAAGAAGGCCTAGCGGCCACGGTGGACTGGTATCTCAACAATGGCGATTGGCTCGATTCCGTAACATCCGGGGCATATCAGAAGTATTATGAAACCATGTACGGCAACCGCGAGTGATGGGTTGGTGGCAAAATTTTCTTTCTGGGCGGAAAATAAGTATGAAACCGGCCTTTGACGGACCTGAACTGGCCATCGGCAAGACGTTGCGCATCGATGTGCACTCCCATATCGTCCCTGGGGTGGATGATGGATGTTCAACACTCGAAGAATCCCTTAAACTGATAGAACGTCTGTTTAAAATGGGCTACAGCGGTGCTGTCGTCACGCCTCACATCCATTCTGACATTTACCCGAACAGCCGCCACACTTTGATACCTGCCTTTAAACAATTGAAACAGGCTGTGGGTGAACGCTGGCGAAACTTTACCCTAGAGCTCGCCGCGGAGTATTTCCTTGATGAGCACTTTGCCGATTGCATTGCTTCCGGTGATCTTTTGCACTTCGAAGCTGTTGACGAAATCGGTCAATCCGTGAAGTGTGTTCTCTTTGAACTTGGTTTCCACGAGCCGCCTATGAACTGCGAGAAGGTCATTTTTGATTTGCAAATGGCTGGATATCAAGGTGTCCTGGCCCATGCCGAGCGCTATCCCTATTGGCATCAGAATCCGGATGAGATTCAAGCGCTATCGAACCGCGGTATTTGGATTACGGTTAACGCGGCAAGCTTAGCAGGTGCCCACGGACCCGAGATGTACCACATGGCACACGAATTGCTCGAAAACGGCACTGTCAAGATGATTTGTTCCGATGCACACAACTTGCGTCACATGGACTGCCTTCTTGCAATTTCTAAATCGCCCGTGGTGCACCGGTGGATTGAATCCGGAGTGATGCTAAGCAACTCAGTCCTTGTCTAATCACCAACCGGGGCTAACTTCACTGTCAGCCCGTCTAATTCATTGGTCAAGTGGAGTTGGCAACCAAGCCTGCTATTGTCTTCGACGAAAAAGGCCTCATCCAACATATCCTCCTCATCATCCGATTTTTCTGGCAAACTCCGGGCACTTTCGACGTACATGTGACAACTCGCACACATAGCCATTCCTCCGCAAGTACCTTCCACCGGTAACTCCGCACTTTTGCAGAGCTCCATCATGTTCATGCCCATATCAGTCGGAGCATCCAGCTCATGCAATTTACCCTCGCGGTCGATGATACTTACACGAATTGTGTTGTCCATAATCTAACCTTAAAATCCATTCACCCCATTAACGGTAGTGTACTTCAAAACTAGGTTTTTGTCGGGATAAATGCGCTTGAATGCGCTTTGAACCATTAATGTAGCTTCGTGGAAGCCGCAAAGAATGAGCTTCAGCTTACCTGGGTAATTATTGATGTCGCCAATGGCATAGACTCCAGGAACGTTCGTACTGTAATCAAATGTATCAACCTCCACTGCATTCTTCGTGATATTGAGATCCCAATCCGCAATGGGACCCAATTTAGGGCTCAAACCAAAAAGTGGAACCCAATGGTCCGTAGCGAGCGAGCGGTTGCCTTCTGCTTTTGTCTTTATTTCAACAGAAGAGAGTTTTCCATTCCCCTCCACCCCAATTACTTCAGCATCCGTAATCAAGTTAACACGGCCGGCTGACGCCAAATCCATAACCTTCTGGACACTATCGAGATGCCCTCGAAACTCCTTTCGGCGGTGCACTAAAGTGACTTCTGAAGCTACGTCTTCAGCGAGAAAAATGGTCCAATCCAAGGCAGAGTCTCCCCCACCGGAAATAACGACCTTCTTATCTCGGTAAAATTCAGGGTCTTTGATGATGTACTCAACACCCTTATCCTCGAAGTCAACCAACTTTGGCACTGGTGGCTTACGCGGCTCAAAACATCCTAGACCGCCAGCAATGGCAATTATAGGTGCTCGATGCTTTGAACCACGGTTGGTGGTCACGATGAATTGGTCATCCGCGTCCTTTTCAATTTGCTCAGCACGTTCTCCCAAGGTGAACCCGGGCTTGAATGGTTCAGCTTGCTCCATTAGTCGATCGACCAAATCACCAGCTAAAATAGAAGGGTAAGCGGGGATGTCATAAATAGGTTTTTTGGGATAAATCTCCGTGCACTGACCGCCAGGCTGCGGCAGTGCATCAATCAGGTGGCATCGCAATTTGAGGAGTCCGGCTTCAAAAACCGTAAAAAGGCCGCAGGGGCCAGCTCCAATTATGAGTATGTCTGTTTGGATCATGGATGATTTATTCCGGGGTTGAACGCGTGTGAAACGAGCACAAAATTATTGAATCAACAATGGGCGTGCACGGATGTTCGAGATGATCTCAAACAGCGGTCCAATTGACGGCTTCTACTTTAACTACTTCCGGCGCAGCTTGGCGAATAGCCTGTTCCACCCCACCTTTCATGGTCATATGAATCATTTGGCAATCGGCACAAGCGCCGTGCAATTCTACTTTCACGTGGTGGTCTTGTGTAACTTCGACTAAACTGATATCGCCTCCATCGGCCTCAAGGTACGGTCGTAAGCCCTCGAGTGCCTGTTCGACACGTTCGGTAATATCTGCCAGTTCCGCCATCAGTCCAAGGGATTGTTTAATTGCGCGAGCAAGTTAGTCAAGACCGCACGGAATGCAGCGGCAGCTGGTGAATTACCTTGCAGCATCGCAGGTCGGCCCGCATCTCCAGCCTCTCGAATCGATTGCACTAGCGGGAGTTCACCAAGAAAGGGCGCATCGAGGTCCTCGGCCAATCGCTTTGCCCCGTCACGACCAAAAATATCGTAGTGGCGATCTGGTAGGTCAGGCGGAACGAAATAGGCCATGTTCTCTATGAGGCCAAGCACTGGCACGTTAATGGTATCCAAGCGAAACATCCCCACACCTTTGCGCGCATCAGCAAGTGCGACCTCCTGCGGCGTGCTCACAACAATTGCTCCTGTCAATGGCACTTCTTGCACCAATGAAAGGTGAATATCTCCGGTGCCAGGCGGCAAATCTATGAGCATAAAATCCAGCTTCCCCCAATTTGTATCCTTGAAGAGTTGACCCAGAGCACGGCTCGCCATCGGTCCGCGCCAGACGATTGCTTGGTCAGGGTCGGCGAAAAATCCAATCGACAACAGCTTCACCCCGTACTGTTCTACAGGTTGGATCAGGGTTTTCTCGCCAATGGTCACCGGTTCTGGCTTGGCATCTGTTACATCAAACATGGTAGGCATACTCGGACCGTGTATGTCTGCATCGCAAAGACCAACAGTATATCCAAGCTGAACGAGGCCTACAGCGAGGTTCGCCGTAACGGTGCTTTTTCCCACGCCACCCTTGCCAGAAGCGACAGCGATGACATGCTGAACCCCCGGCAGAACCTTACGTGTCTCTGGAGTTCGATCCTCCGATTTGACGCCTTCTACTGTTATAGCAAAGTGAGCATCTACGCCAAAAGCCCGCTCCAATGCGAACTGGACCGCTTCTTCCAACCGCTGGCGGGCATGCATCGCAGGATTCCCAGTTTTAACAGTTACTTCAATGTGGCCTTCCGAAACCGCATTCACTTCCACCCAGCCTACGGTCACCAAGTCCTTTCCTAACTCGGGGTCCAACACCCCTTTCAAGGCTTCTAGCACCGCATCTTCAGTCCAATTCATTGCCGTTTATTTGGTATCCAAAGTTCTGCATTTTTAGCCATTGCCAGCCTCCCAAGGGTCCCAAAAGACCTCATCAAACCCCACAACTTGATTATCTGCGACTTGAATACCTTCTTCACGCAATTGTCTGGCCATGGGTGCATCATCGGGAAAATGCACCGCACCGGTGAGCAGGCCCAAGCGATTGACAACCCGATGGGCCGGCACTGGGGGTATTTCGCCAAAACACTGGTTCAGTGCCCATCCGACGCGACGGGAGGCTCCTGATGCACCTATGCAATGAGCGATGGCACCATACGTCGAAACGCGGCCACTCGGAATTAGTCGTGTCAAATCAAAAACAGCCTGCTTAAACTCTTCAGGTGATAACTTCATCATTTAGATCTGAATTTGCAAGTAGTAAATTTTTTTTCCGAGCTTCAACCACATCTGCTCGTAAAAAGTCCTGACTTCGAGTAGGTCTCGCAGCTCATCCGGCACGCGTTTGACCAGTTCTCCATAGACATCATCACTATCGTAGTTGATCTGGTAACCAGCTTCTAAATAGCTCTCTTTAGATGACTCATAGAGCAGGGAACTGTCACTTTTGATGTGAATAATGCTTCCCGGTTGAAGGATGTTCCGGTAGCGTTGTTCGATGAATACCGAAGACGTAATCCGTTTTGTACCCTTTTCGTCTTTAGGTTGTGGATCGCTGAAAGTCAACCAAATTTCACTAACCTCACCTGGAGCAAAAAAGCTCTCAATGAACTCAATCCGGGTGCGCAAAAACGCCACGTTTCGGATGTCCTCATCGTTGATGGTTTTGGCACCTCTCCAGACTCGCTGGCCTTTAATATCCACTCCGATGTAGTTGCAATTGTTATTTCGACGGGCCTGTGCGATGGTATACTCCCCCTTGCCACACCCCAGTTCCAATACAATGGGGTTGTCATTGCCAAATACCATTTGGGACCACTTTCCTTTCAATTCGTAATCCAGTCCTTCAATTGCTTCATTCAAAGGCGGTTCAAATACCCGATCGAAAGTGGCCAACTCCTTCCATTTTGCTAGTTTTCCTTTGCCCATAAGTAAAATTACTGAACTTCGCACGGATGGATTCGAAAGCATCTCCCCGGCCTACAATTTTGTTTGCTCTTCTTGATTGGGGAATGGGACATGCCTCCCGGACAGCTCCCTTAATTCAGTATTCAATAAATCAAGGATGGGACGTACATATTGGCACCAAAGGTACGGCGCTGGCATTTCTGAAGAGCCAATTTGAAGGGGTGCCAATTGCCTTTCATTATAAACCAGGTGCTGAAATCAAGTATGCCAAGCGTGGAACGTTGTTAAAAATCGCAGGCCAAATGCCTCGTTTCTTGAAAAGTATCGCAGCCGAAATGGATTGGACGCGCACCATCGTCGAGTCGTATGGTATAACCCACATCATCAGTGACAATTGCTATGGTGCTCATCACCCCAGGATACCCTCGGTGCTCATATCGCATCAGTTGCAGTTACCTGTGCCAATCGGACTCAAGGCGCTGGCACGATTTTTTGTTAAAAGACACACCAAGCATTTCCGTGAGGTGTGGATCCCTGACGATAGCAAAATCCGCCTGAGCGGGAAACTCGGTTTTCAGAACCACTTGAAGCACGCACGATGCATCGGTGTGCTTACCCGGCTTCCCGTTGACGCTCCTCCCGGCTCATGGAAAAAAATCGGCATGGTCAGTGGACCGGAACCCCATCGCAAATTGATGGAAACAGCTCTGATGGCGTGGTTGCAAGAATCGGATGAGCCAGCGCTTTTAATTGCAGGGCGACCGGGTGCCTCACAGCACGTCGATGGTAATGTTACCGTTTGGCCGCATCCCACATCCGAAGAATTAGCAAGTGCGCTGAAAGGGGCGGATATCATTGTTTGCCGTTCGGGGTATTCCTCTTTGTTGGATTTGGCCGCATTGGGTAAGCGTGCCATTTTGATTCCCACTCCCGGACAACCCGAACAGGTTTATCTCGCGAAGCACTGGGCCAAGACTTTCGGTATGACCATTTGCACCCAAAAGCAACTTGAAGCCGGACAGCTGCCCGCAGCAGCTGGAACTGCACCACTCCTCCAAGCCAATGCGGGCGCCTTCATCACGCTCAACAAATTGGTTGCTTCCGCGTAACTTCGAACAGTGGAACAACCGCTCAATGACGAACATTTCATGCGCCTTGCCTTAGCCGAGGCCCAGTACGCTTTTGAGCAAGACGAAGTGCCCGTCGGAGCGATCATAGTCACCCGTGGAAAAGTGATCGCCCGTGCCCACAACCTTTGCGAGCGCCTAAATGATTTTACCGCACATGCCGAGATGCAGGCCTTCACCGCAGCAACTGAATTTATGAGGGGAAAACGCCTCGACCAATGCACATTGTACGTGACCCTTGAGCCGTGCCCGATGTGCGCAGCTGCTGCATTCTGGACCAGAGTTGGGCGCATTGTATTCGGCGCATCTGATACCAAACGTGGTTATCGGATGTGGATGAATCCGAGCCAAGCGAGTTTGACCCATCCAAAAACCACAGTCGACAGAGGCATCCTTGAAGAAGAGTGCAGCCAACTCCTCAAAGACTTTTTTGCCGCGAAGCGGAAGCAGCGGTGATGGCGTGGTGATTACCTTTGGTACGACCTTGTCTAATGCTCAAACTAACAAAAGAATACCTCCAAGAGCTCAATGAGCGAATCGATGCCGGAAAAGATTCCGAACTGCGCTTGTCATTGGAAGAATTGCACACAACGGACATTGCTGAAGTCATCGACCGGTTGAGTTTCGACCACGCGAGCTACATCTTTCGCCTCCTAGACAATGAGGCGAAAGCTAATGTGCTCATCGAATTGGACGAGGAACAACGTTCAGACCTACTCAATGCGATGACTGCAGAGGAGATTGCCGAGGAGGTTCTCGAAAACCTCGACTCAGACGATGCAGCAGACGTGATGGGTGAACTGCCAGAAACGAAGGCAGAAGAGGTGATTGACCTTTTGGAGGATGTAGAACAGGCCTCTGACATTAGGGACCTACTCAACTACGAAGAAGGAACCGCTGGAGCCCTAATGGCGAAGGAATTAGTTAAAGTCCATGGAGAGTGGACTGTCACGCGGGCCATCCGAGAAATTCGCCGACAAGCCGATGAACTACACCAGGTATACACGGTTTATGTTGTCGATGCCGAAGACCGTCTCACAGGGCGGCTCAGCCTCAAACACCTGCTTTTAGCTGCCGAGAGTACACGTTCGCGAATCAGCGAGTTGCAATCCAAGAGCGACATTGTCACCATTCTTGCTGAAGAACCGGAAGAGAAAGCTACCAAACTCATGGAGCGCTATGATTTGGTTGCTCTGCCAGTGGTTGATGAGGACGGGCGACTGCTCGGTCGCATCACCATCGATGACGCCGTTGATGCCATCATCGAAGACGCCGAACGGGACTATCAACTCGCCAGTGGCATCTCGGAAGACGTCGAATCTAGCGATAGCGTTTGGACGCTCACGCGCGCGCGGCTTCCGTGGTTATTAATCGGACTCGTCGGTGGACTCGGAGGTGCATATGTGATTGGAGCTTTTGACATCCATGAAAATATGGAAATGGCCCTGTTCATTCCATTGATTGCGGCCATGGGCGGAAATGTCGGAGTGCAGTCCGCGGCGATTGTGGTGCAAGGTCTCGCTGCCAGCAACATCGTTACAAGCAATATTTTCAGCCGCCTTTCCAAAGAACTCGGCGTGGGCATGATCAACGGTGTCATCTGTGCCATCCTCATCCTCGGATCGAGTATGGTGCTTGGCTTCGGGACTTCCCTGAGCCTTACGGTCAGCATCGCCCTGCTTTGCGTTATTGTATTCGCTGCTTTGTTTGGCACGTTCGTCCCGCTGATGCTTAATCACTATAAAATTGACCCAGCACTGGCTACTGGGCCCTTCATCACCACAGTCAATGATATTATTGGCTTGATGATTTATTTCGCTGTTGGCAGCATGGTTGCTGGCTACTTGATTTGATGACACACGTCGCATTTCTCGATACGGTCCATGAAGTGCTTTGGGACAGGTTGACAGCTGCAGGATTGCATTGTGTGCATGCCGAAAACACTTCGCGCGATGACGTGCTTCAAGGGGCCTTATCGGCTTGTACAGGCCTTGTTTTGCGCTCTAGAATTGCCGTAAACTCCGAACTCCTTGACGCCTTGCCAAATTTAAAGTGGGTCGCCCGCAGCGGTGCGGGATTGGATAACATTGATGTTGCTGAGGCCGAACGGCGCGGAGTACAAATCATCTCCTCTCCTGAAGGCAATGCCACGGCAGTTGGGGAACATGCTGTAGGACAGCTTTTAGCCTTGCTCAATAAATTAGTCCGTGCCGATCAGCATGTTAGGGATGGCGGTTGGAACCGGGAAATTCACCGTGGGCTAGAGCTCGAATCGAGGACGGTGGGCATCATTGGGTTTGGTAATATGGGACAATCGTTCGCACGGTGCCTTCGAGGTTTTGGTTGTCGAGTTTTAGCCTACGACAAGTACACATCGGGTTTCGCCGGTGAATCCGGTGTGGAAGAATGCCAATTGGACGACTTAAAACGATTTGCGGATGTGGTTTCTCTGCATGTCCCATTGACGACAGAAACCCGCGGCATGGTTGATTCAAAATGGCTTTCAGAATTCGATCATCCTTTTTTCCTTTTGAATACAGCCCGTGGAGAAGTCGTAAAAACCAGAGCCATCCTTCAAGCCTTGAATACCGGCATATTGGCAGGGGCAGCGCTCGATGTATTGGAATTTGAAAAGCAAAGTTTAGATGGATTGACAACTCGACCAGCCGTCTTACAAGATTTACTAGAACATCCCAATACCGTACTCTCGCCGCACGTTGCAGGCTGGAGTAAAGAAAGTTACTTTAAGCTCAGCAGCGTGCTTGCTGATAAAATTCTGACCTACTGGGTATAGCGATAGACCAAAACTTCTGCTAAACCTTTGATCCTGATATGAACCACGTCATTGCCGGGATCTCTGTATGGTATTAAATTGAATGATTTCACTTCCGTCACGATCGACTTTGAAAGATTACTGCTGCCATTGTGATGAAGCTCCAGAAGGACTTGCCGAGGGAGCGACTTGGTTGGCGCTCCAGAAGAAAGCAACATAAAATCATCCTGACCTTGGCTACGATACTTAATCCGAAGCACAAGTGCATCACCTTCCACCCTTGCCTCGAGCATCTCGAAAGAACCTTTTAATGCCTTCGAAGTTGCTTCAGCTTCAGTCGTGATTGGGGCTGAACAGCTTAGGCCCTGCCAAACTAAAAACATAGAAGCGACAAGTCGAATTTCCATGACCTCATTCAAGCAGTACTCGTGCAGTTTGGATTTGGCCATTCCACTCCACGCGAAGTATGGCCCACCCACGTGGCCAAGAAGTTGTTGTAATACGAGTATCGCCTGCAATTATCACGTGCGATGCGATGCTTCGCCCAGTCATATCATAGGCTCGTACCGAAGCACCAGAGCCGACTCCATGAACATAAATCATATCTCTGGCAGGGCTTGGATAAACAGACAATACATTCTGAGGTGCTTCTGACACGTTCATCTCGTCCGTGCAGAATAACTCAAAGTCCACTTCGCCAAATTCTCCACCATCAACAATTACCTCCTCTTGAGGACCAAGAATTGTCCACCCGCCTTCTCCGTAATCACAGCACATTCCATCACCCCAGCTATCATAAACGCGCAAGATGTAACAACCGTCCTCCAAGCACAGAGGAACTGCAACGACTTGACCGTCCTGATCATCTTCATAGGGCCCCCCCTCATAAATCACTTGCCCCAACCGGCGCAAATCCCAGGTAGTCTCCGAACCATAATCATCTAAAACTAACTCAAGCGTGAAATCATGAGTGTCTCCAGCGAATGCTGTGAAAGATGTTTCAACTGAATTATTGAAAGAGTTTTCATCATCTCCACCGTTTACGGCTATCACGTAGATATCCACGGTCGTGTTACCGTCTGGAACCTCAAATGCTGGAAGGGATACCGTGGTCGATTCATACTGTTCCAAGGAACCAGTCCAAGAAGATGTTTGTTCCTCACCTCCGTCGATTGCATAGCCGAGGACGACGGAGGTCAACTCATCCGTGCCTTGATTGGTCAGATTTATTTCAATTACTACTTCACCCCCACCACAAATAACCCCTTCCGGTGCACCGCTTATGCCTATACCGAGGTCCACAGCGAATGAATTAACACATCCTTGACCGGGATAACCGTCCAATACCTCCAGACCCAACCCTAACGGATCTATGTACTCTGCAATGCCATTATTAAAGCTTACGCCCATCCGCCCGTAATAATCAAATTGACCATTGTTTACTGTTCCTTGGCATAAGGCTGCACCACCGTAAAGTTGACCAATAATGCGATGATTCTGATCAAACAGTGGAGAACCCGAAGATCCACCTTCGGTGACGCCGTCTTCCCACTCGTCTATCCACCAAACGGCAGCTCCAGCAGCATTAGCGTGGTAAGCGGCATCTTCGTCAATGCAGATTTTCTTCAAGTCACCTGCTGGATGGTGGATTCCGGTGGTGTTCTGAACATTCGTCGCATCCGTTCCATCCCAACCCGCATAAAAGACGTCATAACTTAATGGAGGCGTCTCATCTAATAATAAAAGCGCGAAGTCAGAAGCCCCGCTATTTTCAAGAATTTCCGCCCCACTGACAGTTTGATTTGTTGGCCCATTGTTGCCTGTGCATCCAGCTGTTTCATGGTTGAAAACAAATGTCCAATTCCCAACATTTCCACCAAGACAGTGGTTGGCAGTGAGAAAAAGGGGTGTTCCATCCTGGGCTGTATTATTAACGAGGGCGCCAGTACATACTGCATATCCACCGGAAAGAATCAATGCAACCGATCGCTTCTCGCACTGCCACGTCGCTCCTTGAGGGCAATTGACGTTGATATTACAGGCACCAGAATTGCCATACGGGCCTCGCTCTACTCCTAATGATTCTGCAATGAGTGAAGCCTTACCAATCACATCACGGTAAGCATGCACCACTTGATCAATGGTCAAGATCACCTCGTCCATTTGATGCACTGTACACTGAATCTCCACCACAGCAGCATCTCCCGCAACCAATCCAGTTGCAAGTCCACCCCAAGATTTGTGATTACGATGATCAAAGGACCCAATAAATTCGATGGCTTCACGATTCCATATGAACAGCTTTGCACCCTTGGGAAGTTGAAATTCCGAAAATCGCAATCCAACGGCCAAGGCTCCTGGTGATTCAATCACCGTGCGCCACACCGCGATTCCTTCCATCACATCCCAGTACCCGTGCTGAAGACCGATGTCGACATCAAACTCTTCACCAAAACGCCAGGGCGCAGATTTCACAGCATCGGTCACCTCATCAGCTGCGCGCAACACATCCAAATCAATCCCAGGCATTCGGTGTACAGGGACATAATTCAACGTAGGGTTAGTCTGCCACATGGGCTCACCGCCGTGTGGGACTTGCGCAGAAACATTTAAGGATAAAATCAAGGGCATCAGCCCCATGAAAAATCGTTTTGTCATGGTCTTACGTAATACAGTTAAATGCAAAATAACTCGAACCATGTAGGTATACCTTTTTCAACGAAAAAATCCTAACGAAGACCAAGGATTTCAAATTTCACTTGGTGAGTCGCAATCAATACTCAGAATTGGTACGCTCGCGGCTCGATGCTGAATAAAGTACTTTCAAAGCAGATGCCTTTCTCAGCTCTTGCTTCACGTCTGTCACAATACCCATTTTAGTGTCTTTATCCACCTTAAGGCTAACCCACATTTTGCTTTGCTCCGCTTCCGCGAGGGTCAAACGTTCCGTACTGACCCAGTCTTGTATAAGGTCAGGAGTAGAAAACGCATCGTTGAGCTGCATAATTGGCTCCGTTCCGTAGCGGCGGTCCATAGGAACACCGATATTCACATAACGAATCAAGTGCTTCTTCTCAATCTTATAAAGTTCTGAAGCCTCGGGGCGGATTAACCGCACCTTCTCTTCTTCCGTGCGCAAGACCGTTGCCACCATAAAGAAGAACAACAGCATGAATACGATGTCAGGAAGAGAAGCGGTTGAAATGGCCGCCATACCGCGCTTATTGCCTTTCTTGAACTTTCCCATATCAGTAGTATGTTGATCCTTCGCGTGGCTCAGCCTCAGAAATACGCTGGGGATATACCGAGCGAACGGCGATGATTTTATCCAACAAAGACTTATCCTCAGAATTGCGGTCATACAAATCCTCCAACTCTTTATAGCTTCGCCCAAACTTCGCAATGGCCAATTCATCGCGCAACTCATTTACCGCCGACTGCAATTCGTTTTGCACCTGGAGGTAGGTGTCGTAGGTTGTTGCGTTATCGTTTTGCATGGAAATCAAAGCTGACGGTGGAAGCTCCTTATAGTCACCACCGAGCAATTCAATCGTCATCAGCTTTTCCTTCCACTTTTCCAGCACCTTGGTAAAATTTTTCTTTCGGCTGTCATCTTCTGAAGCAGCAACGAACGCTTCGTATTCGGCAATACTCAGCTTTACATCGGATTTGCGAACCCAAAGGCGTTCCGGAAATGCAGCGTTCGTTTTTCCATTGGTGCCCGTTATCATTTCGACCTCCCGATTCTTGCCTACGGTCTCCCGTCCAACAGGGTGAGATATGATACCGTCGCCGGTAGCGATTAAGAAATTCTTGGCCTTGTCCTTAAGGTCCAAAATGTCCGATGGTTCACCTTCAACGAGCAACGCATCCAAGAAATTGACTTTTACGTTGAATACGTTCTGCTCCTTTGCTTGAGGTATATCAATATCAGGTGGAACCGGAGGAGGCAATTGGCGCTTGATGCCTTCATCCGAATCAATGGTAGTAGTAACCAACCAAAAGATCAGGAGCAGGAAGGCAATATCCGCCATGGAGCCAGCATTGATTTCCTGTAATTCTCGCCGTGCCATTTTTTACTTCAGTGCGCCGCGAATTTCAGCAACGACAATGGTTAAAACAGATAATCCACCTAACAAGTAAACGAAATATAACCCGCCACCCGCGAACAAGCTCTCACCTGCGGAGACTTGAATGCCACTTGCCTCATAAGCTCGTAAAACGGTGTCGTCGGCCAGTACGAAGAAGCTCAACAAACCGATGACCACGAAAGCCGCAAAGCCGACGAGTGTACCCGTCACGCTTTTCGAATCATTTATCAACTTCACGGCGAGGAATCCCAGACCGAACAAGACAGCAGCCGCCGAACAAGCAATTCCAACGATGTAAATGATGTAAAATAAGCCGTCGAGGAGGGCGCCGTAACGTTCCTGTCCTTCGACAAAGGTCTCGTCGGCCCCGCTACGGGACGTAATCATGTAGCTCAGCAACACGCCAGCTACAATGATGCCAATACGCAGCACCGACAATCCGAAACGTAATCCTTTATCACCCATGATTTTTCTAAGTTAAGAGGATTATTTACCCTGCATTTTTCGCTTGTACAACAAATCAACAAGGTCCATAGAAGCCTCTTCCATATCTAATACAATGCTGTCGATCTTGGACAAGATATAGTTGTAGAAAATCTGGAGGATGATTGCCACAATCAAACCGGATACGGTAGTGATCAATGCCACCTTAATACCACCTGCTACGATTGAGGCATTAATGGTATTCGCTTCAGCAATCTTATCAAAGGCTGAAATCATACCGATTACCGTACCCATGAAACCCAACATCGGCGCCAGGGCGATGAACAAGCTAATCCAGCTCAATCCGCGCTCCAACTTAGACATCTCCACGCTGCCGTAGTCCTCAATGGCCTTTGCTACTTCTTCGTAGCTACCAGCAGAACGGTCTAAGCCTTGGTAGAAGATGGTCGCAACCGGACCACGGGTGTTGCGGCATACCTCTTTAGCTGCCTCCTCGCCACCGTTGCCCAGCGCTTCTTCTATACCTTCAACTAACTGTGCAGAGTTAGTGGTCGCCATGTTCAAGTAGATGATGCGCTCGATAGCCAAGGCCAAACCAAGGATTAAACAAATCAGAACGAACGCCATGAAGGTTGCGCCACCTTCGATAAAATACTTCTTCACGGTTTGGTGAAAACTCAACACTTCGCGTGTCTCCTCTGGAGGCTCATCCATTGCAACAGCAGAAGCCAAAGCAGTGGAATCGACAGTCGTTGAGTCGGCAGCTTCAACGAACGTCGAATCTATTGTCGTGGAATCAACGGCCATTTCCATCTCAGTGTCCTGTGAGAAAAGTACGGCTGGCGATTGTGCCATTATCAACCCTGCCAAAGCAAGGAGAGTAAACAACTTCTTCATGAAAATAGGTTGGTATTTATTATCGTGTTTCGATGTCTTCCGGTACCATTTCAATACCGAAAGACTTGCAAATGTAATTCGTTGTTTTGCAAGGTGCAAGGATTACAGTTGAATTCAAAATGCCCACCGAATTTACCCAACTTATATTGGTCGTT
>DIHQ01000048.1:0-164 GCA_002420235.1 Flavobacteriales bacterium UBA5692
CGAAAACGACGCTCACCGGAAATGATTTGATATTTATTGGCTCGAACGCGATGCACGGTGATGGGCTGGATGATGCCTAATTCACGAATGCTTTGGGCTAATTCTTCTAACAAATTTTCATCAAACTCTCTTCGCGGTTGGTCGGGATTGTTATCGATTTGCGA
>DIHQ01000048.1:464-617 GCA_002420235.1 Flavobacteriales bacterium UBA5692
GTCGGGATTGTTATCGATTTGCGAAATAGTCAAGGAACAAATGTTACCTGCCATGGATCCAATTACATGTGGAGCGTCTTTGGTCTGCTGACCAATGGCGGGTTCAGGAACGCCTGGTAACAGGGCTCCTAGTCCTCTTCCGAGCGCTTGCTT
>DIHQ01000048.1:943-1746 GCA_002420235.1 Flavobacteriales bacterium UBA5692
TTTGTCATGTTGCTCTTTCAAATCATTTCGAGACTGGAATTATCTTTTCCTCGTCCGTCAGTTGCGTCATTTGGTTGCGCTGCAAGATTTCCCTTGCGAGATTCAAATAGTTTATTGATCCCTTCGAAGATGCATCATGCATTATGATGGATTCACCAAAACTTGGTGCTTCGCCCAATCGCGTATTACGGTGGATGATGGTTTTCATGACCAAACCTTGAAAGTGTGTCCTCACTTCGTCAACAACTTGATTAGCCAAGCGGAGCCGCGTGTCGTACATCGTCAATAGGATACCTTCGACTTCTAAGGACTCATTTAATCCGCTCTGGACAATTTTGACTGTATTCAATAATTTACCCAATCCCTCAAGGGCGAAATATTCGCATTGTACAGGAATAAGCACAGCATCAGCTGCCACCAGTGAATTGATTGTTATCAATCCGAGACTTGGAGAACAGTCAATGATGATGAAGTCGTAATCGTTGCGAATCATATCCAATGCCTTACGAAGTTGGTGTTCACGTCTTGCCTTGGATATCAATTCTATTTCTGCTCCAACCAAATCAATGCGAGCCGGGAGTATGTCGAGGTTTGGACTAGATGTGGATACAATAGAATCGATTATGCCGGTGTTACCAAGTAAAGCTTCGTACGTGCCTTGATTCACTTGTTTGGGATCAATACCCAATCCGGAAGTAGCATTCGCTTGGGGGTCTGCATCAATTAGAAGAGTTTTGTATTCCAAGACCCCGAAACAGGCACCTAAGTTGATTGCTGTCGTGGTTTTACCCACTCCTCCTTTT
>DIHQ01000048.1:2054-17511 GCA_002420235.1 Flavobacteriales bacterium UBA5692
TTTACCCACTCCTCCTTTTTGGTTTGCTACTGCTATTACTTTACCCATGAATGTTCCGTTTTCTAGTTGACTTTGCAAGGGCCCTTTTCAATGTATCTAAGAACGCGTGAACCGCATGTTTTCGTGCGACATTGCATTATCAATGACCTAAATCAAAGATAAACTGTTGAAAAGAGAAGAGCGGGAAAAGTTATTCACCGTTTGGCACGGTTTTGTGCAGTATCCGGTGGCTCACGCGGGGAATTTTCAGAATGAATTAGAGGTCATCAAAATTGATGTCATCCGCGGAATAGTCGCTTTCTCCTTCTGATGTTTCTTCTGTCACAGGTTCCGCTTCTGCTTTTGCCTTTCGTTCAGCTATAGGGTCGCGGTAATTCCCAGTGGCCATCAACTCTTGAATTTTTTCTACAGCGTCGACAAAACCCTCCTCAAAATTGGCAAAATCTTCACGGTATAAGAAAATCTTATGCTTTTGGTAGTGAACATTTCCTTCATCATCAAAGCGTCGCTTGCTTTCTGTGATGGTCATGTAAAGGTCTTGACCTCTCGTGGCTTTGACGTCAAAAAAGTACGTTCGCTTACCAGCGCGGACTGGGCGGGAATAAATTTCCTCTCGATTATTTTGGTCACTCATCTTTCGAACTCTGCAAGGCTAATATATTCGACCTGACTTAAGAACCAAAACGAAAGAGGTAAATCTCTCATTTATTATCGCATAAGCTGCAGGTGCCCTCGGTACGTGTGTGGCAATGTCAACTGGTCTATAATGAACGCTTCATAATAATAAATACCATCGGGTGCAGAGTAATCTCCATCACGCACTTGACCGAGCCATGGATTATCCTGTGCATTGGTTTCCCAAACCAATTCACCCCATCGGTTGTAAATTTTGAGTCGATATTTCGAAACACCAAGGGCAATTGGTATCCAAGTATCATTGAGACCATCATGATCAGGAGTAAAGGCATTTGGTGCGTAAAAAACGGTGCCTGCGATTGCAACTTGGCCTGTTGCTGTATTCGTGCATCCCGCCTCATTCACAACCGTCTGTACTACCTCAAAGTAGCCGCCGTCGCTGTATGTATACACTCCACTGCAGTCGCTGCTTGAACCCCCATCGCCGAAGTTGTAAAAGCATTGAACATTTCCAGATGCTAAGGTTTCAAATTCAATAACTGGATTCAATAGGTCGACTTGATTAGGTGTGATGTTGAATCCTGCTAAGGGTATGGCTTGGACTTGGATTGTATTGGCTTGAGTAAGTACCAACTCTTGGCTGCAATAACCGCTTGAATTCATGGTTAAGGTCACGCTGTACGTCCCGGGATTTTCGTAAATGTGGTAGGGTTCTGTAGAGATTGAAGTTGAGCCGTCACCAAAATCCCAGAGGTAAGTCGTTGTGGTTTCCGTTTCACTAGTGTTGTTGAACGATACGGAATGTGGTGGACAGCCGATATTTGGCCCTCCTTGAAAGCCAATGCTGGGATCGGCGATGACCCAGACCTCTTCCGACGCGGTTACTTCACATCCATTAGCAACAGCCGTCACTTGTACCGTGTAGGTTCCTGGCTCTGCATAGACTAGATTAGTTACAGTGGAGCCGTTAACATTGGCATTTATGGTTTCACCTCCAAAATCCCAATCGTAAGAAGTAATGGGGTCGTTCTCTACCAAGGGCGTAAGTGAAAAGTTATTTGTGGAGAAGCACTCGGGGTCAGGGGCTCCAAAAGCTGGGTCAATCTCAGGAAATATTTCCACTGTGGAAAAGGTGGTATCAGCGCATGTGTAAGGTGATGTCACGATGAGTTGGACAGTGTACACACCGTCTGAAGGGTAGGTGTAAGATGGGAATTCCTCATCGGACGTATCGTCATTTGTCCCTGCAACACCGAAGTCCCAAAACCAATTTTCAGCATTTTGTGACAGGTTTTCAAAGTCAAAGTCATAACCTTGACAGAACGAGCTTTGGTCTGCAACAGAGGCAATGGGGGAAGCAGGTGCGTCCCAAGAGAAGTTGACAGAGGATTGGCAACCGTAATGTTCAGCATCTAACGTAACTGTCCATTCGTCTGCGTTACCAAAAGTCACCCAATCTGTGGTTATTCCCTCCTGAATGTTAGGTAAACCACCTATGAGATTCCAAGTCAGATTGGTGTTGTCTGTGAATGCTCCATTGGCTTGTAAATCAAAGGCTTCTACGCCATTCAGGCATTCAAAATCTACGACATCAATATCCAGGTTAAGTGGCTCATAGACGTAGAAAGTTTGGGATGAGGTATCAGCACATGGCCACGTCGGATTGGCGATTAGTGTCACAGTGTAAATTCCCGTATCTGGATAGGTGTAGGTTGGGTTGCTTAAGACACTGATATCCTCGTCGGTTCCGGTTACACCAAAATCCCAAAGCAAGCTCTGAGCCCCGATGCTATTTTCGGTAAAGGCTATTGTTTCACCAATGCACAATTGGTTGTCTGTTTGCGGTTGAACTGAAGAGATGATAGTCGGGTCGCACATCACGACATTGAATTGGAAATCTCGCATGACTGTGCTCAGCAACTCGCCATTGCGGAATTCGGACACACAAATGCCAATGAC
This sequence comes from Flavobacteriales bacterium UBA5692, assembly GCA_002420235.1. Taxonomy (GTDB): domain Bacteria; phylum Bacteroidota; class Bacteroidia; order Flavobacteriales_D; family Sanyastnellaceae; genus UA16. Next base: position 4,650 of record DIHQ01000048.1, read on the forward strand.
GTAAGCACCTGGCGTGGTGGGGAAACCGGTAATTTGACCTGTATTCGAATCGATTGCAAGTGGTGGATTAGATGGTATGGGGTTCGTTGCGCTGAACCCTGCACCCCATGGAATTGTCGAGAACGTCGAGGCTGGCTGGGGGTCAGGAGAGGGATCGTTCGGAGTTCCACCATCAAGTAGTGTGCAAAAAGAGTAGACAAGTGAGTCACCATCTACATCGCTTGCACTTTGATCCAAGAAGAGTTCAAAGTTGGTACAAATTGCTTCAGGGGGGTAAACGTTAAATTGCGGGCTGCTGTTCGGGCTATTATCATTTGTAAACGGTGGAATTTGGGTGGTTAGGGTGATTCCCACATCTCCTGGGTTCGGAATATTTACAATGCCTGGATTTCGACAGCAACGCTGGAAAATCAAATCGTATCCTATGTCACTTGGAGGTAAGTTTACCTCGATGGTATACTCCAAGCGCTGCATGCACAAGTCTGGGGGTAAATTTCCACACGGATTCTCCAAAATGGTTTCCAGAGGCTCGATTGAAGCCTCTACCAAATCCGCGTCGTACAAGGAATACAAATTGTCACCCTCGTATACACCGAGCTTAATGGTTGGATCGAGATTCGTGCCTCCGTTTTGCCAGCCACTCGGCTCAATGCTACTGTCGTAGCATTCGCGATAAAAAATCAAGGTAATTTCGAAATTATCACTGCCGAGGTAGTTGTAGTAAATTTCACCTCCCATGGCATGTGCAGCCCATCCTTGTGTCGCTTCGAATGCACACGTGAATAAGAGCATAACCTTTGCGAGGTTAGTAGTCAGTTGAATATGCTTGAGATAAGACACGACCCGTTCTAGCGTGGAGCGAAAATATAACATGTATAACACAGGTTTGGTTGCAATCGCCTTAACTTGTAAGCGTGGAAGAAGAAAATAAGCGCATGCGCTTTGATGCGATGCCCATGCACCCTGATGTGCTTGATGCACTGGATGCCATGGGGTTTGAAGAACCAACCCCAATTCAAGAAAAAGCCATCCCGACCATATTAAAAGGTTCGGATTTCCTTGGTATTGCTCAAACTGGAACGGGCAAAACTGCGGCGTTTTTGCTGCCGACGATTGATCGAATCCTGGATACAGAGGATAACGGCAAGACTAAAGCCTTGATTGTAGTTCCAACCCGTGAGTTGGCTATGCAAATTGATCAGGCTGTGGAGGGGTTTGGATATTATGCGAAGGTTACGAGTTTGGCGATTTACGGCGGAGGTAATGCGCATGAGTTTAGCCGTGAGAAAAAGGCGCTGACGCATGGTGCTGATATTATCGTTGCAACGCCAGGTCGTTTCTTATCGCATCTCACCTTGGGCTACGTGGATTTGTCGGAATTGAAATGCTTGATTTTGGACGAAGCCGATCGGATGTTGGACATGGGCTTTTTAGGAGATATCATGCGTATTGCAGAAAAATGCCGTGATGATAGGCAGACTTTGTTGTTCAGTGCAACCATGCCCGACCGAATCGAGGAACTGGCTCGAGACCTTCAAAATGATCCTGAGGTTGTTAAGTTGGCACTTTCGAAGCCTGCCGAGAAAATCAAACAAGGAGCCTATGTTCTTTTTGATTATCAGAAGGATGATGTCCTTGTTGAAGTTTTAAGAGATCGCGATGTTGCTTCGGGTATTGTATTCACCTCAAGGAAAAGAACTGTGGGCCAAATAACACGCGTTTTGCGTAAAGCCGGAATTAAATGCGAGCGAATTTCCTCTGATTCGGATCAAAGTGAAAGGGAGGAGGTGATGCTGGGTTTCCGCCAGCGCAAATTCCCCATTCTTGTCGCGACAGACGTCGTCAGCCGAGGTATCGACATTGACAACATCGAATTGGTGGTTAATTATGATGTACCGCCAAATGAAGAGGATTACGTTCATCGCATTGGTCGAACTGCTCGGGCGAATCGAGACGGCGAAGGCATCACCTTGGTCAATCCTGACGACCAGCAGCGGTTTGGTCGAATTGAACGGCTTATCGAGAGAGAGGTGGACAAGTTGGACCTTCCAGCAAAGGTGGGAAAGGGGCCAGAGTATGACCCGAAAGGCAGTCGACGTCGGAGTGGCAGGGGTCAGAGAGGCCCAAAAAGTTCGCGCAATAGTTTCCAACAAGGCAAAGGCAAAAAACACAAAAACACAAATCGTAAAAGGGGTAATCATCACCATGGCAAAGGTTTAAAGCCGTCCGGTCATGGCGCATGATCAGCACTCCTCATCGTCGAAGTCCGAAAATGAATGGCTTGATGAGTTAGGGTTTGAAGCTTTCAGGGTGATGCGCCAGAATGGCACCGAACGTCCTTTTTCTTCTCCGCTTTGCCGCACTGGCCACCAAGGCACTTTTCTTTGCAAGGGATGCGGAGCAGACTTATTTGATTCTTCTGCCCAATTCGATTCAGGATGTGGCTGGCCTAGTTTTGATAAGGAAGCATCCAAAGGTGCTTTGAAAGAGGTGCTCGACAAGAGCCACGGCATGGTTCGCATAGAGGTGAGGTGTGCCAAGTGCGACAGCCACTTGGGGCATCTCTTCCCTGATGGTCCTACCGCATCGGGTATGCGGTACTGTATCAACGGCGTTTGCCTGATTCCTCAGTAACGTTGGGAGCCACGCGACCTGCGATCGTCAATACGCTGGCCTTTACTAGATTCACTTCCTTTCATCCGCCGTTTCATTACCCGCGTTCTGAATTCACGTTCCACTTGCTTGATCATACCTGCTCGTCGGTATCCGATGAACACGGCGATGCGGTCGATGGCTAGGTGCCTTAGCTCCACGCTGGCGAGGTGTAGTTGCTTCAATTCTTGCACCAATTCGGCAGCTTCTGCGTCTGATTCCGTGGATTTTAGCTGAGTTTCAATCGCGCGAATAGCATCCCCGTGCGCTCTAAGTTTTTCCTCTTCCTCATTCCAAGCGGGCCAGAAATGCGAGCTTTCTTCAGGTGTTAGCGACAATTCTTCAACAAAATAGGCTACACGTAACGCTTGCATGCGGTCTTCCCGCAGTTCTTTCTGCGATTGAGGCGTCTGGGCAATAGCAAGCATCGGTACTATAAAAAACATGGTCAAAAAGGACAATGGACTATGCATCTTTGGTTTCATTTAAAACGGTTTCAAACAGGAGGTCATCGTCCATCCACGTTTCGATTTCATCATCATCCAGAGGAATGGACTGCACGGGGGTGCGGTCCCACAAGCACGCAAATGATTCGCACACTTCAGGGGTTTGCTGGAGGACGAAGAGCAAACCAATGGACAAGATGGCGGCGATGCCCGCAGCCCACGCATATCGACCAAAGCCACCCACATCCTCCAACTCGCGTTCAGCGGTTTGGGATGAAGCTTCTTTCCAGATGACTTTTTGTTGTTGCTCGAAAAACCCTTCCGGTGTCGTGTATGGTGTATTCTTTTGGGGCATAGACTGCATTGATTGGACGAAAAGCAGTGCGAAAGGTTTAATCGGTGCTGGAAATTAGGTGGACTTGAACTTTGTTTTTAGCGTGAAAATACGAGGCTTTGGCAGCCCCTTCTGATGTACCGATGAGTTCGGCAATATCTGCATAGGCCATTTCTTGATAATACCGCAGAGTGAAAACTTCCCGCTGGCGCGCGGGCAAGATTTGAAGAGCGGCGTGAAGCTTGAGTTCGGCATCGTCCCCGTCAAAAAATGGGTCTGACTCGAGTCGGGTTTCCCAGTCAGCGGCATTCGGGTGAGCATAGCGCAAGGCCAGTTGTTTGCGAGAACGGAGTGCATCTAATCCCTTGCGACGTGCAATGGCATATAGCCACGTTGAAAATTTACTCTCACCTCGAAACAAGTGGATGGAGCGCAGTACTTGTACAAACGTTTCCTGCGTCGCGTCTTCGGCGTCATCGTGTTCATTTAACATGCCGCGGAGGTAGGAGTAAATGGGGACGTGCCAAGTATCCATCATGGTCGTATAAGCTCGTTCACGCAGCAACCCCTCCGCCTCAACTAAATCTTCGATCCAATCGGGTTGTGGTTTGGCAACATGCATTGATGATGAGACGGTTCACATGCCTGATGGTTTAATGGGTCAACGCTTCCTTCTTTTTCCCAAGATGGCCCACAAAGTCAAACCGGAGAGGAAAGTGATGGTTGAAATCACTTCGGCTTGGGTTACGTGCATACCCAACAGATCCATCTCCACATTCACCCGGATTTTTTCAATGAAAAAGCGCTCCAATCCGTTAAAGACACAGTACAATGCAAAAAGCCGACCGGGAGTGACTATTCTTCGGCGTACGCTCCAAAGTAATCCAAAAATAATCAGACACATGAGCGTTTCATAAAATGCAGTCGGGTAAACTCCCGGGTCAAGGTAGGTGCCGTATCCTTCAAAAATGGGCCATGGATCATCTGGTCCGATAAGCCTTCCTGTGTATCCTGCAGGACGAGCTCCATAAACACCATTGACGTTATTCGGAAACGAATATGACCACATCCAATCTGGAAGAAATCCCATCCAGTCTGGTTTGGGATTAGAATTTGGAATGCCCCAATCTCCGTCGCCGCTCACCTGACAGCCAATGCGTCCAATGCCATAAGCCAACATCAATCCTGGCGCCGTGGCATCTGCAAGCGGAAGGAACTTTAAGTTATTGCGCAGTGCATAGATGTAAACGGACAAGCCACCGACAATCAAACCACCGTATATCGTCAATCCGCCGAGGAAATTTTGCAAAGATGGCTCGCGAAAAAATCGAACCATCTCTTCAGGGTATTCGAGAAGGTGAAAAAATTTAGCTCCGGTAATCCCTCCAATGGCAGCGACTGTAACGATACCTCCAACATGTTGATTAGCAGGGATATAAACAGTCTCTTTTGAAAGTTTTTTACCTGACTTTCTCGATTCCCAATAACGCCAACCGACGAAAATAGCAGCGATTATTAAACCTAAAATGGGGCTTCCTTCAAGGCTAAAAAGGTGGCGTTGTGGCAGCCCGGACTGGAAGAGTACTTCAGCATTTAGGGCTAGATATATGAGCTTCCAACCCAAAATAAATCCGACTACCGCTTGTGAGAGGTACTCAGTCCAAGAAACAGGCCCGCCAATGGTTAGCGTGGTTTGGGTCGGTTGAAAAATCCCTAAGCTTTGTTTTCGATCAATCTCCCTTCGAAGCGTAAACGCCGCACCAACGAAAGCGAGCGCCACGAACAGTCCAAAACTATTAATCAGTTTTAATGCCGCAATTTCCCAGCCGAAAAGATCCGACAGTGCATGGTATAAGGTCGGGTACATCGTTAAGCTGGTATTTTTTGCGAAATGATGCCAGAAGCGTAGCCTGCGGCATGAACGGTGTTAATTTGTACAGAGGTAATTGTGTTTGCTTTTGCGGTAGGTGCGTCAATACCAACGCGCACATATTCCGGGGTATATCCAAATCGCAAACCGTCTTCGACGCTTTCCTCAAATAGCACTTGTTTCGCCGTACCAACGAATTGTTCGTAATGCTTTCGCTGCTTTTTTAGTGATAACATTCGCAGCTGCTTGGTTCGGTTTTTGCGTACATCGACCGGCACGTTCTCTGTCATACGGGGTGCAGTTGTGCGCGCACGCTCGGAATAGGTAAATACGTGTAAATAGCTAATTGGCAAATCCAAAAGAAACGCTTGAGTTTCTTCGAAAGCTGCATCGGTTTCATTTGGAAAACCTGTGATAACATCAACTCCGATGCTAGCGTTAGGTAAAACCTTTCGAATGGCCTCAATCCGTTGTCGATACAAGGCCGTCCCGTAGCGCCGTCTCATAGCCTTGAGCACGCGATCAGAACCGCTTTGAAGAGGAATGTGAAAATGGGGTTGAAATTTGTTGCTGTCAGCAACCCACTTGATAATTTCAGGAGTTAAGAGGTTGGGCTCAATGCTGCTGATACGAAATCGCGGAGCGGGCACCTCTTTGTCTAGAGCGCGTACAAGATTAAAAAACGTTTCGCCTGTGGATTTGCCAAAATCCCCAATGTTCACCCCCGTCAAAACGATTTCTTTTGCTCCTTGACTGGCTGCTGATTGGGCCGTTAAAACGGTTTCTTTAATAGAAGCGTTTCTCGAACGACCGCGGGCTAGCGGAATGGTGCAGAATGAGCAAAAGTAATCGCACCCGTCTTGCACCTTCAAGAACGTTCGAGTGCGGTCTTGACTAGAAAAGCCGGGGATGAAACTACGGACTTCATTGATTGGGCCTACTGCGACTTCCGATTGGGACTTTTTGTTGCTAATGTGATTGAGTAGATTGAATTTTTCGGCGGCACCCAAAACGATATCAACGCCCTCTATGTCGCTAATCTCCTTCGGTTTCAATTGTGCGTAACAACCGATGACAGCCACAAAGGCTTCCGGGTTGCTATTCAATGCACGACGAACGGCGTTTCTGCACTTTGCATCGGCTTGCTCTGTGACACTGCAGGTGTTAATGACGACAACATCCGGGGCGTCGTCTATTCCTACTCGGGCATATCCAGCTTCGCTTAATTCCCGCGCAATGGTAGAAGTCTCAGAAAAATTGAGTTTACAGCCTAAGGTGTGAAATGCAGCAGTTCCGCCGGGAGTCATGGTGCGAATTTAAAAGAGTTTTCAGCGGCTTGAACACTTTTCTTACGAATTGGTTGAGTTGGTGGGTATATTGCACATCTTCCTAAAACCTTCACCGGACCATGAGAAATATCTTCCTCTCTCTTAACTTCTTAGCTGCCTGTTCACTGGTTACAGCTCAATCATTTACCAATGCATCGTCGATTCTTCCAGGCGATTACAATAGCGGCAACTGCGTTGGTTTTACGGATATGGACAACGATGGTTTAGATGACATCATCGTTCTGGATCAATCAAAAACAGTCAAAATTCTTTACCAAGATGCCTCAGGTAGCTTCATCGAGGTGGATTACGGTAACGTTTCCAACAGCAATCAATGGGGTATGACCATTGGTGATTACGATAACGATGGGCACAAGGACGTGTTTGCCGGTGGTGCATATGACGGTGTGCATGTCAAGCATATTGACGCTGTTGGATCATGGAGTGATATGGACTTGGAGAATGGTTCCATGTTTATGCAGGCTTGTAATTTCGCTGACATCGATAATGATGGACAGCTTGATGCCTTCGGTTGTCATGACGATGCCCTTTCTCGTATTTGGAAGGGCAATGGAAGCGATTTGGACATTGACGAGACCCTGATTGATTTGACGAACTACGATTTTTCGGATTATCCCAATACTGACCACAGCGGCAACTACGGAACCGTTTTCAGTGACTTCGATCAGGACGGGGATGTGGATTTGACTATCGCTAAGTGCCGGCAGTTTGTGAATGATCCGTTTGACCCACGACGTGTGAACCAGATTTGGTTGAATAATGGCGATGGTTCATTTTCGGAGGTGGCAGAGGAGCGCGGATTGGTGCTCAACGAACAAAGTTGGACAGTGGACTACGCTGATTACGATAATGATGGAGATTTTGATTGTTTCTTGACCAATCACTCTACTACAATGACGCTATTGCAAAACGATGGCAACGGTTATTTCAACGACGTTACTGAAGAAGCAGGTTTAGACTTTAGTGGGTTTGCTCTGCAAGCGAAGATGGCTGATTTTGATAACGATGGTTTTGTTGATGTCATCGTGTCAGGTGGGGTGCATCGCTTCTACCGCAATAACGGTGACGGAACGTTTACCGAAGACGAGCCTTTTACGGCAGGAGACACAATGCATAGTTTTGCAATTGGAGATGTCAACCGCGATGGAACCATTGATGTATATGCGACTTACGGCAATGGTTACAACTCACCGGATAATGGAAATGATGACATTTTGTGGTTGAATACAGGGAATGATAACCACTGGATTGCGTTTGACTTAGAAGGCATTGTTTCGAATAAAGACGCCGTTGGTACAGCGGTGGTATTGACCGGTGATTTTGGGACGATGATTCGAGAAGTGCGAGCCGGTGAGAGCTATGGCATTACCAACACTTTTGCTTGCATGTTTGGCTTGGGCGCCCACGAGACAATCGAAACAGCAACCATAAAATGGCCAAGCGGAATGGAAACTACCATCGATAATCCAGCCATTGATCAGTATCATAATCTCTTAGAAGCTCCGTGTATGACGGAGGTTGAACTCGAAGTCCCAATGGAGTTGTCACTTTGTCCAGGTGAAACGATTGAGTTAGTTGTGAGTGGTGCCTTTGAATCTTATACCTGGTCCACGGGAGCTTCAACTTCCTCCATCGAAGTTGGGCAGGCTGGTCTTTACAGCGTGGTTGTTTACGACGCTGACGGATGTGCAGCTACCTCAGAATCAGTCTCTGTCACGACCATTTCGGCACAAGCTCCTGAAGTTCAAGTGATTGGTGAATTGACATTTTGCGAAGGCAATGCGGTTGAATTCATTGGGCCAAATGGCGCGGAATGGATGTGGTCAAATGGCGAAACAACACAAAGTATCACGGTCACGGAATCTGGAGCATATTCCCTCATTTTAATCGACGATTGTGGCAATGATAACCCGTCGGCAGAATTTCTCGTTGAAGTGCTTGATTCGCCAGATGTTCCAGTCATCACAGGCCCTAACGAAGTCGGTGGTGATGAGCCATTCACATTGACCTCAACAACCGAGTCCACACGATGGTACGACGATGAGACTGCATTAATCCCCCTTTTCATTGGTGCCGCTTATGAAACGACGATTTCAGAAACTACCACGTTATGGGTGGAAGACATCAACGACTCAGGTTTAGAAGAAGGCATTGGTGGCCGAATGGGCATGGGTGACGGTCAATACCACGACAATAGCGTTCGTTGGTTGCTGTTTGATGCGTATGAAGATTTGGTGATTCACACTGTAGATGTATATGCCAATGGCGACGGAGAGCGCGAGATTGGGGTCATTGATTCAGACGGTAACGTATTAGAATCAGGCGTCTTCGATTTGTTAGATGGATTGAACACGCTGACTTTGGATTTTGAAATTCCGGAAGGAACTGATTATGGCTTACGTTCATTTGACAATGATCCGCAATTGTGGCGGGACGGACCGGGAACTGATATGTCATACCCATATGAATTGGGAACATTAGGGTCTATCACACAAAGCACGGCAGGTGGTGATAATGCGACTAACTATTACTATTTCTTCTATAATTGGGTTGTTCAGACGCCTTTCGAAGGTTGCCCATCTGATCGAATTCCTGTGACCATCACGATTGTTGGTATGGAGGAAGAGGGTGGTGCTGTTCAATCGGCTTACCCCAACCCAACAAAAGGCATTATTCAATTGACAGTCGATGCAGCATTTGCTACGGCAGATTGGAGTCTGCTGAACGGCTTGGGACAGGAGATTGCGACAGGTCAACTCAACGGTGCAGTAAGTTCACTAGATTTCACGAGCCAGGGTGTTGGACAGTACCTGCTTCAACTGCGAAATGAGACCGACTCACAAATGGTAAAACTTATCCTGAAATAAGGGTAGGATCTCCAAGAAGTGAAGAAGCGGTGGCTGAGGCTACCGCTTTTTTTTTGTAGACTGAATTTGACACTCATAAAAATCATCTAAGGCTCGACGCAAGGCCTTGTACTGAGATTCACGAACAGTTAAATGAAACGTGCATGAATCGCTAAACTCCCGCTTTGCAATACGCGCTCCGTACTTTTCACATATGGCGATAACTGTTCCAATGAAATTGTACGGGCAATCAATGGTTAAGGAATGCTCAACAAATCGCTGAACAATCTTTCCGTTTTCGAGAGCCATTAAAGTGGCTTTTTTGTAGGCATCCATTAAACCGCTCGTGCCGAGTTTTATGCCGCCGAAATACCGGACTACCACCCCAAGGCAGTTGGTGAGTCCTTTCGACTTGAATACACCAAGAATCGGAGGTCCTGCGCTATTCATTGGCTCACCGTCATCAGATGTGCGCCACACCGTGCCTGCCGGGCCTATTCGATATGCGAATGCGTGGTGCCGTGCTCCGTGATGTTCCTTGCGTAAAACTTTGAGGTGCGCTTTCACATCGTCGATTTGTGCAACAGGGAAAACATAACCATAATGTTTCGAACCTTTGACCTTGTACACCGCATCAGCCGGTGCCTCAATGGTGCTGAAAGCATCATCTTCAATCATTAGGCATGAAATTTAGGAGTGAGAAATGCGGTGTGCCTCGAGGCAGCATGTTTCCATTTAACTTCAACGAAAAAGCAATTTCCTTTAAGATATAGGTGATGTTCGTGCCTTAAGCGTAGCGCATTTAACCCTCAAAGCACAAAGAAAGAACGAATGATCGGGTTTTGAGTGACTGCATCGGGGCTGAATATCTGCTTTCGTCTTGTATTAAAATATTGCGGTTGCCCAATTCGAATTTGCCTTCAATACTAAATTTAAAAAACGGAAGAAAAATATCCACGCCAGCACCCAAATCAATAGAACTATTGCCCGATTCCAATCGTAGGATGAAGTCGCTCGCAAGTTGCTGATTTGTTTCCTCCTGCGATTGCATATCCTTGCTGAATTTGCCTCCGATGAGTGCGTATGCAGCAAAGTTTCCGACACGGTCGGTCCTCAATTTCAAGAGCAAGGGAAAATTTAAATAAACCGATTCAGTGCGAAGCATTTTCAAGTCCGATTCCCCATCCTTCTCAAATCGATATTCCAAGGCACGGTCCTGGAAGGAAAGACCCGGTATGAAGCGAATGTGGAAGTTCTTTGTTGCATCCCATGAAGCAACCAATCCCAAATTGAATCCGGCCTGGGGTTGATTCACAATTGCGAGCAGACTGTCGCTAAAGCTAAAGTCAGGGGTAAGGGTAAGGTTGAAATCTGACTGATTTCCCGATAATGCGAAACCAAAATGATATTTTTTGGAGTCAAAAGCTGCGAGATTTTTACGTCCTTGTTGTGCTGATACAGATCCAAATGTTGTAACCCATGCGATTACAATAATTACCAGCGATTTGAAGGTGACGGCTGTCTTGGAGTAAGCAGATGAACTCATCGTTTAGTAATGTGCGCAAAATCTATTAACGGATTTGCCCTTGCAGTATTTCATTCCCACTTGCCATTCCATATTCGGGGTATAAGTGCGGCAAATATCGCAGAGAGCACCGCCGCTGTGAATATCCACGAAATCAGTACCGTGCCTATGAAAAACAGAGGAGAAAAAAAGACCTCAATGTTGGCTGCCTGTTTCGCATAGATTGCATCTCTAGATTGCTCACCCATTGCTGGATTCATGCGTTGGACTGCCGATAATTCTGCGGGGTCATTTATGAAATCTTGCAGCATTTGGAGCTGTTGCTTTTTGCGTTGCTCAATGGTTTCTGGTACGATGCCATAGTACCAAACTCCCATTGAGCAGGATAATAAGAAACTGTACATGACTGCCGTCTTTGATACATTTTTCCAGCGAAGAATAAAGTTGACCTCGTTCTTTCGTTGATATGCAGCAAGTGTTGTTATTCCAATAACGCAAGCAAGGTTTAAGAAGATTCCTGCTTGATTGGATTGCTCCCACGACCAGGTGCCTAAACCGTACAGTTTGACCGTAAACCAGGCCGCGATTCCAAAGACGAAAAACAGGCGAATTTTATCCATTCATAGAAGATAGGAACTCGTCGTTGCTACGGGTTTGTTCCATACGTTCCTTCATGAATTCCATAGCTTCTATAGGGTTCATATCCGCTAGGTGCTTACGCAGTATCCATATGCGTTGCAAGGTCTCTTTGTCCAAAAGCAAATCTTCTCGTCGAGTCCCTGATGTCAGAATATCGATTGCTGGGAATATGCGGCGGTTTGAAATGCGGCGGTCAAGCTGCAATTCCATGTTACCAGTGCCTTTAAATTCTTCAAAAATGACCTCGTCCATCTTCGAACCGGTCTCTGTCAGTGCGGTCGCGATGATGGAAAGTGAGCCTCCGTTTTCGATGTTGCGGGCCGCACCGAAGAAACGCTTTGGCTTTTGCAGTGCATTTGCTTCTACACCACCGCTCAGGATTTTCCCGGAGCTAGGTGATACAGTATTGTAGGCTCGAGCCAAGCGCGTTATTGAATCAAGAAGGATGCACACGTCGTGTCCACACTCAACCATTCGCTTTGCTTTTTCCAAGACAAGGTTCGCAATGCGTACGTGCCGATCCGCAGGTTCATCAAATGTGGAGGCAATCACTTCGGCATTTACGCTGCGCTTCATATCAGTCACTTCTTCAGGTCGCTCATCGATGAGTAGAATAAGCAAATACACCTCGGGGTGGTTCAAGGCTATGGCGTTCGCAACGTCTTTTAATAAAGTTGTCTTACCGGTCTTGGGTTGAGATACCAACATTCCTCTTTGCCCTTTACCCACAGGGGCAAAAAGGTCCATCAAACGAGTGCTGATATTGCCACCGCGTGTGCTCAAGTTAAATCGTTCTTGTGGGAACAGAGGTGTTAAAAACTTGAAAGGAATGCGATCCCTTACCCATTCTGGTGAGCGGCCATTGATGCTCATTACATCAATGAGCGGATAAAATTTTTCTCCGATACGCGGCGGTCGGACTTTGGCAATGACCGTGTCTCCCGTCTGGAGCGAAAATTGCTTGATTTGTCGAGAGGTGACATAAACGTCATCCGGCGAATTCAGATAGTTATAGTCTGCTGAACGCAAAAAGCCGAATCCTTCTTGTTGAATTTCGAGTACACCTTCGGCAGTTATAATGCCATCGAAGTTGAATCCATGTTCTTCCGGTTCGCTTAAGAATTTATCTCGGTTGTTGCGGCGGTCGTTGCGGCGGTCATGTCGCCTGTCTTTGTTCCGATCGTTGTTTCGATCGTTGTTT
>DIHQ01000099.1 GCA_002420235.1 Flavobacteriales bacterium UBA5692
TTCGATTCGCAATCCACCAGTAAAATCCGCCCTCCGACTTTCCTTTTTCTTCGCGCCTGATTTGCGCATTTCTGAGGTTCGACGGACTAACCATGAGATGAATCTGCATGGGTAATCTAAAACCCAAAAAGCGGGTATTTGTCCGTTGCCTTAGCACCTCATTAAAGAAACCATGGTGCTTGTGTCCGCTGTCGTCTGGGTTAATAATTTCAACACGCTCAAGGAATTTTTCTCCTTCTGCGAATCTTCTAGTGGGCGAACATGCCGAAAGCAAGGCCAATGCGCATATAACATAGCTTTGTGCAGCAGAACACCCCTTCATGGACAAATCCATCCTAAACACCATTCGCGCCTTGCGAAGGAAGACAGAACGCTCCGAGCAGAAGCGATTCGTTGTCGAAGGCGTCAAAGGCATTGGTGAATTAGTTGAGAGCTCCATTGCTGTGGAACGAATGTACTACGTCTCCACTATGGAATACGCCGTACCATACTCACATCGTCATCTCGCGGAGCAAATCTCTGAGAAGGAAATGGGTCGAATCTCTCAAATGAACACAGCACCCGGCCTGCTCGCAGTCGCTCCAATTCCTCAATACACGCCAGAAATTGTCGTGCAAGCCGTCAAAGAATCACCATTGGAATATGGATTGGTGGGTTACCGATTGAACGATCCTGGAAATTTGGGTACGCTCATTCGGACGACGGATTGGTTTGGGTTCGGAGGGATTTTCATTACTGAGGGCACTGTAGACCCATGGAACTCGAAAACTGTACAGGCTTCGATGGGGTCGATTTTTAGGGTGCCAATCTTAGAAGTATCGTTCGACTTTCTAAACCAACTATCGGGCCATTACCACCTCGAAATGCAAGGAAAACCATACCATGAAATCCAATGGGAAAAAGGTTGGATATGGGTAGGATCTGAATCCCGTGGCTTGGAAGGAGCCCGTGTACCTTCAACTTCTGAAGCCGTCCACATTCCACGGATTGGAGAGGCTGAGTCATTAAACGCCGGTGTAGCAGCTGCTATTATCTGTTCTGAAGTGGCTCGAGTAAATTCAGGTAAATGATGCATTGTGCTGATCAGACGGTCACTGATGATGCTCTCTCAGCCAAAACGGCATTGATAAGAGGATTCATTGTAATCTCGCACCATTTTAACCTAAGTGCTTCTTCACTGACATTCAAGTCTTTCACTGATTCAGCGATGAGTCGTATGCGCCTTTCACACGACTCCCCGACGCTTGAGTCCACGGCGTTGGGAGACCAATCCTCAGGCCAGTTTTGACCGTGATGATCCATGATTCGCAGCCATTCGCTCGCCGCCCAGTGCTGACAAGGCCATGTCCGCATCGCCTCGTGCAAGACCTGGTCTAACCGAGCGGCTAGGTGTACTGCATCTCGAACACCTTCCGGGGGTTCTTCCCAAACAATAGGATTACAAAACGCAACATGAATGCGTCCTTTCCAACCGAACAATCCTTGTTTCATACTTCGCTCATCCTCTCCCGATGCTTTCGCGTATTCACCATTATTTGCATCACGAATCAATAACTCCCGAACCTTCATACCGTCGCAAGGGTCCCATTCATAACTTAAGCTGACCGGCTGAACTTTCATACGGTTCCAAGCAGATTCATTTTCACCATTAAGCAACATTCGAATCAAAGCCGGGGACGTTCGATCGTCTCCGTCCTTAGCCCGGCCTTCGCGCTGGGCCAACCATACGGATGCATTTTGCTCAGTTATGACATGGCGAACGTACTTGGCCACCTCTGCACTCGCCATCAATTGTTCCCGTGGCGTGCCGCCCCGTCGGACAATGAAACTTTTATTCAAACGTACTAGTTTCTCAACCCATTCTGTTTGCAACAAATTGCTCCCAATACCTATTTGGGTAGTGGATTCCCCGCACGAGAGCAATGCCATATTGATGAGTGAAGGGTCGAGTACAATGTCTCGATGATTGGAAATGAATAATGCACCATGGCCTTCAAATCCCGGTGAAAATGAAACCGAGACATCTTCCGCAGTTTGCTGAAGCAACAAGTCGATAAATACCCGGGACAGGTTTTCTTGAAAGGCTTCAACGCTTTGAAGACTTCTGAGACCTTCTATCAAATTAGCGGCTCGATCGTTTCCAATAAAAGGCCCAAGCTCGGACTCCCAATCAAGCGCCTCAACCAAGTGCTCAATGGCCTCGGGTACTTCGTGGTCTAAATAAGGGCGCATATGAGCAAAAAAATCCTTCATCTTCCGCAACGAATTTAGGTAACCTAAATTTGACCCATGCGATTTAACGAACTCAAGCTCACTCGGCAGTTCTTGAATGCTGCTGCTGACGCTGGGTACGAAATCGCCACACCTATTCAGCAAAAGGCCATTCCACCTTTACTTTCTGGTCAAGATGTAATCGGAATCGCCCAAACTGGTACAGGCAAAACCGCTGCATTTTTACTTCCCCTGTTGCAAACCTTGAAATACGCTAAAGGCGACGCACCCCGA
Source organism: Flavobacteriales bacterium UBA5692 (assembly GCA_002420235.1). Taxonomy (GTDB): domain Bacteria; phylum Bacteroidota; class Bacteroidia; order Flavobacteriales_D; family Sanyastnellaceae; genus UA16. Next base: position 2,506 of record DIHQ01000099.1, read on the forward strand.
GGATTAATTCTGGCTCCTTCCAAGGAACTTGTCGTCCAAATCCACCACGAGGCCGTGAGATTTTCAAGCTACACCGATCTGCGAATTACCGCCTTGTATGGCGGAGTTGGTCCCAAAAAACAAATCGAAGAAATCTCAAACGGTGCCGATGTGATTGTCTCCACACCTGGTCGGTTTTTAGACATTTATTCCCGCGGATATATCGACGTCAAGCGACTGAAGCACATAGTTTTAGATGAAGCAGACCGCATGATGGATATGGGTTTCATGCCGCAAATACGGAAAATCCAAGAGGTCGTTCCCACGAAGCGGCAGAATATTTTATTTTCGGCCACCTTTCCCATACGAGTAGAGAATCTGGCGAAAGAATTTTTGCTTTGGCCCACCCGTATTGAAGTCACAACAGAGAGCACGGCTGCGGTTACTATTACGCAGTACAAACTGCCGCTGCCCAATCATAGAACCAAAATTGCTTTCATTGAATGGTACGTGCGGGAGAAGCTCAAAGACGATCGGTTATTGATTTTTACCCGGCGCAAAGAAGAAGCTGAAAACCTGTTCAAATATTTAGACCGATCCTTTGACACGGAAGTCCGGGCTGTGCACAGCAATAAAGGCCAAAATACCCGGATTAATTCAATGCAAGATTTTAGGACAGGCGCAGTTCAGATTCTTATCGCTACAGATGTTGCCAGCCGAGGTATCGACGTTCCTGAAACCAAGTGGGTGATCAACGCCTCCGTACCGAGAGACCCACGTGATTACATTCACCGTATCGGAAGGACCGGAAGAGCTTTTCGAGAGGGATCAGCTTTAACTTTAGTCGATCCTGCAGAAAGATTTGCACTCGAACGAATCGAATCCTTTACCGGAGAAGCCTTACACGATTTTCCCGATCCTCCAAAACTTGAGCAATTCGAAACGCCCCGTCAGGAAAAGCAAAATCAGGCACGCGAAATTGATCGCGAAATGCGAAAACGAGATCCAAACTACAAAGGCGCCTTTCACCAAAAAAAACGCAATCAACAAAGGAAACTGAAGTCAAGAAAGCATGCTCGGCGCAAGTGACTCAGTGCCTCTGCTGATGTCCTTCCAAGGAAGGATACCGTCCCCATCCAAAACGTAACCCTCATCGTAACACATGATGGCCATGCGCCCGTCCTTTAAGGGTAACACATGGGTGTGAAAATTAAAATCAAAACCCTGCCGCCTCAACCAAAACGCCCGATCTTCTGCATTATAATTGGTATAAGGAGATTTACGTAAGGAGGCCAAAAGCAAGCGGTTGCGTTGTAGAACGTGGTCAACATCTCGCCTTAAAGCATGTTGCGAATTCGACTTGCGATGGTGCCTTACTCTGCAGGTGTCATCACAAAACAACTTGTCGCTGCGACCATTCAATCGGTCACCACATTCCTTGCACAGGTGGGATTTGATTCTGAACATGTCCCCAAGAAAAAATATCCCCAAACACTTAAGGCTAAGAGTTTTACAAGCGATGATATTGAATTAACGGCCGTCAAAAGTGAGTCGGTCTATGAAATGCGCGAACAACCGCGTCAACAAAGGCTCAGATTTCTTTGCAATGGTGAGCACTTCGTTGATTTTAAAAGGGGTCAAGTGCTCGGGATTGCATTCATCAGTAATGACGCTTACGGCTGCACATGGTATTTTTAGGTGAGCCGCAGCAATCACTTCGGGAACAGTAGACATTCCAACTGCATCAGCGCCAATTGTTCTTAAATAGCGGTATTCCGCTCGTGTTTCGAGCTGAGGACCCGGAACACCCACGTATACTCCTTTGAAAAGAGGAATATCAAGTTCCCTCGCGACCTGAAAAAGCGAACGACTTAATTCAACATCGTAAGGTTCACGCATATCCGGAAATCTGTTGCCGAAGGCATCGAGATTATTTCCCCGCAAAGGAGAATCGGGAAATAAACTTATGTGATCTTCTATGCACATCAATGCGCCTTTTCTGATATCGGGATTCAGGCTACCGGCAGCATTTGAAATGATTAATGCTCTTGCCCCAAGCATTTTGGAGATGCGAACTGGTTTGACCACTTGCTCCATTGTATGTCCTTCGTAGTAGTGAAATCTTCCTTGCCAAGCTAGGACACGCTTTCCTCCCAACTTACCATATATCAATTTGCCAAAATGGAATTCTACAGTTGCGACGGGCAAATTCGGAATCTGACTGTAACTAATTCCTAGAAGCTCTTCAATTTCATTTACCAAACCACCTAACCCAGTTCCCAAAACGATTGCAACATCTACCTCCCCTATACCACGCTCACGAAGGTGTTCAACGGAAGCACGTAACTCTTCTTGAATATCCATACAGGAAAAGTACGAACTTCGCCTTATGAAAGGATTGCCAACCATTGGTGTAGTAGGCGCTGGAGCCATGGGCTCAGGCATTGCCCAAATCGCTGCACAAGCCGGTCATGCCGTTATTTTGGTCGACCACAGCAAATCAGCACTCGACCGAAGCGCGGCATCCTTATCTAAAATCGCCGACAAACTCGTGAAAAAAGGCAAATGGTCGGCAACTGTGAGTAAACGCATCCAATCCAGCATTCACCGAACATCGGAAATCGAACGATTATCCACCTGCCAATGGGTAATCGAAGCGATCGTCGAAGACATAAGCGTTAAGCATTCTCTTTTTCAATCACTCGAAGCCATCGTTTCTCCTGGAGCGGTGCTTGCGACCAACACCTCGTCACTTTCCGTAACATCCATAGCCGGTAAATTGCAGTATCCAGAGCGTTTTATAGGATTACACTTCTTTAACCCGGCTCCTTTAATGGCCTTGGTGGAGGTAATTCCCGCCCTTCAAACAGATCATTCGCATGTAGATAAGGCAGTGGCGCTAATGGAAGCATGGGGCAAATCTCCTGTGGTCGCTAAAGACACGCCTGGATTCATAGTCAATCGCGTTGCGCGTCCTTTCTATGGGGAGGCCTTGCGCATTTTTGAAGAAGGACTAGCCTCTCCACAGACTATCGACGCGGCCATGCGTAACGCAGGTTTTCGTATGGGGCCTTTTGAATTGATGGACCTCATTGGCAATGATGTCAACTACGCGGTTTCCTGTTCGGTATTTGAAGCTTTTTATAATGATCCGCGGTACCGTCCGAGCCTCATTCAAAAGCAACATGTGGATGCCGGCTGGCTCGGTCGGAAGTCAGATAAGGGTTATTACGAATACGAGAAAGGCAATGAGATTTCTGGAGGCGATATCCTAACCGATACAAAAGAATTCGATTGGATTGTCAAGCGCATCGTTTCTATGCTCATCAACGAGGCGGCAGATGCGCTTTATCTAAAAATCGCTTCAGCAAAAGACCTAGAAACTGCCATGAAAAAGGGAGTTAACTATCCAAAAGGACTTCTCGCTTGGTGCAACGAATGGGGAACGAAAACAACTCTTAACATTCTCGAAAATTTGCAAAATCACTACGGGGATGATCGGTACCGTCCGAGTCCGAAACTGCGCGACTTGATTGCTCAAAGATCCGAATTCATCATTTAGTATTCCAGCGGCGAATACTGTGGAAGACGTGCGTCAACTGACCTCCTCTCTGAATGCCTTCACTTACTATTTTATCAACTCGCACTTCTCCAGATGCATGAATAATGCTGCATGCATCGAGTAAAATACCGACATGTACAACAAGTCCCGAAGGATTTTTGAAAAAGACTAAATCACCTCGGACTTGCTCACCCCAGTCAATCGATTGACCTGCTTCCGCTTGTTGCGAAGCATCCCTCGGCACATCCTGCCCAGTCAATTTCCACGAAACTTGAATCAATCCTGAACAGTCAATTCCAGAAACAGTTTTTCCACCCCAAAGGTACGGTGCACCCAAAAATGATTGTGCGGCCTCTACTGGATCATCCACAGTTTTTAATGCAGATTCCAATGGATCCAAAGGCTCAAGTCCTATATCATTAAGCCACCAAGATCCATCTTCAGAGTATTGCAGTCGGCTGCCAGCTGGTAAGTACAATATGGAACCATCAACTCTAGACCAAGGCGAGCATGGAGCTTGCAAAACGATGTTCGACTTGGACATGGGTGCCGAATGTGACCACTGCTTGCGGTCAACCCAGCCCGCATAGCCGTCAGTTTCCAGCTTAATCTGAATCCAATCTTTTTCCCCAGCGTCCAGAATCATTGCAGTTTCTCCGGCTAGTACCTGCGTGCACAGTTCAGCGCAATCGCTTGGATTACTTCGCATAGATCCAATGGGAACGATAAGATGGATGCAATCGCCCTGCCGCATCTTTCTCTTATAATGCTTCGATCATCAAAGCTGACGCACCTCCTCCCCCATTACAGATTCCCGCTCCGCCCTTTTTTAGGTTACGGACGCGCAAGGCATGAATTAAGGTTACTACAATTCTTGAACCGCTCGAGCCCAGTGGGTGTCCCAATGAAACTGCACCCCCATTGACATTGACCCTCTCAGCGTCGAGTCCCATTAACTCGATATTTATCAATCCAACAACAGAGAAAGCCTCATTCAATTCCCACAGGTCCACATCATCCGATTGCCAGCCTGCCTTGTTCAGAGCTCTTGGAATGGCTTTTGCGGGAGCTGTTGTGAACCATTCCGGGTCGTGAGCTGCATCTGCCGTTGACACGATGCGTGCGATAGGTGTCCATTCGTTAGCCTTGACTGCTTCTTCAGAAGCTAAAATCAGAGCACTTGCTCCATCGTTTAAAGTGGATGCATTAGCTGCTGTTATCGTACCATCCTTTTGGAATGCCGGACGCAAGGAGCGCACCTTTTCCATTTTAACCTGGCTGAACTCCTCATCAGTGTCAACAGTGATGGGATCGCCTTTGCGCTGAGGAATAACAACTGGTATGACTTCATCCTGAAATGCACCTTCAGCCCAGGCCCGCGCCGATCGGTTGTAGCTCTCTATTGCAAAATTATCCTGTTCCTCTCGGCTGATGTTGTGTTCTTTGGCACAAAGCTCTGCACAATTGCCCATATGAGTCGAATTGTAAACGTCGGTCAAACCGTCCAGCAGCATTCCGTCTTTCATTTTAACATCGCCAAACTTTGTTCCGGATCGGACGTTGAAATAGTGAGGTACACGACTCATATTCTCCATTCCGCCTGCAATCGCGACTTGAATGTCTCCGTTTGCAACTGCTTGAGCGGCTAGTGCAATGGATTTCATACCACTAGCACATACTTTATTGATCGTTGTGCACGGCACATCATTCGGAATACCAGCAGCCATGGCCGCTTGACGAGCAGGCGCTTGGCCTAATCCAGCTTGAAGCACGTTACCCATAAATACTTCATCCACTTGATTGGCTGATACTCCACTTTTGGAAAGTGCACCACGAATGGCCGCAGCTCCAAGATCCGTTGCAGCTACGGAGGACAATGTCCCTAAAAAACTTCCCATCGGCGTTCGCACCGCGGCTATAACGTAAACTGATTTGCTCATCATCTTTGAATTTCCACAAATTTAACGGCTATTGGCTGTACGGAACGCGCTTAATGGCGTGTTTGGCATGATGATTGAATTCTCCGTACCGAAAAGCACGTGAGCATATGCATCAGGTGAATTTGGTTTAGGTTAAGCAAAGCACTGGGAAACGTTCCGGTGCTTTGTTCTTTTAATGACAATCAAATAGTTAGCGTCTATCCTCAAAGAAACTTGTGCGACGATGCAACCAATTTGTCTGCACCATCGTAGGAAGAACACGATTCTTACTTCACGTTATCATGACCATCACAGGTATTCCCATCATGCACTCACCAAGTGCACTCGAGCAATACAAAACGCTCATTCGCCACGTGCATGCTGAGCCAGTCATGATTCGAAGAGCAATGCGAATAGCATTCCGTAATTTGAGCCCTAAGGATTCCATTGAACTCCGGGATTGGCTTCAAAACAGGTACCAACTTTAACCACACACTAAAAAAAGCACCCTCACCGGTGCTTTTTTTCTTTTCCACGCTGAGAACGTTCTGACCTATTGCTATTTGACGATAATCGACGTTGCTCTGAACGAGGTTTTTCTCGCACCTCACCCGAACGTTGATTCCGTTTCCAATTAGGTTCTGCCTTTGGACCCTTTCCCCCCTTCATAAGATTCAAAAACCCTTGCGGAACACGAGACTTAACGTTAATGTTTTCTCCCTCCGGACCCACCAAGTCTACACCAAAGAGGTGCAAACCGCTCCGCCCTAATGGATCGGGCATTTCATTTCCTTTACCAAGCAATAAGCATTGTTGACGGCGCAAGCCATTCATAAGCAAGGGTACGTGTTCGAATCCTGCCTGCATTTTCAGCAAGGTGTGCACTGGTGTAGCTCGCATTGTGCGATAGGCGAATTCATGCTTGGTCCGTTTCTTCTTACCTTCTTCCTGATTGAAGCAAAAAAGCACATCGTCCGCCGGCAAGTGACCCTCAACCAAGACATACATGCGCCGCTGAAATTGCTGCCATTGTTCTTGAAGGTGCTTTCTCCAAACTAGGTTTTTAGCAATGATGCTAATACCAGAGGACTCTTTCTCGATGCGATTGACAAATTGGATGCACTCGCATTTAGGCCGAGCCTTGGTCATCCAAATCTTCATGGCCGTAAATGACGTCTTCACCTGGGGCTTCGGTGAAGCGAACACCATACCCGCTGGTTTAATGTAAGCAAGGATATTTTCGTCTTCGTAAACTACTTCATAAGGCGCTTTAGCGGCCTTAGCGTGATCAGAGGTACTCAGACCAAAGTCAAAGTCTTTTGCGCTTTTGATCGCCGCACGTGATTGCCACGTAATGATTTGGCCCACTTTCAATTCGGCTGATGGAATTTTCAGGACTTTGCCATCAACGTTAACCGCACCTGACTTAATGGATGTGCGTGCACGAGTCCGTGTAGCATACTGTCCGTATTCCATCAAAAAATCCAGCAACGGCATGGATACCTCAACTTGCTTGCTTGCCATGGCTCGAAGGTACTGACTCCATTGCCATGACCGACCTCCACCATATCTATGCCTTGGCCTTCCTGTCAGGTTCAAAGACTCATAGTGTGGAATACGTTTTGCACGTCATCGTCTTCTTCCAGACGCTCGATAAGTTTTTCAACTTCTGCCGTGGCCTCAGGCCCTATAGCTTTCGTTATGTTCGGGACCCGCTCAAGACCTGACTCCACTATTTCCATTCCACCCTCTTCCAATTTAGACTGTAATTCACCGAACGACTCGAATGAACCCGTAATCACAAGTGCATTTTCGTCTGAAGTGATTTCTTCAGCTCCGAAGTCAATCAATTCCAATTCCAACTCCTCAACGTCAACACCCTCCCCATTGATTTTGAAAAAGCAAACGTGATCAAACATGAATTCTACTGAACCCGTAGTACCCAAGTTGCCGTTGCACTTGTTGAAATGACTGCGCACATTCGCCACAGTGCGATTATTATTATCAGTGGCGGTCTCCACGAAAATCGCAATCCCATGCGGAGCATAGCCTTCAAAGTTGACTTCCTTGTAGTCAGATGTATCCTTGTCAGTCGCTTTCTTTATCGCGCGTTCGACGTTCTCCTTAGGCATGTTGGCTGCTCGGCAGTTTTGGAGCGCTGCGCGGAGGCGAGGATTCATATCCGGATCCGCACCATTACCTTCTCGGATGGCAATGATGATATCCTTATTCAGCCGAGCAAACGTTTTCGACATCGCTGCCCATCGCTTGAACTTTCTTGCTTTCCGAAATTCAAAAGCTCTTCCCATAGTTGATTGGTTTTAGCAAATATCGCACCATCAAGGTATTTGGCAATTGGAACCTGCGCTCAGTGTGTATTTCGCTATTCTGAATTTTATGATTCAGTGACATCCGTTAACCACAAATGCTTTTTTTTTCATGCATTTATGACGTGGTCGATTCAAATCGAATTGAGCATGAGTCGATCACAGATCAATATCAACACACAGATTGTACTCTAAGCAAAAGAGTAAACCCCGAAACTTGGATTTTATGGAAATTAGCCTCGGCTAACCTTTTGTTCATGAGTGCCCAAAACGATTGAAGAAGAAATGCTCGAAATCTGACATACCTCGGAAGAACCCAAATACTTTCCGACGCCGGTGGAAGCCTCAGGCCAATTGAAAACTTAAAAGTGAACCAAGGAATTGTTTGGTTGTTTCTTCAACGTGTCAAATCATAACTCACTCTTTATAGCCGGCAATCCCCATACTGATCTCTCCGGATTTATCCATATCGTTCAACCGATCATCCGAGCCCATGGCACCGAATGGCTCACACTAGCCGATGAAATTGAAGATGGTAAATTTGATGTCGCTGCAATCCAAGCAAAGATGGTGCAAGCTGATGTCATTGTCCTACACTTCCCATTGTATTGGTACAGTCCGCCCGCTTTGGTAAAACTTTGGTTGGATTCCATTCTCACCTTTGGATGGGCCTTTCCCAGGAAGAGATCCATGTTATTAGGCAAAACACTTTTTGTTAGTGTAACAACGGGTTCATCACTTTCTTCGTTTCAGCCAGACGGAACAAATCGCTCCACTCTAAATGAACTTCTTCTTCCTCTGGAGCGAACGGCTGAATACTGTGGAATGCAATGGGGCGGAATTGTTGCCTCGCAATGGAATGCGGAATCTTTAGACGAAGCCGCACTGAAGGCAAACGCCAAACTTCACGCCAAACAACTCGTGGAAAGCCTCAGCGAACAAGAGTAAATGAACCCGTGAGGGTGTTCTTTCCGGGAATGGTTAGGACGTAGAAATAGGTTCCTTCTGCTACACCATCCGCTCGCCAATTGTTACCGTAATTCCTTTTTTGGTATATGAGAATCCCCCAACGATCATAAACATTCAACTGATTTCCAGGAAAACTTGTCAGGTATTTAAAAACAAGCTCATCGTTGAGCAAATCGTCATTTGGGGAGAATACATTGACAGTTTCCACATCGCATCCGAGCACCTCCATTACCACCGTTTGAGAGTCTCCGCAGAGGCCCTCAACAGTGTAGGTGATATCAAGGACTCCAACCCCAGCCTGCATCAAATCAATTGTTCCGATATCGGACAAGCAACCGTTACAATTAGCTGTCCAAACCCCGCCTGGCCATGCCACACCGGGTTGTAAGCCCTCCAAAGCCAAGCACACCCAATTAGGCAAATTGATCGATGCATCGGCTTGGGGTTCTACAATAATCTGAACTTGGTCTACATCAACGCAGACTTCATCGATAATGTAAGCAACTGAGTAGGTCCCTGCACCAACATTTGGATCAAATGAAGAGCCAATCAAACAGCCATCGCAATCAGAGGACCATACCCCTCCTAATTCTGCCGCAACGAGTGGCTGAAGGTCACCACTTTCACATAGGTTTGGCACTTCACTTATGGTAGCATTTACTTCAGGAGCGACCATAACCTCACCTGCAAGTGGAGCGCTGCACGGGTGATCAAAATCGAAATCAACGCTCAAGGCACCTACTTCATTGGCGGCAAACGCCCCTGTATTTTCATTTATAATGCACCCTGGGCAATCAGTTGAGCTCCAGTTGCCGGTAGCACCTAAGATGTAGCCCTCCGGTATATCCTCATCAAAAGTAAATGAAAGGTTTGTCGTGCTGCCTGTGCACAGAGCATCTATGGCATTGAATGTTCCTTCCAGCACAGGTCGGATGTCAACCGTCCAAGTTGCCGTATCAGCACAGGCCCCATTGGATATCTCGTATTCAATGGGTAAAGGCCCAACCGTCGCAGTCGACACATCAAGAATACCGTCTCCCGAGAGGCAATCAGGGCAAGTTGCAGACCACGTGCCACCGGCGACGTCGACCACCAATTGAAATTCATCTGCTGTCTCACAAAGCGAACCCGGCACATTAGATGCACCAATCTCGACACTCTCATTTACCACCACCTGAATTTCGTCGCTTACAGGGCAATAGGAATCCGACGTAAAGGTCACTGTCCACGTATTTGGATCTTGTTCTTGCACACTGAATTCACCCGTCAATGAATCGATGCAGCCAAGGCAATCAGAAGACCAAAACCCCGCAACGTCTGACTCAAAAAATCCAGATTCATCTTCACAAATCATAGCGGGACCTGAAATGGAACTTTCAACCAATGGGGATACTCCAACCTCTATGGAAGCTTCACCCTGGCAAACACCAAGGGTGGTAAACGTCACGGTATTTAAACCCTCATCAGCCTGATCTGCAAAGAAAACTCCAGTATTCGCAATGATGCATTCGCCACAACTAGCGGACCAAATACCGAAAGGTGGAGTTGCGTTAAAGTCAAAAACCTCATCGTCACAGAGTGCTCCAGTCGATGCCGTAAACTGAGGTATAGGAGTGGCGCTGATGAAGATCTCTGTTTCCTCAACGTCAGCCAAGCATGAACCTTCGAGGACATGGGTAACTTGCAGCCAACCACTCCCAGCCACAGTGGGGTCGATGGTCAAAGTCTCTTCGTCAAAACAACCATCACAATCCACTGTCCATTGACCAGAATCCTCATTTGGAATAAGGGCGAAAGGTTCACCTCCACTGCATATGGGTGATGGCCAATCAAATCCGGCATCTGCATCACTGATTGCTGTAATAGTAAGATCATCGGAAACGACTTGGATGTAATTTTCTATGTTGGGTTCAGGGCCATTGTAGTCATCAATGCAAAACGAAACAGAGCCATTGCCACCGGATTCTAGGGTGTATGTATTCACAACTTCTCCATCAGAATTAGTGATACTGAGGTCGGCATTTCCCCATCCATTGTTGGCTGAATCGAACATCTCTAATGTATAGCAGCCATTAGGCAAACAAACAGCATCCGCGTAAGGCGCACCCCCTTGCAGTAAGGCCGCACCATTTTCAGATAAGATGGCCCATTCAATTTGGTTATTAGTAAAGACAGACCCCGCAGACGACACCTCGATATCGAAAGACGTACAAAACTCATCCGGAGCCAATTGCGCAAACCAACCGGTCAATGTGGTGGACTGAGTTGTACAAAAATTCAATGTATCACCCATACCCAAGTATTCTTCGCCTTCGTACCAAAGCGTGGTGCCCTCGATAACCTCACCGGAGGAAAATCGCCATGCTTCATTGGTTGCATTCCAGTTACCTGTGTTGAAGCCTTCAGGAGAAATACCGATGGTTCCAGGCTCGTTCATGATGCCGACTACCGCACTGCCCCACCCACAGTTTGGGCGGTTACCGAGGTAGATTTCAATCACATTTGAACCTTCGTAAAGGACTACTTCCGCGCTCACTTGCTGGCTTGTACAGCTATATTGACATACAGCGTTCCAAGTAACCACAAATTCCCTGCACGGTGCAGTCCCGTAAGTGTAGTAGCGAACGTTACCACAGGTACTGGGATTCAAATCGCTGTAGATACCCATTACACTATTATTAGGCAAACTTTGATTGGGGTTGATGCCGTTTGGATTGTAAGTCGCGGTCTCTTCAGTATCAAAGGAAAACCATCCATTGCTCGAAATCCGGCATTGGGTATAGTCATTACCGAAAAATTCGAAAGCGAATCCCAGCGGAATAATTGCACTATACACGTCATCGCCAGTATTGATGGCCACTTCCCCTTGATTAAACGGATATGGCAGGACATACTCAATTTCTTCCACTTCATATTCTAGGCCACCGGCAGCTACAGTGGCAATGCTTGGAGCAACGAGATCAACACATGAATCCGAACAAGAAATTTGAATGTCTTCCCCTATGTCGAATGCCCCGAAGTTTGCGCATTGTGACCAAAGCATATTCAGTTGGCAGGCGAGCAGCACAAGGAAAATCAAAACCAAATGGTGATCGACTGCGGTATCTGACTCGAAACATTTCATGATTCGTATTCAGTGTTTGAACAATTTCAGTTTGTAGAAAGTTGCACTGTCAAAACAAAGAGCCTCGAGATCATGCGTATTGATTTACATTGGGTTGCCATATCTAGTATACTGCTAGTACTTGCTTTTGGGTTAAGCGCATGGAAAGCGCACACAAATTCGGTAATCTACTCGCCACAACCTGCTATGCAAAAATTTCACGAACTCAGTGCAACTACTCTTGATGGAGCTCCCTTCAAATTTACTCAATTGAAGGGAAAACGCGTTTTAATCGTAAACACTGCATCTCATTGTGGATACACTTCACAATATGCTGAACTCGAAACTTTGAACCAGGAATACGGGGACGACGACTTTGTTATCCTAGGCTTCCCATGCAATCAATTTGGCTTTCAAGAGCCCGGTTCTGCTGCAGACATTGCCACGTTTTGCGACAAAAATTTCGGTGTCACTTTTCAAATGATGCAGAAAGTCAAGGTCAAGGGTAACGACGCGCATCCAGTCTATAAGTGGTTGAGTAAAAAAAATCACAATGGTGTTGACGATCACAAGATTGGTTGGAACTTCCACAAGTTTTTAGTGGATGAGGAAGGACGTTTAATTGCCTCCTTACGCAGCGGGGTGAGCCCGATGGATCCCAGTATCGTGGATTTCGCAAAGCGCTAAGACACGACGTACGTAGAGGGCTTTTAGCGTACTTTTAATGCATGCTGAAAATACCACACCTCTGCACGCTGAGCGTTCTGCTTCTGGCTAGTTTTCTCGTCAATGCATCCAGTACAGCAAACGGTCAAACATCCTTACAAAATCCGAGTGAATTTCTAGGTTTCGACTTGGGGCAAAACTTCAGCCTCCACCATCAGATTATCGACTACTCGAAGCATTTAAGCTCCCAAACAGGTGCTTCCCTTGTAGAATACGGCGAGACCTATGAAGGGAGACCTCTGCAAGTGGTAGTCTTTACTCATCCAGAAAATATGGAACGCCTCGAAGTAATTCGACAACAGCACTTGGACCGCATCCAAGGAGGACCCGGTATGGCCGAATTTGATGGACTGGCCATCGTATGGATGAGTTATAATGTGCACGGAAATGAAGCGGTATGCTCAGAGGCAGCACTTGAGGTGATGCACACGTTAGCCACAAAATGTGATGCATATGACCCCATAATGAAGCGAATTGTGGTTTTAGTCGACCCTTGTCTCAATCCGGATGGACATGATCGATATGCCGTTTGGTTCAACCAGCACGCCAGTTTCCCGGCCAACGCAGACCCCAAAGGTCTGGAACATGAAGAACCGTGGCCTGGCGGCCGTCCCAATCACTACCTTTTCGATCTGAATCGGGATTGGGCCTGGCAGAAACAGCAAGAATCTAAAATGCGATCTGCTTTATACCGTGAATGGATGCCGCACGTCCACTGCGACTACCACGAAATGGGATACAACTCGCCGTATTACTTCGCCCCTGCAGCTGAACCCTATCATGAGGCAATTACAAGTTGGCAACGCGAATTTCAAGAGGAAATTGGTCGTGATGCTGCCGATAAGTTTGATGCACGTGGTGAACTTTACTACACCCGTGAGTCGTTTGATTTGTTTTATCCGAGCTATGGAGATACTTACCCCATGTATAATGGTGCGGTCGGCATGACATATGAGCAAGGAGGATCTGGACGCGCTGGGGTTTTGGTCAAACGAAGTGACGGCACACATTTGAAGCTTCGTGAACGTATTGATAACCATGTCGAATCAAGCCTTTCTGCAATTGAGACTAGTTCGCGTTTGGCTGATCGCCTAGTGAAGGAAATGGCGACATTTCACGAAATGAATCGTACTCAACCTCAAGGGCGTTTCGGTGGATATCACATACCTATTGACGCTTCCAACGTGTCCCGCGTCGGCCAATTCGTGGAATTCCTCCAACGGCATCAAATCGAATGCGAACGTGCAACATCCACTTCACGATCTGTCAGCGCATGGGAATATGGCACTGGTAAAAATCGTAACGTAGTTATTCAGCCCGGAGATCTCTTGATATCATGTTACCAAAGTCATTCTCGCATTCTCGATGTCCTGTTTGATCCAGAACCTATACTAACCGATTCCTTAACATACGACATTACCTCATGGAGTATACCATATGCCTTCGGATTGCAGGCTCATGCTCTATCCAAGCCCGTTCAAGGCGAAAATTGGCAACAGGCGCAATCATTGAATGACTGGGCATCTTCTGCATATGGTTATGCCATTGCCCCTGAACAGGACAAATACATAAATGCCCTTGCTCAGCTTCACAAAGCGGGAATTCGAGTACGCACCTCCTCCAAGCCAATCGTGCACCCGAATGCAAAGTATGCACGAGGGACGCTATTTATTTTGCGAGGTGACCAAACACAAAAAAACTGGACAGAAACCTTACAATCAATCCAAACCGACTTGCATGTGGCCATTGTCCCTATGGAAGGTGGCCGCTCTCTAGAGGGTCCGGATATGGGTTCCGACAATATCTGGTTGGTTGAAGCACCGAGCGTAGCTTTGCTAACCGGTGACGAGACATCCAGCCTAGGTTCAGGTGAGGTATGGTGGCACTTTGAGCAAGAATTGAAGTACCCACTTACCCGACTGAATGTTTCGTCAAATTCACCCTCCGATTGGAACAATTTTGATGTGGTGATACTTCCTGCTGGCTGGTACGCATCAGCGACGGAATCTTGGATAGAAGCCATGAAAGATTGGGTGTATGACGGCGGACGTATTGTGGCCTTGTCTCGAGCCATCAATCTATTCTCTGGAGAATCTGGATGGGGCCTCGAGCGCTTCAATGATAACGTTTTAAAGAAAACTGTTCTCGAGCGCGAAAGTGAAGAAAACATAGCCGACCGCGAAAAGCCATTTGGTGAACGAGAACGGCGTTACGCAATGAATATTGGCGATGGCTCTATTTATGCCGTTAATCTAGATTTAAGCCACCCCTTGGCTTGGGGCTACCCAGACCGCCCTTATTACAGCCTTCGCTCGTCCAACAGCCGGTATGCAGCATTAGAAGATGGCTGGACTGTAGGTAGATACCACCGTCGCGTCAGCGGGTTTGTTGGCAGTCGGGCCAATCGTGAATTGGCTAATACTCTGATGGTGGGCACCAAGTCCATCGGACGCGGACACGCCATTTACTTCGCTGATAATCCGCTATTCCGAGGATTTTGGGAAAACGGAAAGCGTCTATTCGATAATTCTGTATTCATGCCGCTCGATTGAAATCAAGGACCGAACATAGGAGCATAACGATCCGAAGCCGATCTACTTGCTAAACGCAATTTATGCCTTACATCTTCAGGTTCAAGCACTTGAAATTCGTCACCCCATTGCAGAGCAAAGCGAACAAATTGAATGTCCGGTACCAAGTACAAAGTGAAAATAATGCCTCCTCCCGACTGTTCTACGCGCAGATCTTGTGAGCCGTGCATAGGTTCTTTGAGGAATTGTTGAGCCAATTGGTCCGCAACCCAAACCCTAACAGAAATGGTGACATCAGAAGATGCCGATACAACCCCTGGTGTTAAAGCTATACGGTCAGCGGAGTAGACTTCCCAATTGAAAGGTTGCGGTTTCAATCCTTCCGGCCAATCGGATACAACAGTATCAAGAGAAGTAATCTCATCCAATTTCACAATGAGATGGAAAAAAGCATCAATATCTGGATCCCAAGCCGACCCCAGAGCGAATACACCACCTGGTTGCTGAACCAATTTGTCAGGGAGATAGTCCACTCGTTCCAACTGATCACCCATTCCTGGCGCATAAACGAGCCGTAACGGAGTCTGTTTAAAAGCAGCCTCAACGAGCGATTCGTACCAACGGCGCTCATCCTTTGAAAAGGTTATTTCCATAATACGCTGCTTCCATTCTCTTTCCGATAGTCCGCTACCAATCATACCCATTTGAGCCTGCATTATCAATTTGGAACGCAACCACCAATCCCAACCGGGAATTCCCCTAAAACGGTCCATAATCTGTATGAACTGATGAACAATTAATAATTCGTTATCAATTAGTTGCGATTTATTTATTCCATCCGAATTATCAGCATATGCATAGTGTACTTTGCCACCGCGCCTTCCAGATTCAATGTGGACACCGTAAATGGCTTTCATGTCTACGATATCCTTTTCCAAGGTTCGCATCGCGATGGGCTTTGTGAAGGGATGAGCTTCAAGAAGCTGTCGGTTCACTTCTTCTAGCAACGCCTCCTTGGTCCAAAAAACGGACTCTTCTCTCGCGGATTGAGCAAAGCAGGCATCCAAGATGATATACCGAAGTTGGATATTTCTTTCAGAGGAAGCCATAGTTCGCAAAGTTATTGCGAATTAGGGTTTGCCAGGAAGTACGCACTGCTGTTGCCTTTTGTGTCGGTCATCAGGTTGCACATCGATATCAAAAACCGGTGATCGGGTCGAATTCAGTGATGGAGTTAGTGGAGATGCTTGCGGTTCAGATTTTGGCTCGCGCCATTTCAGTCTCCACACACAACCAGCTTGTAAACCGATGTATGGGGCGTTCGTTGGCATATTCCAATTAACAAATTCATCATCATGAACCACATTGAAATGTGACCAATCGATAGCTTGGTGCCCTTCCGCTGCCGCAAATACCAAGAATGGGCCCAATGGTATTGCAAGGCTCAATCCCGCCGTGGAAACCAAACCAAAGCGCTTGCCGTATGTTAATGTGGACTGTAACCCATTACCAAAGCGCGCATTCACTGCAATATTCCAACTTGTCGGACGACCTACGACGTGTTCTATAATGCCGCCCATGCTCAACTCACCGTCTCTTGCACCGCGCA
>DIHQ01000095.1 GCA_002420235.1 Flavobacteriales bacterium UBA5692
GTTGAAACCCCGCTTGCACCCTTTGGATTTCGAAACGTATAAACAAGCGCCGCGCTCAGCAGCAGTGTACGGCGTCCCCATGGATCCGCTCCCTCCCTTGGGTGCTATATTGAAAACTGATGAATCTATTCAGTGCGGTGCGGCGGAATTGGAAGTTCGGTTCGCGCCAGGCCATGCACCAGGTCATGTTGTCTTTGTGCATGCCCCAGCCAAATGGGTGATTGGTGGGGACGTGCTGTTTAAGCGGAGCATTGGAAGAACAGATCTACCCGGAAGCTGCGCCCAGGATTTGGTATCGAGCATTGAGCAACAGCTCTATTCGCTGCCGGACGAATATGAAGTGTGGCCGGGGCATGGGCCATCAACCACAATCGGAGCAGAGAAGGCTGCAAATCCTTTCGTCAAGGCTGACGGAATGGGTATGCTTCAAGTCGAATTCCGCAATA
This sequence comes from Flavobacteriales bacterium UBA5692, assembly GCA_002420235.1. Classification (GTDB taxonomy): domain Bacteria; phylum Bacteroidota; class Bacteroidia; order Flavobacteriales_D; family Sanyastnellaceae; genus UA16. The sequence goes on from DIHQ01000095.1 coordinate 447, forward strand.
CGCTTTAGCTAATTTCAGGGGCATCAAATCGGATGTTTCGTTTTTCAGCTTCTGCTTCAAGGTTGACCAAGTCAAATGAAAATGAGGTGCCTTTATTTAGTTTGGATTTGACTTTAATGGTTTGCCCATGGGCCTCGATGATGTGCTTGACTATTGACAGTCCCAGTCCTGAACCTCCGGCGTGGCGGGAACGACTTTTATCGACTCGGTAGAATCGCTCATAAATGCGGTCAAGGTCTTGATTGGATATTCCAATACCATCGTCTTCGACTGTTATGCGAACGGTTTCGCCTTTGGTCTCTATGCGCAATGTACTTTGACCTCCTTGTTTGCCGTAGTGAATGGAATTGACGAGCAGGTTGGTGAGCACCTGACGGATTTGGACGGGGCCGCAGAGCACATGGAGGCTTCTCATCCCGACCTCGGGCAATTCAAGCCGAACATCGATGTCCATTTTTTGTGCCTTGGATTCAATGCCTTCGAGGGCTTCTTTGCAAGTGTCAATGATGTTACATGGGGCGAGGGTAAGGGCGAGGCTGTCTGACTCCAACTTGGTGATGGTGTCCAAGTCTTCAATTAATTCTGTCATGCGGCTGACGTTATTTTCTGCTTTTTCTAAGAACCTTCGAACCATCTTTTCGTCTGTCAAATCCGACTCGATTAAGGTGAGGATGAAGCCTTGAATGTTGAACAGCGGCGTTTTGAGTTCGTGGGCTAGATTACCGATGAATTCCTTGCGAAACGAATCTTTCGCTTTCAGGGATTTGATGTCATCGATTTGATTATTAGCCCAGGTTAGGATGTCATTGAGAGACTGCTGCTCGAGGTGGATTTCCTCAACATTAGAAGATTGGGAAATGGCATCGGACAGGTCCTTCACCCGTCGTTGCAGGAGCTTTTCAGCAGACCATTCTGTGATGAGCGTGCTTACCGTTTCGGTGAGCAATGCGGCAAGAATGGCAACCGCCCAGAGGTGCATCGCGTCAAGAGCGCGCAGCAGCAGCAGCGTCGCAACACCAGCCAGAGCGGCGAGGAGTGGCGATGTTTTCTTCGCCAACTGACGGGGGGTAGAATCTAGGCTCACTTGCCAAATTTATACCCGACACCCTTTATTGTAGTGAACAGGTCATCTCCGAGTTTGCCCCGGAGCTTCCGAATATGCACATCAATGGTGCGGTCCCCAACGACTACATCATCGCCCCATACGGCTGAAAGAATGGCTTCTCGGGTAAAGACTTTACCGGGCTCTGACCATAGTAAATTCAGCAGCTCAAATTCTTTTTTGGGCAACGTTAGCTCTTTCCCTTGATGTAATACACTGAAGCGGTCTAGGTTGATAGCAATGCCATGTCGTTCGGAAGGAAACTTCACTTTAATCGGACTCGCTCGCCTTAACAGGGCTTTCACACGGCTTATAAGAACCTTGGGCTTGACCGGTTTGGTAATGTAGTCGTCGCCTCCAGCATCGAGCCCAGCTACTTGGCTATAATCTTCTCCACGAGCGGTGAGGAACGCAATGATGGTCGTGGAAAGATTAGTATCGGAACGGATGATCTGGCAGACTTCTATGCCATCCATCTCCGGCATCATGACATCAAGTATGATGAGGTCGGGTTGCACGATCCGGGCCATCTTGATGCCTTGCACACCATTTTCAGCGGTGAATACTTCGTATCCTTCTTGTCGAAGGTTGTAACCAATGAAATCGAGGATATCCGATTCATCGTCGACCAGAAGGATTTTCTTTTTCATGTCCAAGGGTGTAAGGACCAAAGGTGTTGCCAATTGAGCTTGTAACTGTGAATAGAATGTAAAGAATAAGGACGGAGTGTTAATCCTTCACTCGGCTGAATCGCAATGCCTTGAGCATCCAGCGAGGCAGTGGCTCGTCAGCTCCGCGTTTTTGAACATCCAAAAAGATTCCCCACTTTTCAATGATTGGAACCTTGTACACCTCTATCATTTCGAGCCAGCACTCGTCGGGGTCATCGATGTAGGTACAATGCACCTTTGTCTCACCCATTCCAATAGCGTCTGCTGTATCGCAACGAAACCCAAAGCCCTCCTTGTCCAACGCCGCTCCCAATTTTGCCATACCCCGAACATCAAAACCCAGGTGAGCAAAACCAATATCGCACCAAATTCGGTCCTTAAAAATAAACATACCCTTGCGATCAATGGCTTCTACCAATTCGATGTACGTACGTCCTGTGAGCTTGCCAAATCCGCCCGCACCGGGGGAGGATTGTGTCAATCTGACCCGACGAAACGATTCGGAGCCATGAGGCATAGAATTCCAATCGGATTGCAGCCCTGTAGTGTCGTGAAGCACTTGGTCAAACCCGAGAACGTCGCGGTATAGTTTCAGAGCAGCATTCATGCTCGACACACCGATGGTGCAGCCCATTACACCGCCTGATGGATGACCGTTGTTTTCGAACCAATCGTCTGATTCTAACACTTGGAATCGGTTTCCATCAGGGTCTTTTAAGTAAAAGGTTGAAGCGCCCCACGGTGTTTCACTTAATGCAAGATCACATGTCTCGCCAGCTATGGCGATGGCATGGGCATGCATTTTCTGAATGTCCCGTGTTTTCATTTGAACTGTGGTTATGCCGAGATCTCCTGGAGCGATTTCCCAGGATGCAGAAACCGGTTCGAAGGAGTCTGCGCGCAGCACTTCAAAGGCACAACCTCCCTGCAAATTCATGACCATGCTTGCGCGTTTTGTGATGGTCTTACCTCTAGTGTGGCTATCCATCAGGGGGGCTGATTGGATGGAGTCGAAAAAGGGGATATCCATTCCAAATAGCCGGCGGAAAAATTTCAAGGAATGATCCATATCTGAGGTTGCAACACCGATGTGTTGCATGCCTTGGATGCGATAATCGAGGGATGATTTACTCATGTTTAAGGTGGGTTGTAACAGCTGCGATGTATGCTGTCCAAGCTTCAGACTTCAATGGATTTGAGTAGACTTTTTCAGCCTTTCGTTTGCCTTTCCAATCTAGATATAGGCCGTACCACCATCCAGCAAATCGGCTGCCGATCAGGTTGAATACGTATGCGGCCATGACAGGCCACCCGCCCCATTCACCCGAAGCCAGTCGCCCCAAAGGCCATGCAAGGAGAAACAAGTATATAGGGAACAAGAACATCCCTGCCGACACCTTGAAGGTACTCTTGAAGCACGGGTCCTTCACCCGCTTTTCGGCTTGTGCTCCAATGAATTTTGAAAAAGGATAAGCACACGCGCCACCTATCCAAGCAAATGGGGCCAGTGGCCAGAACCACCAAGAAATGACGCGGAGTTGTTCCGGCCCTTTGCCGAGGTCTTCGGGACGGGCATCTGCAAATACGCCGGCAGTCACAGCACGTGAATAGGCTCCTTCTATTTTTCTAAGTGCTTCTTCTTCGAGCGTCTGAAAACAACGGATTTCGTCACGTGTAGCCGCCCAATTATTCGTCTCTGTGGTTCTGATTGCACAGACATAAGGCAAAAGGGCCTCGTAGTGGGATTCAGGCTGGATATTAACTAACAACTCATCCATTGCCTCTTTCAGCCGTTCCAACAATCGTCCCGGGGGAATCACTCCAGTGGCCGGGTCGATGAGATCGTCAAATCGCACTGGAGCGCCAACTCGGTAGCTCAATCGCCGCCTGAAATCGGTCATTTGCTCATAATCGATACCTACGGGTACCAATTTCAGTTGCTTCATCTCAGGATTCATTTTGAGGGCGCTGTTCACCATATCAACGACTCCTCGGCGCATAGGTCGAAGGGCCTTAACTGCACGGTGGTTTCCCTCTGGAAATAAGCCAATCGTTGCTCCTATGTTCAACCGGGCTGCACAGATTTCAAAAATGCGCTTGTTTCGTTCACGTGCATCAGATAGCTTATCACGTTGCCTGTAAATCGGCATCTGATTGAATGAAAAAAGCAGCGCTCGGGCTGTCTTTTGAGAGAACACATCTGCTCGGGTGAGAAAGTGGATTTGGTTGGGTATGAGCATCGCACTTTGTACAATGGCGTCCATCAATCCGTTTTGGTGATTTCCGACGATGATGGTTGGTTCATGGGGCTCTGGCAGATTTGTCAATCCCTCAATGCGCTCAATCCTGTGAAATCTCTTTACACCGGATTGTACCAGTTGTACGGCTAATCCATAGCCGATGTGACGGCGTTGGATCGGCGGCTCAACAAATGATTGGTCCTTTTTTTTCGCCACGATAGATAATGCTTACTCTCGGAGTTGGGCTCCTGTTGCCTGGATGATGCTGTCTAAAATGCGTTGGACGCTTCGTTCGATACGCTTTTCATTCAGGGTTTTCTCTTCATCCTGTAAGATCAAAGAAATGGCATAAGAGTAATGGCCTGGATCCAAGTTTTCACCTTCATATACATCGAACAGACCCACGCGTTTAAGCAGTGTTTTCTCAGCCTTCATTGCAGCATCGCGAATTGAACCGAAGGTGGTTCCTGCTTTGAGGATTAATGACAAATCCCGGCGCACGTGGGGGAATTTCGCGAGGTCTTTGGCCTTAATACGCGACCGACCGATGATTTTAGTTAATGTGGACACAGCTAAGTCCGCCCAGAAAACGTCTTGTTTGACTCCTTGCTTGCTTGCTACAACAGATTGAACCTTACCCATTCGACCGATGTTTTGGCCTTGGCAACTGAGTTCGACACCTTCACTGATCAAGGCAGTCTTAAGGCTAGATTCTCGTACGGTGGTAATCGATATACCCAAAGAAGCGAGGAGGTTATATACTTCAGTTTTGAGTGCGTAAGCATCAATTTCAGTGAAGGCATTGTTCCAATTTTCAGGCGATGCTGTTCCGGTCATGAATACTGCAAGTCGTTCGGTTTCTTCATAACACTGCGCAGCATTTTTGGATGTCTCAACGCTATTTTTACCGTGTTGATAAATCTTCCCCAACTCAAATAGTCGCAGATTGGGTCTTTGGTAATTCGCGTTGCGAGCAATTGCTTCCAAACCTTGGAAAAGCAATGACTGGCGCATCACCCCCAAGTCTGAACTGAGGGGATTCAACAATGCAATCTGGCGCGATAGGACCCAACCGTCTTCACCGTCTTCACCAAGTTCTTGAGTGTAGCTGGCCCTCGTCATGCTATTGTTCATCATTTCTTGGAACCCACGATTGACTAGAAAATTTGCGATTTGCAAACGGATGGATTCTTCAGGGACACCCACTTGATATGAAGCAGCAGAAACGAGCCGCTCGGGCAAAGGAATTTTATCGAAACCGTATATCCGAAGGATTTCCTCTACAACATCCGCCGGGCGCGTTACGTCACGACGGTAAGCTGGAACGTTCAAAATCAACATTTTGCCGTCATCACTGCGCACAGTAATGTCAAGATCGTTCAGAATGGCGTGGACCGTATCCTTTTCCAATGAAATTCCAATCAAGCGTCGCATCTGTTGCCATTCCAGATGTACCTCGCGTCCTGCAGGTAATGTGCCAGCGTTTGCCTCGTGTATGGTTGTTACCGATCTCCCGGCCCATTCTGAGATGAGCGCTGCTGCTCTGCTGAGGGCTCTTTCCAGCATTTCGGGGTCTACCCCACGTTCAAATCTGAATGAGGCATCGGTTGATAAGCCGTGCCGTTTTGCCATTTTCCTGGTTGTAACTGGGTTAAAGTAGGCTGACTCTAAGAACACCCGTGTCGTGGATTTTGAGACTCCACTCGACTTACCACCAAATACGCCGGCCAGACAAATGGGTTTATTTGCATCTGCTATGACTTGGTCGTCTTTGTGCAGTGTACGTTCTTCTCCATCCAGTGTGACTAATTTCTCACCTGGATAAGGGTACCGAACTTTTATAGTCTCTCCTTCAATGGTGTCGGCATCAAAGGCATGTAGTGGCTGACCCAATTCGTGCAGGACATAGGTGGTAGCATCGACCACGTTATTTTGCGGATTCACTCCAATGGCCTGCAGCCGCCGCTGAACCGAATCGGGCGATGGCCCGACCTGAACACCCTCAATCAACAGACCTAAATACCTAGGGCACCCTTCAACGGATTCTATGGACAATTGAAATGGCCCGTTTAATGCTGGCAAGGGTGGGATGGCAGGGACATTGACGTCGCCGACGAATTCGTGGATGCCTTCCACAGTGCCATTGAGCAACCCAGCCCGCAAATCACGTGCAACGCCAAAGTGACTCATTCCGTCATTTCGATTGGGAGTCAGTCCAATCTCAAGAACCGTGTCCGATTCAACATTGTAGACGGAAGCAACAGGTGTCCCTGGCGTCCATTTTTCCTCCAACTCGATGATGCCGTCATGGGACCGTCCGACTCCAATTTCGTCCTCCGCGCATATCATACCCATGCTTACCTCGCCACGAATTTTCCCCTTTTTGATCACAAAAGAGTCACCTTCAAGGGGGTATAAATTTGCCCCAATGGTGGCGACCACAACTCGTATTCCACGGCGGGCGTTCTCTGCTCCGCAGACAATCGGCAGCATAGTGTTCCCACCGATATTAACCTCACATATTTGCAGCCGATCGGCATTTGGGTGGGGTCCACACGCTGTTATCTCACCTACGACAAGTCCTTTCAATCCGCCGGGAATGCTCTCCACCGATTCCACACCCTCCACTTCCAGCCCCGTCGCGGTTAGCACGGCTGCGACTTCTTCAACGGATGTTTCTGTCGGAAGCAAATCGGTGAGCCAGTTGAAGGAGATTTTCATCGGAATGGATTAAGTATGCGCTAAGTTAGGAGGAGCGGATTTGCTGACCATGGCATTACCTTCTTCTTTTGATGCAATACGAGCCAAAAGTAATCGGCCAAATTAGAAAGTTGAGTACCTTCGCCGTCCCCAGCGTGATGCGTTGGGAAATCGGGATGTAGCTCAGTTGGTAGAGTACGCGTCTGGGGGACGTGTGGTCGCTGGTTCAAGTCCAGTCATCCCGACATCAAAACCCGGGGCTTGCGCCTCGGGTTTTGTGCTAGTAAGAGTAGCGAATCATTGAGTACTCCTTTTAACTGGACTTTTTAGAATTGAAGCGCTTTATGGCGAGGTCTTCTAGCGAACCACTAAAATTAACATCCTGGGTCTTAACGGTAGGCTATTGCACGTTTGGATGGAATTTTAAACCATCGAAGAAGGGCAAAAGAATTGAACGATAGACTTCGTGCGTGAAGCTTGCACAAGCGATTTGCTTTGCTCGAGTCTATAGGGTTTTCGATTGTGTTCAGCAGCTATAGCCTTTCAGGCCTTCACTTTCACACAGGGCCGAAATTGGATGGTTTCCGGAGCAGGAAGAGCGCCTATGAATAAAGCTTACGTTGGTGAATTCCCATGCAATAATTGCTGCCAAGGCCAGCCATTTTT
>DIHQ01000124.1:0-13454 GCA_002420235.1 Flavobacteriales bacterium UBA5692
GTGCTGGCTTTTCATCCTGAAAAGCAGTTCGAGTCGTTCCGTTTGGCCCTACTGCGTGATTTCGGTATTGAACCAACATTCGATGCGGATGGGTTCGCCAACACACCAGCCGAGGACGTTGCTTTCGATACATACCAGGCGGCGGAACGGCTTTACCGTGCAAAGTTGAATGAATTGGCAGCGCGCGCGCACCCGGTCATACAGCGCGTGTACGACGACCAGTCCAATGATTTTAAGCAAATCCTCGTGCCGTTTAGTGACGGTCGTAAGACCATGCAAGTGGCCACGGATATTGAACGGAGCGTCAATTCGGAAGGCGTGAGTGTCATGGAGAGCTTAGAAAAGGCGGTCGTACTGGCCATGATTGACCAATATTGGAAAGAGCATCTCCGTAACATGGACGATTTGCGTTCAAACGTGCAGTTGGCGCGATTTGAGCAGAAGGATCCGCTGCTGATTTATAAGTTTGAGTCGTATGAACTTTTCAAAGCCATGGTGCAGCGGTTGAATGCTGAGGTGGCCGCTTTCTTGATGCGTTGCACGATACCGACCGGGCCATCTGACCAGCAAGTCCGTCAAGCACCACAGGCTCGCTCAGCCATGCCCAATAAAATCAGTTTGTCGAAGGAGAATGTGCAGAACATCCAAGAGCAAGCTGCTTCACAAGCACGGCAACAGGTTCCTGCGGGTCTTCGCCGAGGTCAACACGGTCCTGGAACGGCCATGGCAGGTGCGTCATCTCCATCTCCACCGCCACAAAAACAGATGCCGATTCGAAGCGAAAAGAAATTTGGGCGCAATGATATGGTGGTGATTCGTCGTGGTGATGAGGTAAAGGAATTGAAGTTCAAAAAGGCAGAGCCATTTCTGGAACAAGGTTGGTTCTTGGAGGGCCCGTCGAGCAAGTAGCGAAACGAAAACCCTTATTTCAGGCTTGGGGACGTGCTAATGACGGAGTTTATGAGATGCAAAACCACTCGTTGTGCGAGAGGAGGCAAACTATAGACTTTGAGGTATTTATACTTTATGATCAATGGGATTATTTCCTCAAGAGTATTCGTGTTTAGAATAATCCGATTTGTTTTTTTGTTAGTTTGTTTTCTCGGCTTGGTACAACGCAGTCTTCGCGTTTTCCTTGATTCAGTCGATTGGCAAACGCGACGCACGTGGCCGGCGTATGAATACTGTCTCTTTCGTGTACCAAGAGGTAGAATGATTCTCCACCTCGTGCTTCGAATGCATTGATCCACGAGCCCCACTGCTCTAAGCGGTGTGCATCGATTTCATGACCCTCGTATCCGCCAAACCGCACCAGCACATGGGAAGCTGTGACCTGCATGTGCAAAGCATCCCGTCGTCCGGCCGTATCGCTGATGACAGCTCCCACTCCCAGTTCTGCCAATCGGCTCCAATGCGGTTGCTCTCCCAGGAACCAATCCGGATGGCGAAATTCAATCGAAACAGGGAGCTCTCTCGGCCAATTTTCGAGGTACATCCACAAAGCGTTCGCATGTTTCGGCGCAAAATGGGGCGGAAGTTGGATGAAAGAAGGCCCGAGGCGATTGCCGAGCGCGAGTAAGCCTGAGATGAAATCATCCGTTGGGCCCTCGCAGTTTTTAAAGCGGCGAAAGTGGCTGATGATTTGTGGAAATTTGGGGCAAAACCGAAATCCCTCAGGTGTCGCATCCGCCCATGCTTTCATTTTCGCCTCGCTATAAATGCGGTAGTGCGTCGCATTGAATTCGATCGTGCCAAAAGATCGGCCGTAGGCTTCGGGGAACAGCCGTCGCGGAGTCTTCTCGGGGTAGGTGGAGCCCACCCAAGCTGGAATGTTCCAAGTCGTACCACCCGCATACACCCGGGATCGAATCGGTGGAGCATCGAAGTGCCATTTGCTTTCCGGAAGGGAAAAGTCGGCAGGGATGAGACCAGCGACTGAAGGGAGTTTGCCAAATTGCATTCGATTGTAAAGTTAGCTCGCATGCTGGTGAATCGATGGGCGCGGGTCCGCCCATTGTGTTCAAATTTGGATTGTGTGGGGATTGTGGTGGAGCGTATTATTTCCGAGGCATTGCGTTGTTTGCGCATCTTGGTTACCTAATAAGACGGAGTGGATAATTGCATGCGAAACGTGTTCACTGGACTGGCCGGAATTGTACGGAAAATTTGGTGAATTGATGATAAAAGAGCGGTGCAGAATGTCCTTTGCAGCGACAGGGTTTCGTTTGCGCACCCAAGACCAGCTTAATGTCCAGTTGTCAGAATTCAAGTATGGGGGTAACCGTCAACTTGCAAAGCAGTGGGGTATGTGGCTTGGTCACAAAACTCCTCCACCAAAGGATTCCTGTAGAATTATCCTTGCCCCTGTGCCGCTGCATTGGCGAAAACAGTGGAAGCGGGGATACAACCAAGCGGAGTGGATTGCTAAAGGTGTGGCCTGTGCATGGGGTTGCGAGGTTTCGCCAGAACTGCTTCTGCGTCACCGTCATTATAACAGCATGACAGGGATGAATCGTTCTGATAGGGTTGGGATTGTTCGAAATTTGTACACGGTGAATCCGGCAGCACGGCAAACAGCGGCTTCGATAATTGTCGTGGATGATGTAATGACCACAGGGGCAACAATGGCCGCATGTGGCCACGCCATCAAACAGTCTGGTTTGAAATGGTTTGGAGGTTTGACCCTCGCGCTTGCATGAAGTCGCGCCCTCCTTTTGTTCGGTATCTTTGCCACATGGCTGAAACGCTTGCATTGGCGCACGAGGCATCTCGAGAAGAACGTTATGAGGCACTGTCTACAAGATGGGCAGCCTTGTTGGGGGCTGAATCCAACCGCATGGCTAATTTGGCCAACACAGCTGCAGTGCTGAAGGAGGCATTTGATTGGCATTGGGTTGGGTTTTACCTAGTAGATGCCTATCGAGATGAGTTGGTTTTGGGGCCGTTTCAAGGCCCTTTAGCTTGCACCCGTCTGCACCACGGCAGAGGGGTGTGTGCAGCCGCATGGGATACAGCCTCTGTGCAAGTCGTCCCAGATGTGCGCAAGTTCGATGGGCATGTGGCGTGCAGTTCCCTCACGGAATCGGAATTGGTTATTCCCATCGTGGTGGCTGATTTGGTCGTTTCCGTACTTGATATCGATTCTTCTACGCGAGGCGATGTTTCTGTTGCTGATGTCAAAGGTTTAGCGCCGTTGGTCAGATTTTTGGAAAACAATTGGAATTCATGGGAATGAGCTTTCAACGATTCCGTGTGCGACTGGATGTATTGGCTTGTACTATGATAATCGCCGCAGGATGTGCACAGATATCTGCGCCGTCAGGAGGCCCAAAGGATGAGATGCCGCCTGTTCCTATTCGGGTGGACCCACCTTCGGAATCCATTAATCTCCGTCCGAAGCGTTTGACCATGGAATTTGATGAATTTGTTGTGTTGCGCAATGCCAATCAGCAGTTGGTGGTTTCACCGCCGCTGGCGAGCAAACCAGAATGGCGAGTCCGTGGGAAGGCAGTGGAACTTGCACTGGATCCGGAAGGGTTTGAAGTTAATCGCACCTACGTTTTCGCATTTGGTGGCGCCATCGTTGACCTTCATGAGTCCAACCCCGCTACAGACTTGAAGTGGGCCTTTTCGACAGGCCCTGTATTGGATACGATGCGCATTCAAGGGCACGTGATGGACCGCATGACTCGCTCTGGTAAAGCCGATTTGAGAGTAATGCTTTTTCAAACGCCAGTTACATGGGACTCCATCTGGGCGGGCCGGCGGCCGGATGCGTTGGGCCAAACAGACGCCATGGGTAATTATTCCATTGGCTACCTCGGTTCAAAAGATTTTGTTGGCGTTGCACTTGCTGATGAAAATGGCAATTACCGTTGGGATGACGGCGAGTACATTGCATTGGACACTTCGCGATTTGCAGCAGGCGATACCAGTCTGTATTGGCTCGGCGATGACACAAAGGAGGCGAAACCGCCACGCCGCATCGCGAGTTGTCGATTAGATTCCACGGGCATGGCACGGATTCTAGCAACGGCACCTGCCGATGTTGCAGAAAGATGGAAGGTTTTATTGGGAGGCACTTCTCAGCCCATTCCATTTGAACGGGAAGGAGATAGTGTCATCGTCTGGTGTGAAGCATGCAGGACCGCTCCTGTTGAGGAGATTCAAATGGTGTGGGATTGGGAAATAGATTCCGACACGGCTCAGGTGCGGCCATTCCTTTCTTCAATTGGCAATTCTCATACCCCTCTTACAACGCCACCGCTTAGGTCTGCGCCTCAGTCATCGCGCGAATGGAAATTCGATCGGGCTATTTTCGTGGATGAACCGGACAGCATCCGAGTCTTCCAGGACTCCTTGTCGATTGATGGTGCATTCTTTTCGGCATCTGAGACTGGAGCTTCAACGCGTACTTTAACTCTCGATTTAAAAGAAGATTTTGCATCTGATTACACCGTTATCTGTTTGCCGGGGGCATTGAGGTTTCAAGGCCAGACAGTAGATCAAGACACAGTATTCTTCAGGTGGAAAACCTACGAAGCAAATTATTTTGGGGCCTTGGATCTGTCTCTTACGGACGTTCCAGGTCCCGGATGGGTCCGAATTGGAGAGGACCGAATCCGAGTCGAAGGGGACACCTCATTAGCATTTGAGCAGCGACTTCCTGGTGCATTGACGCTCGGGTACGAATGGGATGTCAATGGAGACTCGATATGGCAAGGAGTGGTCCCCCGAGACCTTCAATCCGCTGAGCCTTATTTTTATCCCGTGGAACAACCGGTTATCCGCTCTAATTGGCTTATCGAATGGGATTGGTCACTCAAAATAAAAGGCACCGCTGAATGAAATACCCGTCACACATTGCGCATTGCTGCACCGGTTGTATTGCGGCTGCTTTGATTTTCGTTGCTGGTCTCGATGCGGTCGCTTGGGGCCAAGACCCTTATATTGCTACCTCGCAGAATTACTACTGCTCAGGATCTGACGATGAGGTTTCCTTGTACTGCAATGTCCTGGCATTTGACCCCGATACAAATGTTGAAGAGTGGACGTTCGAGTGGAGCCCGGCAGACGAGGTAAGCGATCCCACGGCGCAATCAGTAACCATTGCTCCCGCCAACACTACCATTTACAGCGTTGAGATGGTCGCTCCTGATGGTACGGTTTATTCCGATGAAATTACCATTACGGTATATCCTGCCTTCAGTGTTATTGTCGATTCTGAAGTAGCCATGTGCTCCACCATTGGAGGGCAACTTGAAGCCACTGCGGATGTGGTTAATGCCATGGACTGGCAATGGGAACCTGCCACTGGACTGAGTAATGCGACGATTTCGAATCCGCAAATTCTAGAGGAATTAACCCAAACGTATACGGTTACTGCAACTATTTCCGGTTTGGGAGGAGCTTCATGTACGGCGAGCGCCCAAGTGGATTTGATTTCTATTTTCCCGGCTATGGAACTCGGTGACGATATCGTGGCATGTTCCGAGCAAACTGTGGTATTGGACCCGGGCTTGCCGGTGAATTATACGTTTGATTGGTCCGTTGACGGGTATACGCTTCCCGTGCTGGATGTGACCTCATCTGGTACTTACGGGCTTACAGCGATTTCTCCTGAAGGATGTGTGAATTCTGATGCCATAACAGTGACTTTTACAGACGGACCGGTTCTTCAATTGCCGGATTCAGCCACTGCATGCGAAGGTGTTGGCCTCGTCGTAGATGCCGCACCACTTGACCAGTCGACTGGTCCATATAGCTACCTTTGGTCGAACGGATCCAATGCGTCTTCTGTCGCATTTTATGATTCCGAATCAGTCCAGGTGCAAGTAACGGATGCCGGAGGATGCACAACAACAGCAACCGTGGTGCTGGAAGTGTTGCCTAGTCCTGGATTTTACCTTCCATCAGATACTGCTCTCTGTTTTGAGGATTTTCCGGATGATCAGCATCAATTGAGTGTTCCAGCGGGTTATGCGGCGTACCAGTGGATGAATGGCTCAACGCTACCTTCGATTGCTATCGATGGGCCGGGTGTATTCAGTGTGGTCGTCACAAACGATATCGGATGTTCAACAGACCAGAGTGTGACGGTGATTGATTTTTGCTCCGAGCCTTTTTTGTTTGTTCCAACCGCCTTTACCCCTGATGGAAACGGTCTAAATGAGGTGCTCAGAATAGAAGGGCGAAACCTCGTGCAATTGGATTTTAAGCTTTACAATCGCTGGGGAAACCTTGTCTGGCAGGCTGATTCAATCGGAGATTACTGGCATGGACAAGGTCCTGACCGGACCCACTATGTGCAAGATGACCTCTACCTATGGAGGGCGAAATATCGCCACTACACGGATCCGTCGGGTCAGTTAAGCCCTTGGTATCAGGCTACGGGTTCAGTCCGAATCATCCGATAACTTACGAGTTGATCTCGAGAAAGCGCTTTACGCTGTTCAGTGTCCCAAAGACTACCAAGGTATCCGTTTCCTGGATGACCATTTCCGCTTTTGGTACACCTATGATATGTTCCTGTTCCTCTGCACCTTCTGTTTCTGCGGCAAATTTGCGTCGGATGGTAATCAGACGAAGTTCGTAACGGTTGGTTAAATCGATGCTGCCTAGTGTGCGGCCTATGCAGTTTTGGGGCGCGTGAATCTCAGCAATTTCATAATCGTCGGGAAGCTCAAGAAACCCACCGATATTGGGGTGAATCAAGCGCTCTGATACGATACTTGCGACTTCGCTTTCAGGGGTAAGTATTTCGCGGATGCCGAGGCTTGTGAGGATGCGTTTTTGGTGATCGCCACTTGAACGGACGATGACACGCGGAACGCCAAGGTCTAGCAGATTCATTGAGGTCAACATGGTTGCCTCAAAATTTTCACCAATAGCCACAACTGCGGCATCCATGTCCTGCACATTTTGTGCTTGCAACGCTCGGGCGTCTGTTGCATCCATGGTTACTGAGAGAGCCACCTCATCTTTTATCGACTCAGAACGGGTAGGGTCTGAATCAAAGGTAAATACTTCTGCTCCTTTGGAAGCTAGAGAAAGCGCGATTTGGTGGCCGTATCGACCAAGTCCAAAAACTGCGAATCGAGAGGATTGAGGCATGATGATTGAAGTCTATCGTTCGATTTTTGAAACTCATTCAATGCGGCAGCGTAGCGGACTTAAGGATTTGTACGAAGCGCGCGATATCAGCAAAGGTATTGTACATCGGAACAGGTGCCATGCGAATGACGTTGGGTTCGCGCCAGTCGAGCACCACCCCGGCATCTGTCAAGGCTTCAAATAACTCTCTTCCAAATTCGTGTGCCACCAGCGATAGCTGGCATCCGCGTCGGGCAGGGTCGGACGGGGTAATAATTTCCAATCGTGCATTATTATGCTTCGCAACAGCCGCGACACCTTGTTCTAGGTAGGCCGTTAATCGCAAGCTTTTCTCCCTCAAGGCATCCATTCCGATTGCAGTGAATTGGTCCAATGCTGCGGCGTGAATCGCCATATTGAAAACGGGAGCATTTGACATTTGCCAGGCTTCTGCAGTACCCATACTTTCAAAATTTGGCTCCATTAGGAATCGGCGTTTGGCGTTGTGGCCCCACCAACCTTCAAAGCGTGGCAAAACGTCTTCACGAACGTGTCGATGGTGAACATAAGCGCCCGCTACGGCCCCCGGTCCGGAGTTTAAGTATTTGTAAGAGCACCAGCATGCGAAGTCAACATTCCAGGTATGCAATGCCAACGGAACGTTACCAACTGCATGGGCGAGGTCGAATCCGCAGACGGCTCCCGCCTCGTGTGCTGCAGCGGTGATGCGGTTCATGTCTAGCCATTGGCCTGTGAAGTATTGAACTCCACCCATCATCACCAGCGCTATCTCATCGCCGCGTTCATGCAGGATTGTTTCAACATCTGTTTCCTCGATGACGTGGGTGCCTTTGCGAGGTGCAACTTCGATGATGTCCACAGCGGGGTTGCCGCCGTGGAACCGGACTTGACTAGCTAGCGCATATTGGTCGGAAGGGAACGCCTTCGCTTCACAGAGGATTTTAGTGCGCTTTCCGGCGGGTCGATAAAAGCTCACCAGGAGCAAGTGCAGGTTGACGGTAAGAGCGTTCATGGCGACTACTTCGTTGGGTGCGGCGCCGACGATGCAGGCGAGTCCATTGGTGAAACGCTCATGGTAACTAACCCACGGGTTTCGGGCCTTTAAATGCCCGTCCACCCCGTGCTTGGCCCAGTCTTTGAGTTCTGATTGCAGCGCATTTTCTGCAGACTTGGGCTGGAGCCCAAGGGAATTGCCCGAGAAGTAGACAACGTCTTCTCCAGCATGTTGTGGCACGTGAAAATTAGCTCTTTGGGCAGGTAAAGTGTCAGTGGCGTCCAACTTCTTGGCATGGGTTAGTTCGTAAGGGGCGAAGATTTCCATGGTCAACTTTCTCTTGTAGCAAATTTCGGAGGAAAACGGTCCCGCGCACACTCATGCGAGCAAAAAAGCCAACACTCCTTGGAGGATGAGACAACCGTCAAGCCAGAGGCTGAAAATCCACTCTTGGCGAATGAAGTGCGCGAGAAGAATACCAACCAAAGCGACTGCTCCGGTCAAAACCCTCGCCGGGGTACCGTCCATCGCTAAGAAGCCACCCATACTGAGCAGTACTAAGGTGAAGGCCAATGTAGTTGTAAAAAGTGGGCTGGTTTGTTGCGCAACGGTGCGCAGATTTGCGGGGTCAACGTGTACATCGCGCACATCAAAAGGCAGAGTGATGCCAGCAATAAAAAGTGTCTGCACTCCTATGGATTTGACTACACTCCACTCATCAAGCGTGTAATCCCAAGGGATGAATTGGAGGGGAAGCCACCCTGTTACCAGGCCCCACGTCAGTGCAATTACGGGCCACTTCAATCGTGGGATATCACGCCAACCCAGGCCGTTGCTGAAGGGGTTGGATGCGTAGCCAAGAACCAGCACGGATATTCCAAACAAGAGGGCGGTGTGGTCTATAAATAGGTTAAAAAAAGCGAGCCATTCGGCTGCGCATGTTACAATCCAAGCAACTGTAGCAAAGCTCCAAGCCCAAATCATCGCAAGTTGCCAATGTTCGAGGAAAGCTCTTCGTTCTTGAGGAATACCCGATGGATTTTTCCGCAGTTTGATTCGACGTTGCCGGGTGTAGATGCAGCCGGTTATTATGCCAATCCCCAATAAACCATACACGGTGAGGGCATTCCATTCACTAATTGGATAGCCGTGGGTCAATACCGTAGCGATGGCCGCAGCAGTGGCGCCCATTGCAATCCAAATGTGTGTGTACGCCACCAACTTGACCATGTGGTAAAGGTCGTTGTTCTTGGGCATTGTGGGATAGAAAAAGTAATCTTAGGCCCCTTTTGATTTCATTTAAGTGCTTCGTGAAAAACTTTCGCTACTGGGGGTGCATCCAGATTTAAATTTGCCGCTATAATCGCCGCAAAACCCGTCGCTGATGCACGCTGCTAAATTTAAGTCTCGTCATATTGGTCCCCGCATAGAGGACGAGCAGACGATGCTCCGTTCAATCGGAGTCGCTTCCATCGAAGATCTTATTGCCAAGACCGTTCCAAGCAAAATTCGGCTACGTGAACGCATGCCAATAACCCCAGCGCTCTCGGAGAGTCAATACCTTGAGCACATCGACGGTATTGCGCGGAAAAACACGGTGTTTAAAAACTACATCGGTATGGGCTACTACCCTACTGAAGTACCGAGCGTCATCCGCCGCAATGTGTTGGAGAATCCGGGTTGGTATACGGCATACACGCCATATCAAGCGGAGATAGCCCAGGGGCGATTGGAGGCACTACTCAATTTTCAAACCATGGTTTGTGACTTGACTGGAATGGAGTTGGCCAATGCTTCTCTTCTCGACGAGGCAACGGCTGTTGCTGAAGCTATGGCCATGGCGTTCGCAGCGCGGCCGCGTGCTCAAGCAAAAGCTGGGGCGAACCAATTCTTGATTGATGAGGCAATCTATCCACAGACGATGGCTTTACTGAGGACGCGGGCCAAGTACCTTGGGGTCGAACTTATAGTTGTTCCGAGGGAGTCCATGATGCTCGAAGCCATGCCAGATGTGTTTGGTGTTTTGTTTCAATATCCCGATGGTGAAGGGGTCGTATCGGATTTGACAGCTGTAATTTCACAAGCCAAGGAGCAAGATTTGCAGGTGGTTGTTGCGTCGGATTTGATGGCACTTCTCTTATTGAAAAACCCTGGAGACATGGGAGCGGATGTAGTTGTTGGTTCGACGCAACGCTTCGGTGTGCCGATGGGCTATGGGGGGCCGCATGCTGCATTCTTCGCTGCCAGAGAAACGTATAAGCGACATTTCCCGGGCCGTATCATTGGGGTTTCAAAAGACCGATTGGGGGCTCCTGCGCTTCGAATGGCTTTGCAAACACGGGAACAGCATATCCGCCGTGACAAGGCGACCTCAAACATCTGCACGGCGCAATCCCTGCTAGCTGTCATGGCCTCGATGTATGCTGTCTATCATGGCCCGAAGGGATTGCGAGAGATTGCCGAAGGCATCCACGGTGCAGCACGCAGTTTAGATGCGGCGCTGCGCGCCTCGGAGAATTTTGATCAGGTCAGCGGTTGTTATTTTGATACACTGAAGGTTTGTGTTAAGGGAGGGACTAGTGAGATGAAAGCCTTGCGCTCACGTGCGGAAGCGATGCGAATCAATTTGCGCTACTTTGAAGATGGAATACACGTGGGTGTTTCACTGCATGAGAGGGTTTCGGATAAGGAATTGACAGACCTCTGCACGGTGTTTGGAGTAAGTCCAGTTTCAGGCGTCTCATCAGAACGGACGTTTTTGGGAGACTTGTGGCGCGACGTCGATTTCTTAAATCATCCTGTTTTCAACCGGTATCGTTCAGAGACGGAGATGATGCGTTATATCAAGCACCTCGAAAACCGTGACCTCTCATTGGTGCACAGTATGATTCCTCTTGGATCGTGCACAATGAAATTGAATGCCGCTACTCAACTCATCCCCATAACATGGGCGGCATTTGCGGAGATGCATCCATTTTGTCCGTCGGAACAAGCGGAGGGCATTCGAACAATGCTCGAAGACCTAGAAAAGGACCTCGCCATAATTACCGGATTCGCGGGAGTCTCCTTACAGCCGAATTCTGGAGCTCAAGGCGAGTTTGCAGGACTCATGGTTATTCGCGCTTACCACGAGGCACGTGGTGAGAGCCACCGTGATGTTTGTTTGATTCCCTCTTCGGCTCACGGGACCAATCCAGCCTCAGCGGTGATGGCTGGGATGAAAGTCGTAGTCGTGGGATGCGACAACCAAGGAAACATTGATATGGAGGACCTCCGCGAAAAGGCGGAGGCGCATTCGTCAGAACTCGGTGCGTTGATGATCACATATCCATCGACCCACGGGGTGTTTGAAGAGGCAGTGTTGGACGTGACGCAGCTCATTCACGCGCATGGAGGACAGGTGTACATGGATGGTGCCAACATGAACGCTCAGGTAGGTTTGACAAGTCCAGGCCTCATCGGAGCTGATGTATGTCACCTCAATCTGCACAAGACTTTTGCCATCCCACACGGCGGTGGCGGCCCTGGCGTAGGACCCATCGGGGTGGCAAAACATCTGGTTCCTTTCTTACCAGGGCACCCGATTATCCCGACCGGTGGTGAAGAGCAAATCGACGCCATCAGCGGCGCGCCGTTTGGCAGCGCGTTGATTTGCCAAATCCCTTATGCCTACATCAAAATGCTCGGGGAAGATGGCCTTCGGCGTTCGACTGAAGTAGCCATTCTCAACGCTAATTACCTGAAAGTACAGTTGGAGAAGGACTACAGCGTTTTATATACGGGCGAACAGGGCACGGTCGCTCATGAGATGATTTTAGACTGCCGGTCGTTTAAGGCCTCTGCCGGTGTGGAAGTTATGGACATTGCTAAGCGCCTCATTGATTACGGCTTCCATGCGCCGACCGTCTCGTGGCCGGTAGCGGGAACATTGATGGTGGAGCCCACGGAATCGGAGTCGCTTGAAGAGTTGGACCGGTTTGTTCATGCCATGGTAGCCATACGTGAAGAGATTCGTGCGATTGAGAATGGCGATGTGGACCGCGAAGACAACGTTGTGAAGATGGCGCCACACACAGCGCGAGAAGTAGCCTCTTCATCGTGGCAGCACCCTTACCCGCGCGAGTCCGCGGCCTACCCTTCCCCGGAGATGGAAGCTCGTAAATTTTGGAGCTCTGTAGCAAGAGTGGACAATGCATATGGCGACCGAAATCTTGTTTGCAGCTGTCCGCCGCTATCTGCCTTTGAGGAACTGCTCGGTTGACGTTGCGTGCATCTCAATTGGTCACTTATATTTGTGAAATAATAAACACCAAACTGCCTGATAATGAAGCATTTCTACACCGCAGCTTTTGCTGTAATTCTCTCAACAGCTGTAACAGCGCAGGGCTTGTTACCATATGCAAACAGCAAGACAGCCCAATCCCGTCGCATCAAGGCGGAAAACACCGCGAACGTTCAGGTTGAGCGTGATGCGATTTGGTCACATGACTGCAACATTGACAGCTGTGATACATGGACATTTGGCAACGGTTCTGACATTGCAGGTTCGCCATGGGAAGACATCGATTTGGATTTTGTTTGTTCAACGGATGGCCCTGCCGGTCCTTACAATCAATGGGCAGGTGGAACGGGCGATCTCACGGCGTCAAGCGCTATGAATTCGACGACCAGCGAGAACGGTATTTTAATTGTGGATTCCGATTTGTTCGGTGCCGACGCTAACTATAGTGCTGCGTGGATTGAGAACAGCTGGGTTCAGACGGCTGAATCCATTGACTGTAGCTCCTTGGACTTCGTTAGCATCTCCTTCGAAACCCGTTACCGCTGCTGGGACAATGGCTCTTCAGACGATAGCGAGAAGTGCTTGATCGAGATTTCACGCGACGGCGTTAACTGGCCGGACATTGTGACATTCGCTGAAATCGACGGAACAGTTGACTACGGTGACGGCGAATTGATTCAAAGCCGTTGGGAAGTGTTCCCAGGCTACGAGACGGGATCGCAGTCAGATAACCCGGCTCTCGTTGAATTTGATATCACATCGGCCGCAGGCGGCCAAGAACAAATCTGGGTTCGTTTCCGCTGGTCAGGCACGTGGGGGTACAGCTGGGAGATTGATGACATTCAAATCTACCAAACACCTGCAAACGACATCCGAATTGATAATTACGTCAGCTACACCGACTACCTCACCACTGGGATCTGGGAAGCGGGGGTATTTGCAGAAGGCCAGCTCGCCTCTCTGGAAGCTGCAGCCAAGGTATACAATGTGGGCTACGAACCTCAAGAGGAAACGACTATGACTCTGACCGTCAATGGCGCAGAGGCGGGGATGTCAAATCCAATG
>DIHQ01000124.1:13754-27538 GCA_002420235.1 Flavobacteriales bacterium UBA5692
GCGGGGATGTCAAATCCAATGACATTGGCTTACCAAGCAGATGACACGCTACGTGTAGCATACGATATGGCTGCTGTTGGTTCATATGAGCTGACATATGACATTGCCGCCATGAACGAAGATGAAAATCCAGCAAACAATATGGCTACCCAGTCTTTCTCGGTGAGTGCGTTGCACTATGGCCGCGACAACGGAACCATGACCGGTGTTTTCCCAATTGATGAGGACGGAAATGGAACCGACGACTTCATCGCCCTTAACCCTTACGACATTTTTGAAGACGTAACCGTTTACGCCATTGATGTGGCCATTGAAGCAGGATCAGAAAATGGGACACCCGTTGTAGCTCACTTGTTTGACGGTTCCGATGATAACTACCTCGCCGAGCAGTATGGAGGGTTAATTGCTAGCACAGCAGAGCTCGATTTGGCGGCCCAGTTCTCCAACGATGGTTCAGAAGGGCCGGACGACATCGTCTGGTATACGCTTGTTTTGGAAGATCCATACACAGCACCTGGCGGTACGGTTCTCGCGGCAGGTTTCGAACACTACGGCGGTTCTGATGTCCAGATTTGGGAATCTCAGTTTGCGTACGACAACACCTGCTTTGTATACGGTCCATTTGGAAGTGGGGAGGCATACAATTGGTATTACACCAATGAAACGCCAATGGTTCGTTTGAACCTCGATCCAAACGCGACAAATACCGTAGCGGTTGAAGAGGTCAATACAGAAGCCTTCCAACTTTACCCATTGGCACCAAATCCAGCCACTGAGACCACGCGATTGCAGTATCGCTTGGACCAAGCCGCAGAGGTGACCCTGGAAGTGTATGACATGACAGGTAAGCTGGTTCAGCAATTGAACCGCGGCACGCAAGGTGCTGGCTACCACAGCATTACACTAGATGTAAGCGCTTTGGACGCGGGTGTTTATACCACGACTTTGAGTGTTAGCGGTGCACGTGCGACCGAGCGTTTGCTGGTCGACTAATCGCAAGATGCAAAGGCCTTATCCTGAAGCATTAGAGGGGCGCCCCTGTAGGGGTTCCCCTCTTTTTATTTTGCACGAGGGATTTCAATCCGAATGCTGTAATTTCATGGCCTAATTTTATGATTCACACAACATGAAGAACTTTACTTTGCTTTTGGTTGCGTTGTTAGGCCTTTCGTTGGCATCACAGGCGCAGCGTATCACGGATGTTCACACATTCGCACAGACTCCCCAAGACCTTTCTTCCGCTGAAGCTGAGGCCATGCGAAGTTCCGGCGAGTCAGCGTTGGACGTTGCTCAGCGCGGGGGTGGAATTATTCTTTTTTACGAAGATTTCGCTAACGGATTCGAAGGCAACAACAGCATCGGAGCTTGGACAACGGAGGATACGGGTGAGGGTATGATTTGGCAAGCGGTTGATGTTGCAGGGAACGGTTATTACGCAGATGGCTCCGCCTCGGGTGTTCAGCCACCAGCCGGAGAATTCTCTACGAATATTGGCGCCATTAATTCAACTACTGCAGATAACGGATGGATGGTGTTTGACTGCGATTATTTCAACACACCTATTGCTGAAGGCTATGAAAATACCGAAGGCTGGATTACCTCTCCAACAATGGACTTTACAGATGTTGGATCAGTCGTAGTGACTTGGGAACAATACTTTCGTTATTGTTGCTTTCCCTACGCCCCAATTTACTTGCAGGTGTCAACGGACTCGGCAGCGACATGGACAACATTTGATGGGCACGGGTCATTCATTGAATCAGCCAACTCAGCCTCAGCAAATGTCCTGACAACTTCAGTGGATATTTCGTGCGTAGCAGCGAATAATGCTGCTGTTCAGGTGCGCTTCTCCTACCTTCAGGCTCCTGAGACCGGCGATGCTTACAGCCATTACTACTGGGGCATTGATGACGTGACCATCTCGGAGAATCCAATTGCGAATGACTTATCGACGGTTCAACTCACCAACGGTGATGTTTTTAATGTTTTTGAATACCGAGTGACTCCGCTTGAGCAGGCTATACCCGAAGCAGAAGGCGGACTGTTGGCAGGACTGTTGTACCGCAATAGCGGAAATGCGAACCAGGATGAGACTACGGTTACGGTCGAAGTATTCGACGAAGCAGGAAACGTGTTGAGTACTACCGTTGAAGAACTCGGAATGGTCAACAGTTTCGCCAATGCGGTGAATTGCCCGGCGAATTCACAGGATACCATTTATGTCGCAACGGGATGGACACCGACTGAGACGGGTAACTACGTGTTGCAGGCCACCATTGCTTCAGCCAATGATGATGAGAACCCTGATGATAATGTAATCAGTAAGGTGATTGTCTACACGGATGACGAATATGGTCACGACGATGAAGGTGATTTGAATGTGGAATTCACTCCTCGCGACTCGGATATCGAGGGACTTTTCAATCCCGCTGGTTACGGCAACTATTTCCATATGGCTAACGAGGGCTCTACAGCCTATGGCCTGACTGTTCGGTTTGGGCCTAATTGTGGTGGTGGCGATTTGGAGTTTGAAACACGCTTGTACACATTTGACGGCACTGTTGGATTGACAGATTCCCCGTTTGAAACAACTTACTGGGTTTATGATGACGCTTGGACACCTGGAGGTATAGGGACCAGTGAATACGTTTATTTAGCATTTGAAGACCCGATTGAACTGACCAACGAAAATTTCTACTTCGCAGGCGTGATCAATGAGTTTGAGAGTGAGGCGCAATTGACGGTCTTGGGTAATGCAGATACCGATACCGATAATTCAACGGGTGATTACAATCAGACAGGTGCGGGTGACTTTGTTTGGTTTACTTCTCAGACTGCGACTCCGGCGATTCGCTTGATTTTGTCAGAGCGAGTGGGGATTGATGAAATTGCCAATTACAACGGGATTAATCTGTACCAAAACATTCCCAATCCTGCCAATGGCAATACGATGGTACGCTTCGAGATGCTGCAATCCCGAAATGTTGCGGTGGAGCTGCGCGATCTACAAGGACGCCTTGTCCAATCCGTCCAGCGTGGTCAGCTTCCGGCCGGAACGCACCAAGTGGAAATGAACGTTACAGATTTGCAGAGTGGTATTTACACCTACACACTTGTTGCAGATGGTTTGCGATTGACCAAGAAGATGATGGTCAAGTAATCGAATCAATTTTTCATCCTTCAGTAAAGGGCGGTTTTCGAATCGCCCTTTATTTTTTCATAGGCCTTCGGAATTAACTTCGCGCCATGTCGTTGAAGTCTGTGATTGGCCATTGGCTTGCGGTGCGAACCGTAAAACGTGAATCGCGCAAAGCGGCGCACGGACCTGCGAATCAGCAAAGGGTTTTTGACCAGTTGGTGGCGCGAGGGGCATCCTCACAATTTGGCCGGGACCATGGCCTGCGGGCTGGGATGACTCATGCGGAGTTTTGCGCTACTGTCCCGATTCGAGATTACGAGAAACTCAAGCCGTGGGTAGACCGGGCAGTGAACGGGGAATCTGACATTTTGTGGCCGGGTGACCCTCTGTATTTTTGCAAAACGAGTGGCACGACGAGTGGAGCCAAATTCATTCCCATCACACGGGAGAGCATGTCCAATCATATCAATTCCGCCCGGAATGCGCTTCTGCATTACATCGCTAATTCGGGTTCTGCACAACTGCTTGACGGTAAAATGATGTTCATTCAAGGCTCCCCTGTTTTGCATAGGACACACGGAGGAACGCCCTTGGGCCGTTTGAGTGGGATCGTTGCCCACCATATTCCGAGGTATTTGCAGTCCAATCGCCTGCCTTCTATGGCATCCAACAGCGTCGAGCCTTGGGAGGCGAAAATCGAAGCCATTGTCGAGGAAACGAAGGATGAGGACATGCGGTTGATTAGTGGGATTCCGTCATGGGTTCAAAATTACTTTGAACGGTTGCTCGAAGTCACCGGTGCACGCAATGTCAGGGAGGTGTTCCCTAACCTCGAGTTATTCGTATATGGGGGCGTAGCTTTTTCTCCTTATCGAGAACGTTTTCGGGATTTGATCGGAAGCGATGTACGAAGCGTTGAGCTGTTTCCGGCATCTGAGGGATTCTTTGCTTACCAAGATGAATTGGAGTCAACAGGCTTGCGTTTGAATGTGGATGAAGGGATTTTTTTCGAATTTATCCCAGCATCTGAGTACTTCGAGGAAACGCCTTCCCGATTGACTTTGGGGCAAGTGGAATTGGGTGTGCAGTACGCCCTCGTCGTGACGAGTAACGCTGGATTATGGGCATATGATGTGGGTGATACGGTTAAATTCACTTCGGTCAAACCGTATCGGCTTGTGGTAACAGGTCGAATTAAGCATTTCACCAGCGCATTTGGTGAGCATGTTATAGCGGAGGAAGTAGAGGGCGCTTTGTATGATGCTTTGGCCCGTTTCGGGGGAGCTGTCGCGGAATTTCATGTCGCACCGCAGGTGAATCCCGATGCGGGATTGCCCTATCACGAGTGGTTCATTGAATTCACGGAAGGACCAGAAGATGAGGAGGCCTTTGCCGCTGCAGTAAACGCAGGCGTTGTCGAACGGAATCCATATTACAAAGATTTGATGACGGGAGGGATTCTGCGCCCTGCGGAGTTGACACAGGTGAAACGTGGGACGTTTAACGTCGCAATGGCTTCATTGGGTAAATTAGGAGGACAAAATAAACCGCCGCGGCTCGCAAATGGGCGTGATTTCGCCGTGGCACTCGAAAAATCGATGATCGCGTGAAGATATTGGCACTGATTGGCGGCAGTGGAGCGGGTAAGTCGACAATCTTGAGTGGATTAATGAAGCACTTTGGCGAACGGGCAGCCGTCTTATCGCTGGACAATTACTACCGCCCTAAAGCCGAATTACCCGTTGATGAGAACGGGGAGACCAACTTCGATTTGCCGGAGGTCATCAATGATTCCGACTTAGTACGGGATATTGACACTTTAATTGCGGGCCGGGCCATTCATTTGGATACTTATACATATAACCGGGATGTCATACAGTCAGAAAAAATCACCATAAAACCCGCCGAATGGTTGGTTGTGGAAGGGTTATTCGCAATGGCTTATCCGGCAATGGAAGAACGCATCGACTTAATCGGCTACATTGATGCCCCCGCATCGATTAGGCTGCAAAGGAGAATTGAACGCGACAGCGCGGAGCGCGGTTATACCGAAGACGAGGTGTGCTACCAGTGGCAAAACCACGTGCGCCCAGCGGAGGTTGCTCACATCATACCTTGGCAAAATAAAGCTGACGTGGTGGTGAATAACACGAAAAACTGGGAATCAGGTCTTGAAGCGCTAATTGCAAGAATGGAAGAAACATAAACGAAACAGATATGAAGAAGGCATTTACTCTCCCAACGTGCAAGACTTGCTTGCGCATATTTGACGACCTCCAACCTGAACAAAACGGATGTGTCGTGGTAGATATCAAGGCCGAAGGCATTGATCCTGAAGACCTAGACAAAATGAAGCAGTTAGCGGGTTCATATGAGGCAATTTTTTCGCGCCGTGCTATGAAATTTAGGTCCATGGGGCTGGCAGACAAAAAATTGACCGAAGCGGATTACCGGAGTTTAATTCTCGAAGAATATACTTTTCTCAAGCGCCCGGTTTTTCTATTTGACGATCAAGTTTGCGCTGGCTCAGCTAAGGCTTCGGTAGAGGCGGCGCGCATGGCATTGAATGGATAAGAAATGCATCGGATCCTGGCGCATTTGGCCTTGCTAGTGGTGGCGGTTATTTACGGTTGTAACTACCTCATAGCCAAGGGGCTGATGCCCGATTTGGTGGGGCCAAGCGGATTCATCGTTTTGCGGGTCATTGGCGGCGGTGGGTTGTTTTGGATGCTCCGAATGGCGACTCGGGCGAGCGAAACGTGGGAGTCCATTGAACGAGGCGATATTTGGCGGCTCTTTGCCTGCGGGGCGACAGGAGTTGCGGCCAATCAATTGTTATTCTTCAACGGCCTCAGTGCAACTAGTCCGATCAATGCTTCAATCATCATGACCATCAATCCGGTTTTGGTTTTGGTCATCTCCTCGATACTGCTCAGCACGACCATTACTTTGCGCAAAATGTTGGGCATTTTGATTGGGGGCGGGGGTGCCATAGCCTTGCTCGTTGCAGGAGCTCAAAACGAGAGCCTGCATGCCTCTTGGCAGGGGGATTTCATGATCTTACTCAATGCAACGAGCTACGGGTTTTACTTGGTGTTGGTAAAACCATTGATGGTGAAATACAAGCCTTTAACAGTCATTGCTTGGGTGTTCGCTTTTGGCGCCCTGTTCGTTTTACCTATTGGATGGCAGCAGGTGATGGAGATTGACTGGCCATCCTTCAAAACCTCGAATTGGTATGGCGTTGCCTACGTCATCGTGGGGACAACGTTTTTGGCGTATCTGCTCAACATTTACGCTTTGCGTTACGTGCAGCCCACTGTGGTTAGCATTTACATTTACTTGCAACCGTTGCTCGCAACTGGTCTGTCATGGGGGTTGAGCCATCGTGGCGGTGCCGATTATACAGCTGATTTGAGCGGATTGACGGTGTTTTGCGCAGCAGCGATTTTTGCGGGTGTGGCGCTGGTGAGCCTACCGTCGCGTACTAACGTGTAAAAAGTGTGTGGACTCAACCGAAGAATTTGTAATTTCATACCATGTCTATTGCAAAGCCTTTTAACCTAGCGAAATGGATCGATGAAAACCGCGATCTACTCAAACCTCCTGTGGGCAACAAGAATTTATATGTCGAGAGTGGCGATTACATTGTGATGATTGTGGCTGGCCCTAATGCGAGAAAGGATTATCACTACAACGAAACGGAGGAACTGTTTTTTCAAATTGAAGGCGACATCCTCATCAAGACACAACAGGATGGGGTGATGGTAGAAATACCGGTGAAAGAAGGGGAAATGTTTTTGTTGCCTGCAAAAGTTCCGCATTCTCCGGTCCGCTCCGAGGGGTCTATTGGCCTGGTCATCGAGCGGAAGAGGCAGTCAGATCACAGAGATGGACTACTCTGGTTTTCGGATAAAGAGAATGAGTTGTTGTACGAAGAATACTTCCAGCTCCGAAACATCGAAAAAGATTTTCTGCCTGTCTTTAAAAAATTCTACTCCAGCGAAGAATTGAGGACATGCCCGGTTTCTGGTGAAATCATGGAGGTTGATCCAAGATTTGTGGACTGACTTTGTCAACAAACTCGATTCTGTCCGAGCTCTAGTGGTTTGGGTTCAAGCAGGGGCCGTCAAACGCATCGATTACCATGGGTATTTTGCTTACACGGAACCAGATGGGGGGATAACAGAAGGTGTCATAGGAGTGGATAAGAATGAATGGAGCGCATACGTAGCCTGTTGCTGACGAGTTTATGCTCTGAGGAGGGCCATCCAGATTCAATGCAATAGGGTTAACTCGAGTGTGAAGGGTGCGATTCCGAGTACGCAATGTGACGCAACGTTTAATAAATAGGGTTGAGTACTCTCTAATTGCACGCAGGCTAAGCCGGGTCCTGCCTTAACTTCGTGCTGGCGGGTTCTTATCACCCACCAGTGTACATATGACTTATCAGAAATTGAATAACTGGACAGGTTGGGGGGTGTGGTTCTTGGCCACCATCGTATACCTGTCTACAATTGAACCAACCGCAAGTTTTTGGGACTGTGGGGAGTTCATAGCATCGGCTTTCAAACTTGAAGTGGGGCATCCCCCCGGGGCTCCATTTTTCATGCTGCTTGCCCGTTTTTTGATGATTTTCGCGACACCAGAGACTGCCGCGGTCTTTGCAAACTCCTTGTCGGCATTAAGCAGTTCATTCACCATTTTATTTCTGTTTTGGAGCATCACTCACTTTGCTCAAAAAATGCTTGGTCCTTCTAGCGAGGGGTCTGCTGCGGAACGTTGGGCGGTCATGGGGGCAGGTGTGGTTGGAGCTCTAGCCTACACCTTTAGTGATAGCTTCTGGTTTTCTGCTGTTGAAGGGGAGGTTTACGCACTTTCCTCTTTATTCACTGCACTGGTGTTTTGGGCGATACTGAAATGGGAAAATGTTGCTGATGAACCGGGCCATCTGAGGTGGATTTTAGTGATAGCCTATCTCATGGGGCTTTCCATTGGCGTTCACCTGCTGAATCTATTAGCCATTCCAGCCATTGCCTTGGTGTATTACTTCAAGAAGTACGAATTCTCTTGGAAGGGCTTAGCAATCACTGCCTTGATTGCGGTCGCTTTGCTAGGATTCATTCAAGAGGGAATGATTAAGGGAGTTGTCAATCTGGCAGCGAATTTTGAACTCTTTTTTGTAAACGAACTAGGAATGGCCTTCAATTCAGGTGTGTTCGTTTATGCGGTTTTCTTGGTCGCGTTGTTAACGACTGCTATATGGTGGACCCATTTAAAGGGGTGGTGGGCTGCGAATACATTTGTGTTGGGTATGACCCTCGTTTTAATCGGCTATTCGACATTTGCGGTCATCGTGATTCGAAGCTCGGCGAACCCACCGATGGACGAAAATAATCCCGAAGATTTGTTTGCTTTGCTTTCCTACTTGAATCGAGAGCAATACGGTTCGCGACCACTGTCAACAGGCGAGTATTGGGCTTCACCAGTGGATCGTGACAAGCCCTACAAAGATGGGAAGCCTTCCTATGTCAAGAGCTACAGTATTATTGAAGATAAGGGCCGCGACGTGCGCGTAAAATCTTTCCGAACAGAAGGGGGAGCCCTTTCGTGGATGGAGGACAACGGAACTAAGCGCATGAGAATCCGAGAAGAATATGTTGATAATGGCGAAAAAAGAGGGAGTGTTGCCCAGTACGACAAGAGGTTTACGATGCTATTTCCTAGAATGTGGAGCGCCCAGGCCAATCATCAATCCGCATACAAGCAATGGAGTAATTACAAGGGATACAATGAGCGAGTAGGCTTCACAAGTCCATTGACCGATGCCGTAATGGGCCTGGAGGAATTTGAGCAGCACATCATGGACGTATATCTGAAATCAGGGATGTCCCAAACGGAGCTACTTCGGGCATTCAACGGTTTATTCCGATCATATAATTTGAGGTTTGAAGAGAATTATGAATTGGCCTCGGCGAATGAGTTGCTGGTTCGAGACCCCCAATCTGGCCGCATGCAGCGTGCTCCACTTGATGCCGATGGCATGGCCTCTACTGTGGCGCAATACATTGCTTCCGATCTCGAAACAGGACTTACACGCGGTAAGCGATATGTTCAAAGACTGGAAGGCCAGCGCAATCAGCTCGATAATGAAATTCGAATGGCAACGCGTCGGGCAAACCAAACCAGTTCCGCTGAAGACTTTCGACAGGTTCGGCAAATGCAGGGGATGTTGGATCGTTTGGAGGGTGATTTGGTCCCTAGCATGGCCGAGAACCTCAGGTATTTCAGGGACTACCAGTTGGGCTGGATGTACTTTAGGTACTTCTTATGGAATTTTGCAGGTCGCCAAAATGATATCCAAGGTCACGGGGACTTCATTGATGGCAACTGGATTAGCGGCATCAAGGCAATTGACGCCGAGCGGATTGGCAACCAATCACAATTGACAGGGGCTCAAAAACAGAATAAGGGTTACAATCGATTTTATTACCTCCCGCTTATTTTGGGTTTGATTGGCGGACTGTTTCATGCAATGAGAGACCCAAAGCAATTCCTAGTGGTCACAGCGCTCTTCGTATTGACGGGAATCGCCATTGTTATCTACCTCAATCAGTACCCCTTTCAACCGCGGGAAAGGGACTATGCATTTGTAGGTTCTTTTTATGCCTTCGCTGTTTGGATAGGGCTAGGCGCCTTTGCTTTGTTTGAGTGGTCGCGTAAGCTTCATGCATTAGACGCAGCTAAAGCATTCGGCACATCGTGTGCTGTGACGTTTATACTTTATGCATTGGAAATGACTACGTCAGGCAATCATGCTATGAGTTGGACGGTTGGGTTTTGCACGCTGATCGTTGGTATTTTCATCGGTGTCGCATTATTGTTTCAGCGGCTTTCCGTCAAGGAGTCCGTACGAGCGCAAACCATGATTTTACTCTCCTTGATGGCGCCGGCTTTGATGGCGAATGAAGGATGGGACGACCACAGTCGTGCCCGACGTCGAACCGGCGTTGATTTTGCTAAAAACTATCTGGATTCGTTGGAGCCCAATGCCATTTTGTTCACCAATGGGGATAATGATACATTCCCACTCTGGTATGTGCAGGAGGTCGAAGAGTATCGAACCGATGTGCGCATCTGCAATTTGAGCCTGCTCAATACAGATTGGTACATCAACCAGATGAAGCGTCAGGCATATGACAGCCAGCCTTTACCAATCAAGATGGATGAAGAAAAATATCGGCAAGGGACGAGGGACTTGGTAATACTTGACGCCCCACGCAATCCATCTGCGCCGTATTTGAATCTTGGTGAGGCTCTAGGAGTTGCATTGGACGACGAAAAAATGCGGAAGTACGGCGGTGGAAAAAGTTTCAATTACTTTCCATCAAATAGTTTCCGAATAGCTGTGGACAGCTCAGCGATAGTTGAACACGGTGTGCTTAGCGCTGAAGAATTGCCAGAAATGCTAGATGAAATTGAATTTACTCTAAGCGGAGGCAATGGGAACCCAAAGAGCTACATCCTCAAAAACCAGTTGGCTGTTTTGGATATGATTTACAACAACAACTGGGAACGGCCCATTTACTTCGCAGTTACAACAGGCCCGGATAGCTACATGGGCTTGCAAGAGTTCTTTCGTCTGGAAGGTTTGGCGTACCGATTGGTCCCGATTCGCTATCCGCGCAATGCGAATCCGAACGCATTTGGAGGGGTCGCAAGTGAGTTGATGTATAATACGGTTATGAGCAAGTGGTCATGGGGTGGCATGGATAATTTGGAGGATGGCATATACATGGATGAGAACAACCGCCGTATGGTGACAAACTTTCGTCTGCAGATGTCAATACTGGCAGAAGCGCTGATGAATGAGAACAAACCAGAAATGGCAATGGACGTCTGCGAGGAAATGATTGAGCGAATGCCAGCGGCTAACGTGCCGTTGAGTAGAGTCCTTATGACAGTACAAGGCATTCTAATGGAATTATCGGTGGAGGAGGAAATGCCAGGAAGGGAGGTGTATTATTTGCCTCCAGAACGTCGCAACCGCGCTCGTGAATTGGCAAAAGAAGTCACGCGAGAAATGTTTGAAATCCAGGCGGATGCCATTAAATACTATCATTCTCTGGATGCCAATCGTTTTAAATCGGTAGCGCAAGAACGGCGGATTGCCAAACAAGTTGCGGACGTTATGGTTCAGACACTTTCCTTATACATGCCGGGAGACCCTCTTGGAGCAGAACTATCCGCGGAGCTGGAGGCATTAGAAGCTATAATCGTGGATGCAGAATCAAGTATGGCCAATCTAGGTCCGTTGGATTTCTGATGTCAGTGCCGGTGCGTTTAGCGGTTTTAGCGTCTGGCTCTGGCAGCAATGCCGTGGCGATTTTGAAGCATTTTCAATTTTCAACGGATGTCGAGGTGGCTTTTGTAGGTTGCAACCACCCATCGGATAAGGCGGCCATCTACGAACGAACGCGTCCATATGGCTTGGAAACGGAGTTCTTTTCCACTCAAGAACTTAATGAAGGCCAGCTGCTTAATACATTGCGCGAACGCAAAATTAGATGGGTGGCGCTGGCTGGATTTCTGGTTCGGATTCCCTTGGATTTTGTTCACGCTTTTGCGGATCGAATGTTGAATGTACATCCATCCCTGCTGCCTAAATTCGGAGGCAAAGGCATGTTCGGGATGAACGTACACAAAGCTGTAATTGAGGCCGGAGAATCTGAATCGGGAATGACAGTGCATTGGGTGAATGGGCAGTACGATGAAGGCGCCATTGTATTTCAAGCGGCTTGTGCCGTTAATGCAGAAGATTCCCCAGAGGCTTTAGCAGCGCGTGTTTTACAGCTTGAACACACATATTACCCCCGTGCCATTGCGGCGTGCATCGCAGCCGTTTCAAATTGACCATGGCACCCGTTACGATTTACACCGATGGAGGAGCGAGCGGCAACCCCGGCCCAGGTGGTTACGGTGCGTTGCTAATCTACGGTGAGCATGAAAAGGAATTGAGCGCAGGCTTTCGACTTACCACCAACAACCGGATGGAGTTGCTTGCCGTGATTGTTGCACTCGAGGCGCTGAAGCGTCCCGGTATGGCAGTTGAGATATTCTCGGACTCCAAGTATGTAGTGGATGCTGTGTCGAAAGGCTGGGTTATGACATGGGAGAGAAAAAATTTCAAGGACAAAAAAAACCCAGACCTATGGAAGCGATTTCTTGCGGTATACAGACAGCACAGGGTGGTGTTCCGATGGGTCAAAGGCCATGCTGGCAACCTAAACAATGAGCGGGTAGACGCTTTGGCAGTAATGGCATATCAAAACGGTGATCTGGGTGTGGATGAAGCGTACGAGTCCACAGACAACACATAAGCCCCAAGTTTCCTCATTATTCTTGGGAAGCAAGGGCGTATCTTTGCAGTGCTAAAGACAAATCAACAGAGCCATGCGAACTGATCTTTACCAAGGACACGATTACTACTTGTTAGATGAACTGTTGACGGAGGAACACAAGTTGATCCGGGAAACTGCCCGTGAATGGGTAAAAAAGGAGGTCAGTCCAATTATTGAAGAGGCAGCGGAGAAATGTGAGTTTCCTCGCCACCTGTTATCCGGACTAGGAGAAATTGGTGCCTTTGGTCCATACATCCCGGCAGAATATGGAGGCCCAGGTCTCGATCAAGTCAGTTATGGTATAATCATGCAGGAGCTCGAACGATGTGATAGTGGTTTGCGCTCCACGGCCTCGGTTCAAAGTAGCTTGGTTATGTACCCTATTTGGCGCTACGGAAGTGAAGAACATAAAAAGAAGTACTTGTCGAAGTTGGCAACCGGAGAGATGATGGGTTGCTTTGGCTTGACCGAGCCGGACCACGGCTCCAATCCAGGGGGGATGACTACGCATTTCAAGGAAGATGGTGAAGATGTAATCCTCAATGGTGCGAAAATGTGGATTTCGAACGCTCCGTTCGCCGACATCGCAGTGGTGTGGGCAAAGAACGAAGAAGGTCGTATTCAGGGGGTCTTGGTGGAACGTGGCATGGAGGGCTTTAGCACCCCGACCATGCACGGTAAGTGGAGCCTTCGCGCTTCCGATACTGGGGAATTGATTTTTGACAACGTCCGCGTGCCGAAGGCAAACATTTTGCCAGGTCGTGATGGCCTCGGCGCTCCACTTAGTTGCCTGGACTCAGCAAGATACGGCATCGCTTGGGGTGCAATCGGAGCGGCTTTGGATTGCTACGACACTGCGCTTCGCTATGCCAAAGAACGCATGCAGTTTGACCGCCCTATTGGTCAGTTTCAATTACAGCAGAAAAAATTGGCTGAAATGATCACGGAGATCACGAAAGCGCAGCTTTTGACTTATCGCCTTGGTCAATTGCGTGACGAAGGTAAGGCCACGTCAGCCCAGATTTCAATGGCCAAGCGCAACAATGTGGATATGGCATTGACCGTTGCACGTGATGCACGGCAAATGATTGGAGGCATGGGAATTACGGGCGAATATCCAATCATGCGCCACATGATGAACCTCGAGTCTGTTGTGACGTACGAGGGAACGCACGACATCCATCTGCTCATTACGGGCTTAGACGTGACGGGCTTGAATGCTTTCGTGTAAATCCCATCATTCA
>DIHQ01000124.1:27875-28063 GCA_002420235.1 Flavobacteriales bacterium UBA5692
GTTAAGGAAAAGTGATCGGCATCGTCTAGTACAGGGAACTTCGCCCGGTATCCGTTAAGAGCATTGCGGTCCCATTTTCCAAAGAGCCATCCGGATTCAGAGGGATTGAGTACGGATTGAGTATTGCCGTAAGGGTCTATAAGAGCACTGCGCCCGGAATATTCAATACCATTTCCATCTAAACCTAC
>DIHQ01000091.1 GCA_002420235.1 Flavobacteriales bacterium UBA5692
GTGCACCGGCTGCAGCACCCTGCATTCGGCCTGCTGCCGCATCCTTGCCTTTATTCATGGCATCCTTTGCACGATCCTGAATGGACTTACTATCCTCTCCCTCACCTCCCTCTGGTTCAATCGTTTCACCCGGAACGAATCCGAGGGCTTTGATTAAGCGGTCTGAGATATCGTACTTAGGATTGGTATAGAGCATATTGCTCTGGTTGCTTTTGTCGAAAATGACCATGTATCCACTCCCGCTGGCAATGTCCTTTAACTCCTCAAAGACCAAATCTTGGATGGGTTGAATCAGTTCTTGACGCTTTTGAAAGAGCTCTCCTTCGACACCGAACTTTTCTTTCTGCAAATCCCGAGCTTCCCGGCGTTTTGTCGTAATCTCCTCCTCTCGCTTGCCACGCATCTCCGCGGTCAATAAAACGCGCTCGGCTCGATAAGCCATCTCAAGGCGTTCTACAGCATCCAATTTCATTTCAATCTCAACCTGCCAATCCACTGCCATTTGATTCAATTCTCCTTGTGCCGTTGAATATTCCGGTAAATGCAACAAGACATAATCGGTGTCGATATAAGCAAATTTCTGGGCATTCGCCCCGAGTCCCGCGAACAAAGCTAGACCCAGTAAAAACCGTGATAATGATCGCATCTTCATCTAATTTTAATTACAAATCTCCCATATTCATACCAATGCTAAAGTGAAACTGGCCCCTTGACATGTTGGGCAAGCTTGGTACGTCATCCAAGCGCCATCCATAATCAAGGCCTAACAGGCCAAACATGGGCAGAAAAATTCGCATTCCAACACCCGCGGAACGGTACACTTCAAACGGATTGAATTCCCTGGCATCGGCCCATGTCTTACCTGCATCAATAAAGGCCATGGTGTAGATGGTAGCACTCGGGTTAGTGCTTAACGGGTAGCGTAACTCAGCACCGTACTTTGCAATGACAGGCGCACCTGTATTTTGGTTCGGCATTGTAAGAGACAAATCATCAAAGCCACGCAGGTTGATAATCTCCCTGCCGTCCAAAACAAACCCGCTCAGGAACACCCCGCCAAGGTAGAAACGTTCAAATGGTGATAGACCCACAGTGCGGTTGTACTGACCAATAAGTCCGACGCCCGCATGGGTTCGCAGCACAAGGGTCCGAGGATTCTCACCAGCAGATTGAGTCAATGGCGTATACCACTCGGCCTTGACCTTCCATTTGTGGTATTCCACCCACCGGAAGCGTTCTTGGTCACTCATGCCCTCATAGTATGTGCCCTCAGGACGGAATTTGCTGTAAGGCGGCGTTGCCTTTACTGAAAGTGAAATATTGGACCCCCATACCGGATAAATGGGATCTGAAATCGAATTTCGCGCCAAGGTGAAATTGGCAGCTAGATTATTCGCTACACCATTAGAAAAGCTAAAGAAAACCCCATAATTATCGAGGTTAAAATGCTGATAGCTCAAGGCTACATTCATGGTGAACCAGTCGTCCGGCTTTTTCCAGCGTTGGCCAAAGCCCACTTGTACTCCTGTAATTTCGAGAGACTGTCGTAGTGAGTTAAGCTCCCCTTCTATACGTTTGGGTTGGCCATTGCTCTGGATTGAACGCCAAGCAGAGAAACTAAGTGCATTGGGCTTCTTACCTCCCATCCAGGGCTCCATGAAACTCAAATTATAACTCTGAAAAAATGCCCCATTCGATTGAGCTCGGAGGGAAAGTCGTTGACCGTCACCCGTCGGAATCGGTTTCCATGAGCCCTTCTGAAACATATTCTTCGCACTGAAATTGGTGAAGCTGACTCCGAGCGTTCCGACAATACGACCTCCGCCCCATCCTCCAGATAACTCAATCTGATCTGAAGGCTTTTCCTCCACTGTGTATTCAATGTCAACAGTGCCATCCTCAGGATGTTGGATGGGATTAATACCAAAGGCCTCCTGATTGAAGTAATTCAGCTGCGCCAGTTCTCGCTGCGTTCTGATGATATCAGTTCGGCTAAAAAGGTCACCAGGTCGCGTTCGTATTTCACGATAAATGACGTGATCATTGGTCTTCGTATTCCCCTGAACAATGACCTTTCCGATGCGGAATTGCTTTCCTTCCATCATGCGCACCTCGATATCGATGGTGTCATTCTCGATTCGTGTCTCAATTGGTATCGCTTGGAAGGTGAGATAGCCATCGTCTTGATACAATGAACTCAAATCAAGGCCCTTAGGATCCATAAACACCCGCGTTTCAAGACGCTCCAAATCATACGTCTCACCGCGATTAATGCCCAGGATAGAATCTAGCTGGGTACTGCGGTATTTCGTGTTACCTGTGAATGAAATCTCTCCAAAATAGAACCGATTGCCTTCACTAATATCAATTTTCACCCCCACCTGCCCTTCTGGCAAGCGGTAAATAGTGTCCCCTAGCACTCGGGCATTCCGATATCCTTCTTTGTTATAAAGTGCGATGATCTCGCCGCGCGCTTGTTCGAGGTTGGCTTCAACAAACTTACTTGACTTGAAGAATCTATACCATTTTTTTGCTTTCAAATCCTTCATTGAGCGCAGCACTTGCTTCTTTTCCAAATTTGCCACGCCATCTACTACAATTTCACCGATTTTTACCTTGTCTCCTTTTTCAATAACTATATTCAATCTAGCGCCATTCTCAAATGAAGAGTCTGCAAATTGGGTTATGGAAATCTCTGCGTCCCAAAAACCTTTTTCGTGATAATAATCCCTCAGGCGTTTCCGGGCGGTAACCATGACGTTTTCATTGACAACGCGCCCCGTGAGCAATTCAATCTTCCCCCTAAGGGTCTCCTGCTCAGACCGGGGCACCCCCTCAAACGTGTAGCGGGTTAGCCTTGGTAATTCATCCACTCGAATAACCAGATAAACCTCGCTATCACGCACTTCCACCAACTCAATTGAGATGTCCTCAAAAAGGTTTTGAGTCCACAGATTTCGAATCGCGCGGGTAATTTCTTCGCCAGGGATGGTCAACTCTTGGCCGATTTGCAGGGCACTGAACAACTTGACGGCCTGCGCATCAGTGTAATCCGCCCCGAGGACCGTTAATCCAGCAAGCGTATATTTTTTGTCATAATCCGGTCTGGCCGGAACCTGCGCCATTACGTTGTGTATCGAAAATCCCATAAAAAAAGGGAGTCCGAAAAACAGAATATGCGTCAAGGTTTTTCCGGTCTTTGTCATTTTGACTCAACATTGTGATTCGTATCCAATAAACCTCCGAAACGACGTTCTCTATTTTGAAAATCCCGAATTGCACCAATGAATTCTTCCTTACCAAAATCTGGCCAAAGCACTGGAGAGAAATGCAATTCGGTATAGGCCATCTGCCACAAAAGAAAATTGGATATGCGATGTTCACCACTCGTTCGAATCATCAACTCCGGATCAGGAACATCTCGTGTGGTTAAATGGTCGGTAATTACCTGGGCATCGACTTCTTCTGGCCTGATTCCGCTAAGCATTAGAGCTTTTATTGCCTCCACCATTTCCCACTTTGAACTGTAACTCAAAGCGAGTATCAGTTCAAGGTTTTTTTGATGGGCTGTCTGCTCAGCAGCGAGTTCTAATTGCGACTGACACGAGGCAGGAAGGGCACCAGTATCTCCAATGGTTCGCAAGCGAACACCCTTATCTGAAAGGGCCTCCAATTCCTTGATTAAGGTATCCACGAGCAAGTCCATGAGAGCATTGACTTCTTCTACAGGACGGCTCCAATTTTCAGTACTGAACGCATACAGCGTCAAGTGTTTCACCCCGAGTTCCAACGCAGCTTCCACAGAGGCACGCACTGAATCAATACCATTCATATGACCGAAAACTCGCGACTCTCCGCGCTCATTGGCCCATCGACCATTACCATCCATGATGATTGCAACATGCTTTGGAATTCGCTCAGGGTCTAAACCCCAAGCGGCGCAGCGTTCAAGTTGTTCGTTTTCCACTGCCATCATATCTCAGACCAACAGGTAGTAGGTTTTTTGCTGATTCGAAAGCTCAATGAAGCTGTAATGTAGGCGTAAACGTCCGTTCTTGACGGATCACCGCGTTGTCGGCCGCCTTGGTTGTTAATTCCCCCTTCTGGGAGCAAGGTTTGATCCGCTACAGCTGCTGTTACTTCTCCGAGCTCCTGAAGCAACACCGCACGATCAGCATACATGCCGCTGACATCATCCAAATAGTCAGTCCACGTTTTTCGTACACCCCAGTCGATGTTGAAAGTGGTAAACGGACCAATGTTTGACTTGAAACCGAATCCAATCGGCACTGATATTCCAGTAGTACCATAAGGTTCGATGCCGTAAGCTTCACCCCATGTCGTTCCCTGGCCCTCCGTTCCAAGAGGTTGTAATGGCGTCCACTGGCCATTCCATTCTGCCTCGGGCATGTGCGTAAAAACCCCCAAGCCCGTGTAGAGAAATGCAGTCAGCCGATCACCGGGATTTCCCAGTTGATGATCGAGATAATTTATTTCAAACAGGGCACTTAACTCCCCTATGTCATTCCGGAAATGTAAATTCCGATTCTGTTGCCAGGGATCAGAGCTATCCGAATCCCAAGCCTCTATTCGACCACGAAAGTAATTGATACGAAGTCCCAAACGGGTTGAGAAGTTGTGCCTATAAAAACCGCCATAACCGGCAGTCAAGCGCCCGCCCATGTGTGCGTCTGGATTGATATCCCCAGTGTAATAGGCGGTGCCTAGAGTAATGCCGATTTCTTTGGATTGCTCAAATTTGCGCTGCCCCCAAGCAGGAACAATCATCCATACTCCCAACAGGAGCATGAACAAGCGTGTCTGAGTTAAGACTTTGAAGCGGTCGTTATCCAATAAATTCAAGTCTTTCTATTGAATGAGTCTATAACGCACGAAAATACATGGAATTGTCCCATCCAATTGAAAAAAACAACCAATAAGGCAAGGAGTTTATCCACGATTATCAGCGATCACGGGGGTCAATGCCCCAGTGCATTTTTGCACGTACAGTGCTGAAAAATTCTTGATGTTCAAGGTTCATCAAGAACAAGCGAAACGGCGCAGTAGTAATTTGGACTTTCCGGCCTCCATCTAGGATGAACATCCGTGAATCCAAACTCAGCAAAAATTGATTCTCCCTGCCGTCCGCAACCAATTGCAACCTACCATTTGCTGGGAGGATAAGAGGTCTGTTATTCAGGTTGTGCGGAGCAACGGGATTGATGCACAGAACGTCCGATCCGGGCATTACAATGGGCCCTCCTGCGCTAAGTGAATAAGCTGTTGAACCTGTTGGCGTCGAGACAATCAGGCCGTCCGCCCAATAATTATTCACAAAGGTTTCATTCCACAAAACCTCAACCGCCACCATGCTGGAGGTGTCGCGTTTCATTATGGCTACATCATTCAAGGCGAAGGGGAAATCCCCCAACTCCATACCATCTACCTCCACTTGAAGCATCAAACGCTCCTCGTACCATCCCTGCCCTGCGGCGACGGCATCCATGGCAAGGTCGATTTCATCGATTCCAACATTTGATAAAAAACCCAGCCGACCAGTGTTCACACCGAGTACGGGGATTTTAGTATCTCGAACCCAGATGGCTGCTTCGAGCACAGTGCCATCACCACCTATGGCCACCAACAAGTCGTAGCCCTGCAGAGCGGCGGGGGGATCAAACGCATCCCAATCCCTTGCCCGAACCGTGCGTTCATCTAGAATTCGTTTAAAATTTGACTCTACTATCGGTGCCGGATCAAGATCATGGATGCGCGCAAGAATTTGCTTTATGGAATCGTCGTATTCCGGAGCAAAGGTCTTTCCATGGATAGCGATTTTCATGATGCTAAGGAACGGCTATTGTTTCAAAAAACGCATAAAGGCATCGTATCGTTCTCGCATTTCCTCCTCGAACTGCGGTGCGTGAAAAAAAGATTGGATGGAATATCCGAACCGCTGAAAAGTTTGAATGACGGGCTCAATATCTTCCGTTTCAACCTTGAGGGTAACCTCCACATTGCTAGAATTCTCCAAGTTTGATGTAGTGCATGCGATGACGCGGGTCCCCCCATCTTCGGCCAATCTTGCTACTTCTGAAATAGACAGGTCACCTTCCGGCACCTCGAGAATGACAACACCACCGCGTGCTGCCCAATGGGATTGTTCAGCGAGAAAATGCACAACAGAAGCCGCATTGACACAACCCTTGTACGTCCCCTCATCCACAACAGGCAATGCATCCACTTCCGCCGCGACCAGTTGACCTACTACATCGTATAAATGGCTCTTCGGAGTCGTGTAGACGGCCCTTGCTTGAAACGCCGCCATGGGCATTTCCTCGTCCATATTGATCACGTCATCCTCATAGATCAATCCAGAAAATTCATCTCCATTGACCAGTGGCAAGTGACGAACCTTATACTCATCCATCAAATGAAGCACTCGACCCGCAGGATCTTCAGGCTTCACGGCCGGGAGGTCAGAATTCATAATGCGCTCTGCGTACATGGTTTAATTTTGCGTAAGTCCACCGATGGAATGCACCGGAGGTGTTGGAATCGAAAGATACGGATGACAAGACTCAGCGTCAACGTCAATAAAATTGCGACCCTGCGCAATGCACGTGGGGGTAAAGTTCCCAATGTGGTGCAGGCTGCAAAACGAATACAATCCTATGGAGCTCAGGGGATTACCGTTCATCCGCGTCCTGACCAACGCCACATTACTTATGCAGATGTGAAGGCCTTACGGGAGGTTGTATACACTGAATTCAACGTTGAAGGTTACCCGTCTGCCTCATTTTTGAATCTTGTTTTGGAGGTTCGACCCGATCAAGTGACTTTGGTTCCGGACCCTCCAGACGCGTTAACATCCAACCATGGGTGGGATGTGATCCAACACCGCCTTCTCCTGCAGCAAACCACTAAATCTTTGCAAGATTCAGGCATGCGCGTGAGCCTATTCACAGGAACTGAAGGAGAGCAACTTGAAGCAGCTGCAGCCATAGGCGCAGATCGCATCGAGCTTTACACCGAACCCTATGCAGAGGGATTTGCCCAGGGAAATCCAGAATCTGTGTTGGCCTTTGCAAAGGCCGCTGCCTTCGCACACACTTGCGGATTAGGAGTTAACGCAGGTCATGACCTCGACGCGAATAACTTAAAGCATTTTGTTTCGAATGTGCCTTTCCTCAAGGAAGTAAGCATTGGTCACGCTTTGATATCAGATGCTTTATATGACGGTTTAAAACAGACGGTAAAAACGTACCTATCCTGTTTGGATGCCTCCATCACATGAAGCCGAATAACCTAAAACTTTTCAGTCGGGAGTTGGGTGCGGAGTCCGCACAAAACCTTGTCATACTTCATGGCTTACTCGGCACTTCCGATAATTGGCTCACCTTAGGCAAGCGTTTCGCCGAAACACACCGGGTTCACCTCATCGACCAGCGCAATCACGGCAAAAGCCCTCATCACATCGAGCACAATTACGAAGCGATGGCAGATGATCTGATGCATTACCTCAATGAACGCAACATTCAAAGCGCGAGTATCATCGGTCATAGTATGGGTGGAAAGACTGCATTGATGTTTGCTGATCGGCATCCTACTCGGATCAATAAACTCATCATAGCTGACATGGCTGCACGCGCATATACTCCTCAACACGCAGCCATTTTCGACACACTACTATCCGCACCAATTGTCGCAGCTCAAAGCCGATCAGATGTAAGTGCCCACCTTATGAATCGGCTCAACGATGCAGGCATGGTAGCTTTTTTGATGAAAAACTTGCGCCGCAACAAATCCGGCGGGTTTTCTTGGCGTCCAAATATACCCTTACTGGCAAAGGTCATTGGTGCCATTGTAGACGAGGTGCCTCTCAACTTAAATACTTTGCCAACACTAGCAATTTACGGAGGGGAATCAAATTACGTTAATGCGGACGACCTCCAACAATACAAGTTGACCTGTATGCATTTCCAATCTCATGTTATAGAAAAAGCAGGGCACTGGTTGCACGCCAGCCACCCAGAAGAATTTTTTAAACAAATAGATACTTTCCTAGATGATTGAAGCTAATGGATGCTCGTTTCTTTTAGCCACTTTCGATAAGCATTAAACAAGGTTGTCCGCGCTACAAAACCAATGTATCTGGCCTG
Source organism: Flavobacteriales bacterium UBA5692 (assembly GCA_002420235.1). GTDB lineage: Bacteria > Bacteroidota > Bacteroidia > Flavobacteriales_D > Sanyastnellaceae > UA16. Next base: position 8,163 of record DIHQ01000091.1, read on the forward strand.
ATCGACAACAGGCAAAAATGCAGCATTGGTTCTTTCGAAGGATCGCATAACTTCCTCCATTTTCCCAGTGGCTTCAATCGTAGCCTCAGGCAGGACCATTAGTTCGTAGACCTTGATTTTTTGATACAGTGTCTGGTCGAACATCACCTCACGTAAATCTTGTAAGTCAATTATCCCCAACAAATTGCGGTGGCGATCTAGTACCGGGTAAAGATTCCGCGAGCTTCGTTCTATAATTGGAATCAATTGACCTAATGTCCAATGAGGGTTTAAGACTTCGAAATCAGAGACAACGATCTCATCTAACTTCATCAAAGTAAGTACCGACTGGTCCTTGTCATGGGTCAAAAGCTCCCCGCGTTCAGCCAATTCGCGAGTGTAGACGCTGTTGCGCATCCACCATTTTGACAGCTGAAAACTGATCCCCGATGTTAGCATTACCGGGACAAACAATGCATATCCCCCGCTGACTTCTGCTGCAAGCAAAATTGCTGTCAACGGAGCATGAAGCACCCCCGCCAACAAACCCGCAATTCCAGCGAGTACTGCATTCCCAATTGGCATTGACCACATGGGGCCCAACCAGCCAGCAACCAAGGCAAACTGGTAACCGAGCAATCCGCCACAAAAAATGGCCGGAGCAAATACACCAGCCACCCCACCTGCACTTAAGGTCAAACCAGTAAGAATCGGTTTGAGTACCCAGGCCAGCATCAGAAACCCAATCAAATACCAACCTTCTGGATCGATGCGTCGCATGGACATATCAGAAGCTAAAATCTCTGCGTGCCCCTTGAATAGTGCGTTCACCACCTCGTATCCCTCCCCATAAAGCGATGGAAAAAGTAAGATACATCCCCCTATTACAGCGCCCCCCACCCAGATTCGCGACCGGCCAGAAGGCAGCCAGTCCAAAACTGCACTCGACCCAAGGTAAAGCCTTGAGAATAGAACTGATCCAACACCGCAAAGCGCCCCAAGAAGTAAGTAAAGCGGCAAATTGGCCATACGAAATAAATCCAAATCTGGAGGAGTCAAGATGTTGCCATTGCCCATGAGTGCAGTTGCGGTAATGAGCGCTGTGAGAGACGAAAGCAACAGCGGGACTAAGGAAGAAGATGTCAAGTCAATCATGATGACTTCAACAGCAAAAATAATTGCAGCAACAGGTGCTTTGAACAGTGCCGCGAGCGATGCCGAAGCTGCACAGCCAATTAACAGAAGCCGTCGGTTGAAAGTACGCTTAGTCTGCCTGCCAATTTCGGAACCAATGGCCGCTGCCGACTGCAGCGAGGGTCCTTCTAAACCGCCCGACCCTCCCAAACCCACTGATAGTGAACTTGTAATCAACGGAGCAAACATCCAAGTCCGCTTGATGCGACCATGTCGCTGAGAAAGAGCGTGTAAAATACTTGGAACTCCCGGGCCTGGATGCTCACCTCGAAGCCAGTTTTGCACCACCCATCGTGTTGCCAATAGGCCGACCAATGGGCCAATACCCAGCCACCAGTTCCAGGCCGACCATTCAGCAAATCCCGACATGCCATCATGTAATCCTCCCACCACACGCTTCAACAAAACCGCGAATAAGCCAGCCGCTAAACCGGTGAGAACCGCCCATCCCAAAAGGGCCCGATCGGAGGATTTCCAATCCGAATCCACAACAGTCAAAATCCACTTCCTTAAGCGCCTCTTCATGCTACAAATTTCACCAGAATACCCGGTAAAGAATTACCTTCGTCAACAAATTGATTAACATCAAATGACACAACATCGCATCCTGGTCCCCATGGACTTCACTCCTGTAAGTGATGTTGCTCTAGAACACGCGGTTGTTGTAGGTAAAGCGTTTCAGAGTGAAATTATGTTGCTCCACATCATCGGTTCCAAAAAGGAGATGACTGATGCCCGTCTGCGAATGGAAGCGTGGAAAAAAAAGGCTTCGGCCGAATACCCCCATGTGGTGCGCACAGCCGTGCGCATTGGCTCAATTTTTGAAGATATCGATGACGTAGCTGTTGAACAAGATGCCAGCTTAGTCATCATGGGCACCCACGGCCTCAAAGGGATGCAATTCTTGACCGGGGGACGCGCCTTGCGCATCGTCACGAATTGTTCCACACCATTTATCATCACGCAAGAGCGAGGGATAAAGGCATCCGGCTATGATGACATTGTTGTACCACTGGACTTGCACCAAGACACCAAGCAAAAGCTCTCCACCGTTGCAGAAATGGCCCAGTATTTCAATGGCCGCGTGCACATCATAAGCCCAGCTGAATCAGATGAATTCCTGCAAAACCAATTGAAGCGAAACATCAAATTTGCAGAGGAGTATTTTACAGAAAGAGGGATCAAATACACTGTCAAAATTTCCGAATTCAGCTCGGGTGCATTTGTGAAGGACGTGGTCCGTTACGCAGCAGCCATCGAAGCGGATTTAATCAGCATCATGAACCTGCATGATAAAAGCCTAATGGGCATCCTAGGGCAGACTTACGAGCAACAGATTGTTACGAACGAGGCTCAGCTTCCGGTTTTGATTATTAACCCGATTGAGACCCGAGTAATCCGTGGATCAGTCTTCGCCCAATAGAAGTTTAAACCCGGACACCGACTACTAAAACGTCGTCCACTTGCTCTTCTTTTCCTTTCCAATCGTGAAAGGCTTTGGCTAACGCCTCCTCCATCTCTTTACTTTCCAAGGATGCGACGTGCAGGAGTAGTTCACGAAACCGTTTCCGCATAAATTTCTTGCCTCTCGGACCACCAAATTGATCGGAGAAGCCGTCGGTTGCTGCGAAGATAACATCGCCCTTCACAAGCGTCATGGTCTGCATTTGATACTGCCGCATGCCCGGCTCGAATGAGGCGATGGCCATCTTGTCGGGTTTTAGTTCTTGAAGTACTCCCTTGCGCACCAAATACAGCGGGCAATTAGCTCCGCTGTACTCCAATTCCATCTTTTCCATATCAATGCTTACAAAAGCGAGGTCCATACCATCATTAACCGCACCAGCGGTGGCACTTTCAGCTCCAAAACCATTCGGACGCAAAAGCGCGCATGCCGACCGATTCAATTGTTCCAATACGCGATCCGGTTGTGTGTAAACCTTGGTAATGCGTTCGAGCGCATGGTGCCCAATCAAACTCATGAACGCCCCTGGCACACCGTGACCCGTGCAGTCGATGGCTGAAAACATGCGCACACGACCTACGGAATGAAACCAATAAAAATCTCCAGACACCCCGTCACGCGGCTGGTAGAAGACCGCCGATGAGTCGAAAACCTTTGCTCGATCAGTTTCAGTCGGCAAAATGGCTTGTTGGATTCGCTTGGCGTAGTCAATACTATCACGTAAGTCACCATAAAGCGATTCGACTACGGCCTTCTGTTCTTTCACTTCTGCCGTGCGCTGATCAACTTTCGCTTCCATCTCACGTTCGTTATTAGCGAGATCATCGCGCATCTTCAAAATGGCCTGTCCCAACGCATCGTCCTCACTAAGCGGCATGTATTCCGCTTCGAATTGGCCTTGACCTACCTGCAAACTGAATTCACGGGTTCGACTCAATCCATCCGCAAGTCGGTTGACCGCAACTGCCATTTCACCAATTTCATCCCCTGAAGACTCCACCTTTTTCTCCAGAGGAGCTCCTCGCCCCATGTAAATCAAGGCTCGCTTTAGTTCTCCGATGGGGCGGACGATCGAGCGCGTCACCCACCAGGCGATGAGCAGGCCGAGGATCAGAATACCCAGTGCCACATTTCCGGCATACAACTGCAGTTGCGAACCCATCGCGTCCATCTGAGCCGTTGAAGTTCGGAGTGCGTTAGTCTGAGCCTGTGACATAGCATCCATGTGGCGGCGAATCGACTCAGTAAAAGCGGGTATACTCGACCCGTCCAAGGCATAATATTCAGCATCCATCATTGCGATCGGGTCGTCGTAAGCTTGGAATGAAGGCAGCAGCCTTATCACCTCTCTGTACACCAGGAACAGATGTTCAATATCCCGGCTCAAAGAATCAAATCGTAATTGTAGCGCAGGGTCGGACCAATTAGCCACCAAGGGCAACAAATCTTGGACTTTTTCGGGGATGTCTTCATCCATCAACCGTTGCAATTGAATCTTTTCTGGATCTCTCGGGCCTGACTGCACGGAGAGCCAGTGTCGAATTAGGATTCGTGTTTCACTAACCGAACGATCTAGCGCTTCCAATTTTTGAATGCTCGGCGTCAATACGCCATCGATGTGACGGCTGAGTTGCTGGCTCTCTTCCAAGGTGCTGCGCGTGATCAAGAACAACGCCCCTACGGCCAAACCAAACACGCCAAAGCCAGCGGATATGCGCCATCCGATTCCCCATTGCATTTTTCGGGGTGCCGACGTGTGAATCATGTCGGCAATTTAACGCGGGAAGGGCAGCTTTTGGCGGCCGTTACTTTTTCTTCAAAACCGCTGCAATCTTACGTTTGTAAACTTCAGATTCATCCGGCCGGGAGAGCGCATAATAAACCGTCATTAAGCCCTTCAGGGTTTCCAAGCGATCAGGTCGCTGCTCATGGGCTTTCTGCATAGGGATTAGCGCTTCCTCAAACAAACCGACGCAAACGTCTTGGATTTCCATAAGTTCAAACATCGACGTTTCGTGATTAATCCGCTTGAGCTGGCGGACTCCGTGATTGTAAAGGGTTATGGATAAGTTGTAAAGGGTCGGGTAATGCGCCGGCACGAATTTGAGGGAGGTCACGTAGTGATTAACTGCGGCATCGAAGAGGGCTTGTTCCTTTGGGGTGTCCGCAAACCTCTGCGCTTCAAGCAACCGCGCGTGCGCCTGACCGAGATAGCGATGCAAGTCCGCTCGTTGCTCGCTCACATCGTACATCGGATTCAGCGTTTGCAATATCGATTCATACCGGCCCATCAACGCTAAGATTTCTGGCTCTGCTCCTAGGGTAAATCCTTCCACCCGTTCAATAGCATCACGGAAATACGAACGTGCCAGAAAATCAAGGGCATCGCGCGCCGTCTGTTCATCACTTGCCGACAAGCCGCCCGTAGTCATCGCACGTTGCAGACTTCCAACCGCCCGGTTTCGATCATCTGCATCTTGGCCCGAGCCACCACTTGCCTTGAACTGTTCTTTTTGAATAAAACCCAACACAAACCAAGCACGTGCGTCTGTGGCAAGGGGCACGCGCTCCATCTCGGGAGCTAGGACCGAGTGGGCTTTGTCCCAATCACCAGCGCGCACAAAGGCCTCTGCGCGCTCAAGTGTACTTTGGGCATCCGCTGTCCACGTGCAAAGCTCAAAGAAAATAGCCATTAAGGCTACGGTGAATCGTATAAATATTGGCTTGATCATGGTTTTCATTTAACAGCCCAAGACATGATTTTATTTCCAATCAGCACCCCCTTTTTTGCAGCATCCGGAGCATTGATTTCATATCGAATGCGATTGCCGATGGACACAAAGTTGATAACAGCACCCTGTTCCAATCCATCTGGCGAGTCCGATACCAATACCGTCGGGGTCTCTTCGAACTCCCGCGCGAGGCTTTTCAAAGCAGCACCTCCCACGTCGCAGTATACGAGGTGTTGAAAATCATCTAAGGGCAAGTCCCTGACTTGCGCGTAGCCATGCACTTGCAGGGGCTGGGCCCCAATCATTTTCATAGCGTACTTATCCAATAGCTCCGCGTAAAGCCGCTCATTTCCGACTACAGCCAAGTGGAAGGCACCCTCTTTGACCGATACTGGCCATTCATTCGATGCAGCGAAATGAAACAAGAAATTCGCCTTGGTCACTGCTCGTGTGTCAGTTTCGTCTATGTCATTTGTTGTGCCTTGACTCATGATTGACAAAGAGCACACAGAAAACGCTGTTAGGATTAAACCCCGAAGGACGCTTTTGGCGAGTGAGAATATTCGGATATTTAAGACGAGAAGCACGGAAATGGTTTTATGCTTTGTCCAAGGTGTTAATGTCGCGGTCAAAGAGGTATAAAGCCCCTTTATCTCCTCCCGCCAGCGCCAGCTTGTCGAGAAGTTTTCTCGCGAGGCCTTCTTCTTCAATTTGCTCGGCAACGTACCATTGCAAAAAATTATGCGTGGTGTAGTCTTTCAATCTCAAGCAGGTATCAACTAGGTCATTGATGCTTGCAGTTACCTTGGTTTCATGCTCCAAGATCAACTCAAAAATATGCTCGAGCCCATTGAATGATGTTTGTATTACGCTAACTGCTGGGACCAAAGCTGTTCCACCGCGTTCATTTACGAATCGCATTAGCTTCAACATGTGCTGCCGCTCTTCTTCAGCATGAGCATATAAAAACGCCGCTGTTCCATCAAATCCATTGGTTTCGGCCCACACAGCCATGGCCAGGTAGGCGTGGCTACTCTGGCCCTCCAACGTGATTTGAGCATTTAGTGCCTGTTCAATTTTTTCATGCAACATTGCCATGGTTTTCTTCGAAGATAGGCAACCGAAAAGTGGGAAAGAAGCAATTGCAATTTGTTCGCAATGGGCTATAAATCGCAGGCTGCTGCTCAAAGGTATTTTATGCACACCTCTTAATAATCAGCAAGCAACAGGTACTCCGGAGAACTAAGAATCCTCTTGAATCAAGGTTTCAATCACTAATTAAAACTTTTCATTTCTCGGTGAATGTTGGGAATCTTTTAGGGTGAACCTCGTCGGGCACAGCATCTCGTTCTCCAAGCATGGCTTCAATGGTCCACCGGGCAACGGTAGGGCCAATGGTTACACCTCTGGCTCCCCAACCCAAACAGGCATGGTAGTATGGATAATCCTTTGAAATCATCCCTAATATAGGGCGGCGATCAAAGCAAGTCGGTCGCAGACCCGCAAGGTGCTCCAAGCATTCAATTTCCCCAGGCGTTTTTCGGGCATTTGAAGCCCCTTGAATCAAGGCGCGAGGAGTGTCTTCTAAGCAAACGGGTTCGTGAATGCCCCAGTGGTACGTGGACCCCACACGATAAGTACCATCACCTAATGGCAACACCCAATTTGCGTTGTTAACAATGCGTTCCCCCCAAGATTCAGCCGGTTTGACCCTGATTACCTCCCCGTGGTTTCTTCTCAACTCGAGACCGAATGCAGCCAAATCCTCTGCGCCACCAGTACCACGACAATCTACAACGACATCAAACCCCTGAGGACAACCATCGGCCATTGTCCAAGGTCGCTGCTCCCAGCTACCCTGCTGTTGCCACTTCAATCGACTCGCTTCCGTTAAGGCAATAACGTTCACCCACCCAGCATCAGGAACAAGGCCAGCGCCGAAAGGCGCATTGATACTTTTATGCAAACTCGAGATTTCCAAAACCTCTATGAATGGAGAAACTGCATGCCCTCCTGCCGCCCGTTCTACCCAGCATTTTGCGTACTCTTCATTGGCAAAAATCCGGACAATTGGAAGGTCACGCCAAAGGATTGTACCAATTTGGGATTCTATCGTTTGGTACCGAGCGCGGGCTTCATCCTGCTGCGCTCTGGCATTCCATTGTGGTAGAATACGCTTGAAAGATACCGGATTTGACATTCCAGCAGCCACGTCAGAGGCTGCGGGACTTCCATCACTCCAGACCACAAATGAGCAGCCTCGGAGATGCAATTCCCACGCGATTAGACAACCAGCGATCCCGTCACCGGCAATCAATACATGTGGGCGTTTTGGCGTCATCCGCTTGCATCTAATACCTCGAGTTCTTCGCCGACCTTGCGGAACGCTTCGATTGCCCGATCCAGTTGAGCTCGGGTATGCGCCGCCGACAGTTGGACCCGAATCCGGGCTTCGCCTTTGGGCACTACGGGGTAGAAGAAACCAATGACATAAATTCCCTCTTCGAGCAATCGATCTGCCATCACTTGCGATAGCTTGGCATCGCCAAGCATAACTGGTACTATGGCCGATTCACCGTCCTTTATGGGTAACCCGACACGGCGCATGCCCGCTTTGAAGTATGCAGTATTTTCCTCTAATCGATCCCGCAGTTCTGTGGACTCGCTCAGCATGGCAAACACTTCCAGCGAAGCCCCAACGATGCTAGGCGCCAAACTATTCGAGAATAAATACGGGCGCGATCGCTGACGCAGCATTTCGATGATTTCTTTGCGGCCAGTTGTGAATCCACCCATGGCACCACCCACCGCCTTACCGAGAGTACCCGTGATGATATCGACCCGGCCCAAAGCGTTGCGCAATTCGATGCTACCACGACCGGTCTTTCCAATAAAGCCCGTAGCGTGGCATTCATCAACCATGACGAGCGCATCGTATTGTTCCGCGAGGTCGCAAATCTTATCAATCTGCGCTACGTACCCGTCCATCGAGAACACGCCATCGGTTACGATGACCTTAAACCGGTGATTGGCCTCAGCGGCCTTTCGCAATTGTACTTCCAAATCGGGCATGTCGTCATTGGCATAACGATAGCGCGCAGCCTTACACAAGCGCACCCCGTCAATAATACTCGCGTGGTTTAACGCGTCGGAGATGATGGCGTCTTCAGGGCCAAGTAATGGCTCGAACACTCCGCCATTCGCATCAAATGCCGCAGCGTACAAAATGGTGTCTTCTGTCTGATGAAATTCGGCAATCTTGGCCTCCAGCTCTTTGTGGATATCCTGGGTGCCGCAGATGAACCGCACGCTTGACATCCCAAACCCGTGGGTATCAATCGCACGCTTAGCCGCTTCACAGACGCGGGAATCGCTGCTCAAGCCCAAATAGTTGTTGGCACAGAAGTTCAAGACTTTCGACCCATCGGCTAGTGTGATTTCAACGTCTTGAGCACCGGCGATGATCCGTTCAGATTTGAATAAACCAGCAGCGGTGATTTGCTCGAGCTCAGACTCGAGGTGAGATTGCATGGAACCGTACATTTTTCAAAATTAGGTCAAAACCCGCGCGTCCAATGCACCGATTTGGCAGACGCAACGCCCAAAATGACGGACTCGTTCTCGGCTAAGTGACCAACGGAGATATCGTAGACGATGGGAGTCATTTCCGGAACATGATTCTCTAACATTTGACGGACGTCTCTGCCGAAAGGGTTGTCAAAGGACTGACCGTGCGCAATTGTGTTGTCGCGCAACTCTGTGAAGGCTCCAACCAATATTCCCCGAACACGCTCAAAAACCCCAGCAAGCCTAAGCGCAAGTAACATCCGGTCAACGTGGTAGAGGTATTCATCCAAGTCCTCGAGCAGTAGCCAAGCTCCATCTACCGGTGGAAAAAACGGCGTGCCGAGCAGGCTATACAAAACGGATAAATTTCCCCCAACAACAGCAGAATTTAGTTCAGAAGATTCATCCTCCATTTGCACCATGGACTGCCACATGTCGCTCTGGACCTTCGCAGAGGCCTGACCATAAGTACTGCCCACAGGCGCGTGCAGGGTAGCTATACCGTTAATCTGCGCCCAACAATGCAAAGCCGTCACGTCGCTGAACCCGACCAACCACTTCGGGTCGGTCAAAAATGCTTTTGCATCCAATAGGGGCAACAAACTGGCACACCCATACCCTCCGCGCATGGCCCAAATGGCACGGACTCTATCGTCTAAAAAACCAGTATTCAGGTAGTCTGAACGATCTGCGGCTGACCCTGCAAATTGACCGTCACGCTCGAGTAATCCATCGTAGGATATCGGGGTATAACCCGCCAACCGAATGTGCTGCTCAGCGGCGGTAACTTGATCCTCAGTAACAAAACGTGCGGGAGCAACGAGGAGAACTCCATCTCCAGGTTGTAAGGTTTTGGGGATTCGACAGGGAAATGGCATGTTTCCACGCAAGATGGCAAGGGATGCGGAAAATGCCCGAAATTTGCAGCACTTTAATACCCATTATGCCATCCCCTCCTTCATACCGCTACCCCAAACGGTTGATGATGACATCGGCCTTGCCCTATGCAAATGGTCAAATCCACATCGGACACGTAGCCGGAGCCTACCTCCCTGGAGACATTCGGGCCCGCTTCGAACGGATGGCAGGATCGGATGTCGTATGGGTATGCGGTAGCGACGAACACGGTGCGGCTATCACTCTACGTGCGAAAAAAGCTCAGGTCACACCGCGGGAAATCGTAGACCGATATCACGAGGAGATGCAACAGGCATTTGAAGGGTTGGACATTTCGTTCGATCATTATTCCAGAACATCAAGCGAACGCCATCACGATGTTGCACAAAATTTCTTCCTGACCCTTCTTGAAAAGGGAAGTTTCGAGGTCAAGACAGAGGCTCAGTTTTACGATCCGAAGGCCAAACAATTCCTCGCTGACCGGTATATCACCGGCACGTGCCCAAAATGCCAAGATGACGGTGCTTATGGCGACCAATGCGAAAAATGTGGAAGCGCACTGTCTCCCACTGAGCTCATTGACCCTAAATCGACCTTGAGCGGCGCCAAGCCTGAACTTAAGGACACTACACTTTGGTACCTGCCCATGGGTCGGCACGAAAGATGGCTCAAGGAGTACATCGAAAAAGGCATATTTGAAGGTCAGCCCCATCACGACGCGTCCGCATGGAAGGCACATGTCAGCGGCCAATGCCGAAGCTGGATTGACAGCGGTCTACAAAGCCGTGCCATGACACGAGACCTCGATTGGGGTGTCCCGGTGCCTGTCGAAGGAGCTGAAGGTAAGGTCCTGTATGTTTGGCTTGATGCGCCCATCGGTTACATCACCTCGACAATGGAATGGGCAGAACAGAATGACGCACGATGGCAAGATTGGTGGAAAACCGACGAGACTGAGCTAATCCACTTCATCGGCAAGGATAACATCGTATTCCACTGTCTCATATTCCCCATCTTATTACGAGAACACGGTGGTTATATTCTGCCCACCAACGTGCCGGCGAACGCGTTCATGAACCTAGAAGGCGATAAGATTTCTACCTCACGCAACTGGGCGGTATGGGTCAACGATTTCCTTCAAGAATTCCCTGGCAAAAGTGACGAATTACGCTATGTATTGGCAAGCATCATGCCTGAACAAAAAGACAGTGAATTTACTTGGGCCGATTACCGCGAACGCGTCAACAACGAATTGGCCGACGTGCTGGGAAACTTCGTAAACCGCGTGTTGGTGTTGACACGAAAGTACTATGACGGGAATGTCCCTGCCATCAATGCAGCTGACTTGAACAACACTGACCACGCTGTGCTTGAAACGTTGTCTGAGGCACCGTCGCAAATCGCCGACCTCGTCCGACGCAATCGTTTCCGAGATGCTCTACAAGCCGCCATGGGCATCGCGCGTTTAGGTAACAAATACATGACCGAACAGGAACCTTGGAAGGCTTATAAGGCCAATCCCACACGTGCGGCAGTAATACTCAACACCTGCATCCAAGTCGCAGCCAACTGTGCGGTTCTACTGGAACCGTTCTTACCAAAATCCGCAGCCAAGCTACAAAGTGCTTTTGGCATCGAGAATCCCACTTGGGCTGATGCTGCCCCCGATATGATACAGGTCGGAAGTATTTTGAGCGAGTTACCAATTTTGTTTGAAAAAGTAGAGGCTGAAGTCGTGGACGCACAAGTATCCAAGCTCGAATCAGCTCGCGCAGCGACAAATGTTGCCCGCCCGGAGTTTAAACCGCAAAAAGACACTATGACGTTTGAAGATTTTCAAAAACTGGACTTGCGCGTAGGCGAGGTCATCGCCTGCGAACGAGTTCCCAAAGCGGACAGGTTGCTAAATTTAACCATTCGATCGGGCCTCGACGAACGCACCGTATTGAGCGGGATTGCTGAGCATTTCGCTCCGGAAGATGTTGTTGGGCGGCGAGTGACTCTGCTCGCTAACCTCGCACCTCGCAAAATTCGTGGAATCGAAAGTCAAGGAATGATTCTTATGGCTGAAACTGCAGACGGTTCTCTGCGGTTCGTTACACCTGAAGAAGGGGCTGAAGCTGGCGATGTAATTAGCTAAAATCCACCCACCCAACGATACTTACAGGGCGTGGACTTCACCTTTTACACCAATGCTTTCTCTACATAAAACGGCCAACGTGGCAAAGGCCACCCATGAGGCAAAGGTCCGAGATTTAGTCTGCTTCTTGGCTCAGATTTCGCATTGAAGTTATCTTTATTAGAACATCATCTTGAGCATAGCGGAGAGTGTCCGTCCGTAAGCCCAGTAGCCTTCCAATTTGCCGTTTTCGACCGTGCCCTGGATTTTCTCCCCAGTCTGCGGGTCCGTCACAAACGTCTCAAACCCATCGCTGATGTAAATGTTATTCAATGCATTCTGCACGTTCAAGCTGGCCATCCAGTTCATGCCTGCCGCCTCAAACCGGTAACTGCCGCGGAGGTCGAGGTACCCGAACGCCGGCAACATGACCGGCTGCAATCCGGCACGGTCGGGATTGGTGCGGTCGGTGTCCACTTGGAAGCGCGCGTAGAGGTTCCAGTTATAAACGTAGTTAGCTCCAATCCTAAATCGTTTGGTTACATCGAAATTTGACAGGAAGCCAACCTGCGATTGGGGCGCGTCGCTGACCTTCAAACCTGCAGAGTATATGTAGAGAGTTTCAAGGACTTGCCCGCCTTCTTCAGCCGTGATCTCCGCATTGACGTCGTTGTCCCACCGCCAATTCCCGAAAGAAGCCATGCCGCCGATCTCCGCCCATGAAGTGGGGCGTGTGCGCCATTCAATCTCCACGCCTTCGTGGGTTTGGATCAGGCCCGTGATGAAGGCGCGATATTCGGTGCCGTCCGGACGGAGCAACGGGCTGCTCATGATGCTCTTGTCGCGCCATTGAGTGTGGTAGGCATTTACATCAAATGATACCCCGCGCCAGCGGAACCGGTAGCCTGCCTCGATGGCAGCCACCTTCTCGTTGGTCAAGCGATCGTTGCTCAACACGTTAGAATAGTTCGTGAAGACGTAGCGGATGAACGGCGCACGCGAGTAGTAGCCACCGTTGAGGTACAGGTGGCTGGTCTTACCGAGGCGCACACTGCCGCCCGCCTTCAAATTGAACCCGATGCTGCTGGCCTTTTGGGACTTGATGCCGTAAACAAATTCTTCCGTGGTTTCGAGTTCGCCTGTTTGCTCATTGACTTGGGTGACTCCCTGCACCCCCGTCTCGTCGTAGCGGAAATACTTGTACGGATCGATGCGGCGGTAGGTGGTGTTCGAAATGGTCCCTGCACCGAACAAGCTAAACCGGTCGTCCTTGTACTCGGCCTGCGCAAACCCTCCCGCATACTGCACGCGTCCAATGTCGTCGTAGTCCACTTTGTCGCCAGGCTGGGCCATCAAAGCGTAATCTGGATTGACGCCGTACCCATCGCTGCTGCTGAAAGACTGGAGGTAAAAATCCCCGCCGAGCAGGTTGTCTACGCGGGTGAAGTGTTTGCCGCTGTAATACCGCGCATCCACACCTGCCATCAAGCGCACGCAGTCGTTAACTTCGTGCCGCAGCGTGGACAGTATGCCTGTCCAGAAGTGCTCGTTGTGTGCATTTTCGATGACGCTGCGGCTGCGGCCGCCCACAATCGTATCGTTCCCCACCACAATGGGATCGCCGAACTCATGAAGCGTGTCAATCCATGCTTGCGCATCAACGTCGTAGGCAATTTGGTCCGCTGCGTACGTGACCGGCTGGGAGTTGTTGGCGTTGGAATCCCATAGGTAGTCCCAGTTCAGGGACGTTTTGACCGAGCGCTCCACACCCGCGGTGTCAACATACGTATCGCTGACTCGGGGATTGCTGGTGCCATCGTAGCGCGAGCCATAGCCTTTACCGGTGCTGATGTAAAAACTGGTGGCGAGGTTGGTGCGCTCGCTCAACTGCCAGTAGTCGTTCAAGGCAAACTGTGGTTTGTGGTACCCATTGACCCGCGCGTTCAAGACCTCGTTCTCCTGCCCCCCGCGGTTCAGGTATCCCCAATCGTCGTTCCATCGGTGCGCCTCGTAGCCGAGGTTTTGGATGTCGTTGAAGCGATCCACAGTCAGCTGACCCCGGCGTTGCCCGTGGGTCTGAGGAGCGCCAATGGCCGTAAAGACCAGTCGGTGGGCGCCGAAGTCTTTGGCGGCAGTGAGGAAGTAACTCCACGCGTCAATGAACGTGGCATCGACGTAGGCATTTCCCATCGTCCGGCTGCCAACGGCACTAACGGCCCAGCCGTTTTCCATCACCCCAGAACTCAACGAGAGCATGGTTTTGTAGCGGCCGTAATCGGTCACGCTCTGCATCAAGCTACCGCCCTTTTTGGTATCGGTAGCCTTCGTGATGATATTCAATGTGCCGCCCACAGAGTTGATGGCCAGCTTCGAGGCGCCCAAGCCGCGTTGCACTTGCATGGTGTTGACCGCGTCGCCGAGGCCGGCCCAGTTTGACCAATACACCCAGCCGTTTTCCATGTCGTTGACCGGAATTCCGTTGATCAACACGGCCACATTGCGCTGGTCAAACCCCCGGATGTTGATGCGGCTGTCGCCAAAACCGCCCCCGCTCTTCGTGGCGTACACACCAGGGGTGATGTTCAACGTTTCCACCAATTCCTTGTCCCCCAATTGCTCTTGGATGGTCTTGGCATCCAACGTGGAAACTGCAACCGGCGTCTCCCGGTCGATGGCCACCGATGCGATGACATTCGCTTCGCTCAGGCCGATGGTCGAAGACTTCATGGTAATGGGTCCGAGGTCCAACACCCAGACATCGGCCCCCAACGTGCAGGACTGTCGGTGGGTTTCGTACCCGATCATGCTGATGACCAACTCAACGGCCCCCGTCTCCCTTGATGTGAATGCGAAGCGGCCCTCGTAATCCGAGACGGCTCCCATGCGGGATTCTTGGAGGAATACGGATGCGCCGGGCAGGGCGTCGCCGGTTTCGGCGTCGATGACGGTGCCTTTGATTTGGGTCTGAGCGGATAGGGTTGGGCAAAGGCCTGCACATGCAATCAGCAGGGCGCTGCCCAAAAGGAGTCGGAGCGTTTTGCGCATCGGAGGAAGACTTGGTTGTAGTGGCTACGTGAGCCATTCGCAACGCAAGATAGCGCGCACGTTATGGAAACCAAGCGGCCTCAGGCCCAACGCCCGCGTTCGAGCAGGTATTGGGCAATTTGTACCGTATTCGTGGCCGCTCCTTTGCGCAGGTTGTCCGCGACCACCCACAGGTGCAGCCCGCGTTCATTGACCAAATCCCGCCGAATGCGCCCCACGAAGACCTCGTTCTTGCCGACAGCCGTAAGCGGCATGGGGTACCGATTGTGCGCCGGTTCGTCTTGCACCACCACCCCGGGAAAGTCCGCCAGTTTTTGCCGGACTTCGTGGAGTTCAAACGGATGCTCGAACTCGAGGTAAACGCTTTCGCTGTGCCCGCCCATCACCGGCACGCGAACCGCTGTGCAGGTCATGTGCACGTCCGCATCACCCAAGATTTTCTTGGTTTCATTCCACACCTTCATCTCCTCTCGCGTGTACCCGTTGTCGCCGAAAACGTCGCAATGCGGCAGGCAATTCAAATCAATCGGGTGGGGATAAACAGGTGCTTCGACAGGCTCCCCAGCGCGCTCGGATTCGAGCTGTACGATGGCCGCTTTGCCCGTTCCGGTGATGCTTTGGTACGTGCTCACCACGCCGCGCTGGATGCAGAACGCGTCGTGCAAGGGCTTGAGCGCCATCACGAGCTGCATCGTCGTGCAATTCGGGTTGGCGATGATGCGGTTATCCGGACCGATGGTGTCACCGTTGACTTCCGGCACCACGAGTGGACAATCCGGATCCATGCGCCAGGCACTGCTGTTGTCAATAACCGTTGTTCCTGCATTAGCAAACTGAGGGGCATAGTGCCTCGACACATCTACCCCTGCACTAAAAAGTGACAAATGTGGGCATTCCGCAAGTACGTCCTCAACTGTTTGCAAAGTCCACTCCCGCCCTTGAAACCCAACCTTCTTTCCAGCGCTTTGCTCACTGTCCGCAGGAAGTAATTTATCTACCGGCAGGGCCAACTCCTCTATCACTTCCAGCATCATGCGTCCAACGAGCCCACTCACTCCAATTACCGCCAATTTTAATCCTTTCATGGTCGTATTTTAAAGCTGCAAATTTCCACCTGATGTTCATGAATTCAACACATTTGGAGTACGATTTTTGCTCAGCTTCGTTGAAAAACAGACGTGCGGGGAATTCGGATTCTTTTGTTTTGTGCAGGGAGTTTATGGACCGGGTCTTTACGAAGCCAATCGGAATGGATAGAGCACGGATCTCTTGACCTTTGGACTCGTGAAGGTGACTATTGGCAGTTGAATGCTGAAGAAGCTGGAACGGCCTCCCTTGTGCTACTCCCTCAGCACCAAATTAGTCAGTCATTGGGCTGCTCATTTCGAGTCCGCTGGTGCCAACAATTTTCAGGGTCTAATGCTAATTTCACAAGACTGCATTGGCTTTTCGATTCCACGCAGTGGGCCACATCCCCTACGTTGGAAATTCCAGCAAATGGATTTTCCGTGCTCGACGAACACGGCTCCCTCTCCTTCATGCATTTAGGCGAAACCGGTGATAACGACTCAATTCAATGGTATAGCAAAGCATCCGATGAATCTTGGGATTCCATCGTCTCCCGAATTAATAATGCGCATTTTCCTGAATCTTTCACGTTTGAGCTGAATTGGCTTCAAGAGGGTGGTGGTGATTCTGCACGAATCACAATTGCTCGAGTATACGAAGATGGGAGCCATCCTGTCGTCGAATTTGGGGCACAAGCCTCACATGAGCTGCCCGTAGGCATTGGTTTTTCCGTGCAATTCACCGCTTCAAATTCGGATGCAGCTTCAATTGAAATCCTTGAATACGCCCCTTATGCTCCTGACACCCTAGCGCCTGTTGTTCAGCGTGGAAGATTACTTGCAAACGGAGGGCTACAATTGGAATTTTCTGAACCCATGAATACCCAATCCGGTCTGATTTTTGCGCCGGACGCGCAAGAATCTGTCCCCTTTACATGGATATCCTCCCCGGGACGAAAAGCGATTGCCCTACCGGAACTGTCCCCATGGCCAAAAATGCAATTTCGACTAATTGGATTCCAGGACATGAATAATCAGTCCATGACAGATACAACCATCAGTGTATACCCAACCAAGTCCGTCGCCGAAAGAGGCGATATTCTGATAACAGAACTTATGATTGCCTCACCCATTCATGGCGAATGGATTGAAATCCTCAATGCAACCGATTCAGCCATTGATGTGAACGACTTGAGCATATGGGACGGAAGCACGGAATCGGCCAAGTCTATCGTCCCTGGGTTGGGGTGGGATGGGGTTCTCAATCCCGGACATCGAACGATAATAGCGAATCAATGGGATTCTTGGATGTCGGAATATGATTTCTCATTTTTTGCCGAGATCCAGCCTCCTATTACGCTTGCAAATGCCGGCGAAAATATCGCAATTCATTCAGCCACTGGCAGAATTATCGACGAGCTAACTTTCAACAATAGTTGGTGGCGAGGAGGAGAAACCATCGGGCTACAAAAAAAATATCTCAGTGGGTGTACTCTAGAACAGAATTGGATTGCAATTGATAATGACATGGCGTCGAGTCCGGGAACTCCAAGCCCAACTGAATGGCCGATGGATACGGTGATCCAACTGGTCGCTAAATCGGTCGTTGCCCTTGGGCCGGGCATTGGCATGTTTACACTTAATCAATTTCTCCACCCCGATAGCGAGCCCTCCATCAAAGACGGCTGGTTGTGGCAGGATGCGACGCAACCAGACGCGCTTTTCTGGCGAATTGACAGCCTACAAGAAAATAGTGAGTGGCATATTACCGCTGCCGGAGTTCAGGGATGCTTGGACTCAACTGCCTCTTCCTTAAGAGCTAGTCTTAGAATCGGTAAATTCCCAGAAGATGGCAACATCATCATTACTGAAATCGCACATGACCCTAAAGGTCTGTCTACACCATGGGGGACATTCATTGAGTTGTTGAATACCAGTGAAAACCAAACCTTAGAACTTGCCGGTTGCTCTATCAATGAGACACAAATGAATGAAGTGCGGCCCCTTCCCCCGCTCGGTCGCATTTGCATCCCTGTATCGTTGAATAAAGAAAGCGGAAGGGCAGTCCTGCGGAATTACCAAGGTGGGATAATTGATGAAGTAACATACAGCAGATGTTGGCATCGTCAACGCCAACATGCCGAGTCAGGACTTAGCCTTGTGCGTATCCAACCAGAATCCGGACGCGTCCATCCTAGCGCTTGGTGGGCATGGACTTCAAGCGCTGAGGCGACCACCGGCTGCTCACCTGGCATGGTTGATAAAGCTGAATCGCAGGTTATCACACCTCCCGAATGGTCCGCTATTGCTTGCGGCGAATACAACGGCAAAAAGGTCGTTTTGTTTTCAGCTCCAGCAGAACTTCAATCGCCTTGGACCGCAGTCGACTTATTTAATGAAAAAGGTATGATGTGGACCAACACTACCGATTTGGTATCCCCTTTTGAAAATCTCTGTCCGGCTTCAGGCACCACATTTGATGCCAGAGATGTTGGTCTAAATGAAGTTAGGAAATGGGACTCCGATGGCGCTGAACCTTTTATAGAGATCGCTAACCCAAGTGCGACCTGGGCTTCAACTGAAAACCTATTCTGGTCTAGCGCCTCCATTCCATTTCCGGATGACTGGGCTCCAATTAGTGCAGACACTAAGTGGTTCATCCCCCCCCAAGAAACCTTGGCATTTACAGAGTGTCCATCCCGAATAGAGTCAAGCGGCAAGGGAACGGTACATGCCAAGCTTCCCAGCCTGTGGGGGAGCGTCGAACTTCGATTGGCCGGAGAAGGCGAGTTGCTCGATGCCTTTCTATTCCAACCCGAAATGGAAGCGCCATGGCATACGATGCTGCACAGCATCGAAAAGACCACACGTGATGCGCGTAATGATAATGCGCAATGGATAACTGCGGCCTCCGCATTAGGGAATACCGCAAGTTCATGGAACAGTTGGCAAACACACCCAGAATTGGGCTTGAACATGGAAATCCTCCGCATTCTAAATGCTAACGGTTACGCTTCCCCTAGCGGCGAGGTGCTTCCCGTCTCCTTTCAAGTAACAGCACCAGACCAGGAAGCATGGGAATTACATTGGACCATTGAAAACAACGTCGGTACGGTGATTGCTTCCAATTCCGCCGCGCCAATCTTAATAGAAGGCAAAAATCCTATCGTGTGTCATTGGAATGGGGCCTATGGATCAATCTATGCAGCGCCTGGACCATATTTGTTGAAACTCGAATTGCATTCTTTGCAAAGCCTTCGCTGTATTTACGCTCAGGCGCCAGTCGCCATTTGTCCGCCTTAACAACACAAAAATTTCCTGGAACTTTGGCATCTTCGCATTATGTACGAAGGGCTGCCCTTACCAATTTCCCCGCTGCACGTTTATTCACTCCCTTTATGGATATGTGCACTCGGGATTGGGGCAACCGCTTTGCTGAGGGTTCAATTCGACAGAGAGTGGACATTGACCATGTGGACAGCCTACCAAATAAAACGCGTCTGGCAACGCCTCGCTGACGAATCTGCCCGCACTGGAGGGACCTTGACTAGCCATTCCATTGGTATTATCTGTTGGGCATTATTAGGTTCTTTGTGGGGTGTCAACACATCGAAAACGATAGCCACAGAAGTCGCTGTAAATGGTGCAATCTGGGGGGGAGGACTCGGGTTAATCACACTAATAACAAGGCGGATTGGCGGTTGGATAGGATCGTGGGTGACGCTCGAAGAAGAAGCAATTCAACGGGGGTTTGAAGTGGATCGTCACATGCGGAATTGGCTGCTTTGGCTTCTTATCTCTCTAGTAATTTGGGAGTTAACTCATTTCAATGGTTTCGAGGACCGTGGGGAAACGTGGCAGCACGTTTGCACCTTCTGGTGGGTTTGGCTCGTAATCAAGTGGACACGTCAATTTCAATCAGTCTTAAATGAACGGCTTCATATTGGATGGGGAATTGCGTACATTTGCACCCTCGAAATTGGACCATCCTTGGTGCTGTATTGGTATTTAAGGTGATTCAATGAAGGAAGAACTGAAGAATCAATATGGTGAATAAGCTCAAGACCGTCCTGATTTCACAGCCGAAACCCACCACGGAAAAATCCCCGTATTTTGACTTGGCTGACCGTCAGAAATTGACCATTGATTTCCGCCCATTCATTCACGTCGAAGGCGTGGAACCACAAGATTTTCGCCAGCAGCGAATTGACTTGGCGGAACACACTGCAGTTATCCTTACCAGCAGAAACGCTGTGGACCACTTTTTTCGGTTAGCTGCTGACCTGCGCTTCGAAGTGCCTGACACCATGAAGTATTTCTGCATCAGCGAAGCAACTGCTTTTTACCTGCAGAAATATGTAGTTTATCGAAAGCGTAAAATTTTCTTTGGAAAGCATCGATTCCAGGACCTCATGGATAGTATCATAAAGCACAAGCAAGAGAAGTTCCTTTTGCCTTGCAGCGACTTAATGAAGCCATCCATTCCCAAACTACTTGATGATGCTAGCATAAATTATACGCGGGCTATGATGTACCGAACTGTTTGCAGCGACTTGAGTGATCTCAGCGACGTAAAGTACGATTGCTTGGTGTTCTACAGCCCAAGCGGAATTGAAAGCTTATTTAAGAATTTCCCAAATTTCGTTCAGGGTGAAACGCGCATTGCAACTTTCGGCCCGACAACAGCTAAGGCAGCGGAGCAAGCTAACCTGCGCATTGATATTTCAGCTCCGACTCCACAAGCCCCTTCGATGACTATGGCCATTGAGCACTACATTCAAGGCAAATAACCAACGTTGCCGAAGACCTCGTCATTTTCCTACCCCAAATCTGAACGTCTCAGGTCCAAAAAGCTGATCGATGCTACATTTGAGAGAGGGCAGAAATTCAAGTCCTGGCCTCTTGTAGCTAAGTGGCTTGACACTGAGCTAGCCGAGGACGTGCCGTGCCAAACCCTGGTATCTGTGAGTAAGCGTTCGTTCAGACTCGCTGTGGACCGCAACCGCATTAAGCGACTGATGCGAGAGGCGTGGCGCTCACAGAAACACGCTGCCTACGCAGCCTTGCAAGAACACGAAAAACAACGCGCACTCGTTCTCATTTATGTGGGTAAAGAATTGCCTACTTTAGAAGGAATGCACACTAGCATGCGAACGTTAATTGCAAAAATGATTGAAGCATTAGCCGCACCTGTGCGGCCCCAATCGGATGCCCTGAAAGATGAATAAAAAGAAGGCAAAAAAGACATG
This sequence comes from Flavobacteriales bacterium UBA5692, assembly GCA_002420235.1. Classification (GTDB taxonomy): domain Bacteria; phylum Bacteroidota; class Bacteroidia; order Flavobacteriales_D; family Sanyastnellaceae; genus UA16. The sequence goes on from DIHQ01000091.1 coordinate 29,477, forward strand.
GATATGGTTGTTCCCAATTGCCGGACTCCTCGCCGCATCAGCTCCATTGCGCGAAAACTACTTTGAATTGTCAAAGCAGTTGGAAATCATGACCGCAATGTTTCGTGAATTAAACATCTACTACGTGGATGAAATCCAACCCGGTCAACTCATGGAAACAGGAATGGATGCCATGGTGGAAAGCCTAGATCCCTACACGATCTACTATCCCGAATCTCAGGTAGAAGATTTACGCTTCATGACCACTGGTGAATACGGCGGCATTGGTGCATCCATGCAATTCATCAACGGCCGCCACCTGATTGTCGATATTCTCCCCGATTTTCCGGCTGCCCGTGCAGGACTGAAAATCGGTGATGAGTTGGTCGCAATCGACGGTCAGTCATTGGAGGGGATAGACCCTGATATTGTACCGGAAATGCTACAAGGTGCTAGCGGCACATCTGTCGATATCCAGTACCTGCCTAATGGATTCACCACCCCACTAGACCTGACAGTGGAGCGCGATAAAATCAAGCTCCCTGCAGTGCCCTACCGAGAGGTTATCGGAGACAGCACTGGGTACATCATTTTAAGCGCTTTCACCCGAGGCTCATCTTTTGAACTTAGACAAGCCATTCGGCACCTAAAGGACAGCGTGGGGATCAATCAATTGGTATTGGATTTGCGTGGAAACGGGGGAGGCTTGTTGCAAGAGTCCATAAGTGTCGTGAACCTATTCGTTGAAAAGGGGCAAGAGGTAGTCAGCACTCGTGGCAAAAAGAAAGAGTGGATGAAATCCTACTCCACCATGGCGGACCCTTTGGTACCCGAACTGCCGTTAGCGGTGCTAATTGATGAAAAGTCGGCCTCGGCATCCGAGATTGTCTCCGGAACTTTACAGGACCTCGACCGCGCCATCATCGTAGGGCAGGAAAGTTTTGGGAAAGGCCTCGTTCAACAAACCAAGTCCTTGGCGTACGGCACCAAACTCAAGGTCACAGTCGCGAAATACTACACGGCAAGTGGCCGATGCATCCAGAGACTAGACTACAGCAGCAAACGAGGAGAAGACGGCAGTGCAAACGCCTACTCAGATTCAACACGGCAAATTTTTTATACAAGAAATGGACGTCCCGTTACCGATGGATCGGGCGTTCAGCCAGACATAAACGTGGATGTGCCCTACATGAGCTACGTACTTGAAGAATTGTACCTGAATGGTACAATTTTCGACTTTGCCAACGCATGGAGCGCACAACATGACAGCATCCGCCCTGCCTCCACGTTTTCATTGCAAGATGTTGACTGGGATGAATTTGTCGACTTCGCAGTGAAACACGACTCTGCAGCTTTTGAATCGAGCACGTTAAATGCTTTTGAACAGTTGGAATCCCTTGCCCGAAAAGAGCAGTTCTATGCCTCAGACTCTGTCACCTTTGATGCATTTAGATCCCTCTTAGAACCCAATGTAAAACGCGATTTAAACCGATTCCGAGAGGAAATTACCTGGGCATTAGAAGAAGAATTGGTTATGCGGTATTACCTCCAATCCGGAGTCATTGAATGGTCCATTCCTCGCGACAGCACTCTGAATAAAGCTGTCGAACTCATGCGTTCTGAGGCACATGAGGCCATCTTGGCTGGACCGAACCCGTAAACATGGCTTCCACAACCATCGGAACGGGTTCACATGTGCAGCTGATATACGATTCAGGGCTCGTACTCACAGCTATTGCCCTGCCATTTTCGAATTTCCTAATGAGCCAAGGAGCCTTTCTTTTGGTGATTGCATGGGGAGTTGACCGGTGGAAAAATGGGCCCCTCTTCAGGGGCAAAACGAGAGAATATTGGCAAACACAACCCGTGCTTTGGGCTGTTTTGGCGTTGTATTCTTGGGAGCTGCTGAGCCAACTCTGGTCCACCGACTTGGCTTACGGATGGCAAGCACTTCGCATTCAACTTCCCCTCTTGGCGTTTCCTCTCATCTTAAGTACAGCTCGATGGAATCAACGCCTTGGCCTACTACGTGTACAATGGGCAATGGCCCTAAGCGTCATTGCAGCATGCGGCACTTGCCTTTGGATGGGACTGCACAAGTCTGGGGAATTGCAACCCCGTGATTGGTCGCCATTCATATCTCACATCCGCTTCAGTTTGATGATCACCTTTGTATGGGGTTGGTGGTTGATTAGATGGCTAAAAAACAACGAGAAAATGGCATTGCTGATCATTATTCTCATAACCCTGCTCGGAGGATTATTCGTATGGAAAACCGCTTCGCTAACAGGCGCAATCTTGTTTCCATTAACCTTGTTAGTCGCCTCCTGGCCATTTCAACGGCTCCGTAGGATTGTATTAACATTCTCCGTGATGGCGGTATTGGCATCAGTTGGAGCGGGATGGAGTCTGTTACCCGAGTACCCTAAGGCAGAGGTTCTTGAAACCAAATCGCTCCGAGGCGAAGTTTACGTGAACCACCCGGACCGATGCCTACGTGAAAATGGAACCCACGTTTGGGTTCACATTGCTTGGAATGAGCTCTTCGAAGCATGGTCATTGCGCAGCTCAATGGACTTCACCGGCCAAGATGAGAGGAACCAAGAACTTAGAATGACCTTAATTCGATTTTTGGCCTCAAAAGGATTGAAAAAAGATGCAGATGGCGTCGGCGCCCTGAGCGATGAAGAAATCCATTGGATCGAACAAGGCGTCCCTACAATCTTAGAAAAATCCCACCGCGGCCTGCAACGGCGACTCGATGTAATCAAATTCGAAATCTGGAATGCTTGGGACGGGGGTAATCCAAGCGGACATTCTTTGATACAGCGTTTTGCCTTCCTCAACGCCGCCTGGCACATATACCAAAAGAACCCGATCCTTGGTGTTGGAATCGGTGACTTGCCATCCAGTTATGGCGCAGCTTACAACGCCTTGAACTCACCACTTAACAGCAATTTTAGATTGCGGGCACACAATCAATTCATAACATTTTTAGTTGCCGGTGGACCCCTAAACCTTATCCTCTTACTCGTGCTATTCAGGGTGCTTATCCCTCTGCCATCTCAGATTCCAACACATCCTACCTCCGCCGCCGTATTGTTCCTAGTTGTGATTATACTTTCGTGTTTGACAGAAGACACCCTAGAAACCCAAGCCGGCGTGACCTTCACTGGATTCTTCATCGGCTTATTCGGTCGCAGGCAACCCCCACCGGTCTAAGAACCAATTTGCCACCACCTCCGCGTCTACATCCAAACCACCAGAAGGTGTTCGCTCAGATGTTGACTCCCAGCGGGCATGCGAGCCAAGTGGATGCCACCGCTGTGGCCACATTGGCGCTTCCGCACCATACAAGCCAAAACACGGCACGCCGAGGCCAGCAGCCATGTGCAATGGCCCGGTACTCGAAGCAATGAGTCCATCACACTCTGCTATCAGGGAAAGAAATTGCGTTAATGACAATTTACCTGTCGTATCCACCACATCGGGACATGGACCGAGCTCCCCAAGTAATGCTCTCCCCTCTTCAGCGGTTCCGGTCCAAAGTACACGGCACCCCCTCGACAAAAGAATCTCCATGCAAGCAAAATAACGCGCCAACGGCCAATTCGTAGCGCTATTGTTGGAGCCCGCATGCAAAATCACATGCCGGCGACCCGGAACTATCCATTCTGCTCCGTCATCCACCTCGTTAGCAACAGTTAACCAAGGTTTTGAACTCAATTTCCCCCACTCATGCCACACAGTGGTATCCTCAGGAATGCTCCAGCCAGGTTGATTCAATCCAGGGGCGGGGTGCATGGACAGCGCAAGGTCCATTCCATGCCATGCTTCGTGCCGACCGGATTCCCTCCTCGATGCGACGTTGTGAATATTCATGAACCGAGCAAAAGGCCAGCGGCGCCTCGTCCCGACGCGAACCGGCACACCTGAACGTTTGAGGAGGCGCGCAACCGTTAAGTCGGGAAACGCAAGTATCGCGGCATCATAAACCGACCAGTCCACTTCATCCGCGTTATCACATACCACCACATCATTCACTTTTACAGCAGCTCGTGCAACCGGCGCAGCATACGATTTCGTCAGAAAGTCTACTTGTAATTTCGGATTAACCGACTTCAAAAACCCTGCAATTGGGATGGTCACCGCCACATCGCCAATAGCGTCCGTTCGGCAAACGAGAACGCGCTGAATTTTGTTGCGCCCTTGCCGCCGTAGAGCACGTTTTATGAGTGCTAGATTGTGAATCTTGCGATATTTTTCTGCAGTCGCAAATGCACTCCAACGGGCAATGGTCCAACCCGTCGTTCCATCCCTCCAACCCCCTCGAAATATAGCGTTCTTCAACCACTGGAACCCCACTTTGATAGGGCGAATGGCAGGGAGAGCCAACCAATATTTACCCTGGTAAGTCTCAGCGGCTATATCTGAGAAATAAACAATCTGACGCCGGTGATCATCAATGGAGTGGTAAGAGTAATGCAGTAAATCGCCTTTCAAAAATCCAATTTCGCCGACGCTTTTCAATTCCAACCGATCGTGTGGATTGTTTCCTCCCCACTTTGCGTTTCCTGCCCTCCACAATCGAAGTTTTGAATCGGGATACCATCCCCCATGGCGAACCCAACAGCCACAATACGAGGTCAGGCGGTTCATGCGGTAACCGTGAATGCCCAATTCAGGGGGCTCTGCTCGCAATGCGCAAATGGCCGCCGCCAATTCGGGGCTCAATGCTTCATCTGCATCCAAAGACAACAACCACAAACCCGTTGCCTGTTCAGCCGCCCAATTCTTCTGCTGAATGTGGCCTTCAAACGTATGGGTCAGCACCCGGGCACCGTACTCCTTGGCAATGTCGACGGTCCGATCGCTAGACCCTGAATCCACAACCAAAACCTCATCGACCACACCCTTGAGGGAACCTAAGCAGCGCGCTAGGTTGCGTTCCTCGTTGTGGGCAATGATAACAGCTGATAAAAAATTAGGAGGCATAGAGGTGTGCCGGGGGGATTACAATTCATTCGCAAGTTACTGCGGACAAACAGGAAGTTTCTAACGAATGCTTGCACCCCCGTTTGAAGCCCTTAATTTTGTTTGCTATGAATGTACTTGTGTTGGGAAGTGGCGGGCGTGAGCATGCCATTGCTTGGAAGCTTAGTCAATCGTCTATGCTGCGGAAACTGCACATAGCACCAGGCAATGGCGGAACGGAAGCGTTAGGCGAAATGGCCGACTTGGATCCCATGGATTTTGCGGCCGTGGAACGGTATGTCAAACGCCACCAAATCGGCTTGGTGGTGGTGGGAGCAGAAGCCCCGCTGGTGGCGGGCATTGCCGACTACTTCGAAGCATCGACGAAAACAGATGTTATGATTGTTGGGCCCAAAAAGGAAGGGGCCATGCTTGAAGGGAGTAAAGAGTTTGCGAAAACCTTCATGCAGCGGCACAACATACCAACCGCCCGATACGCCAGTTTCAACCATACACAGATGAAAGAAGCCATTTTGGCATTGGATTCGTTCCAGCCGCCATATGTATTGAAGGCAGACGGTCTGGCGGCAGGGAAAGGTGTGGTCATTACGTCTTCGAAAGAGGAGGCTGCTCAAACGCTAGAGGAGATGCTGAGTGGCAAGGCCTTTGACGATGCAGGCCGCACAGTGGTCATTGAAGAATTCCTTGAAGGAAAGGAGCTCAGCATGTTCGCTGTTACTGACGGATCAAGTTATCACTTGCTGCCTTCTGCTAAAGACTACAAACGAATCGGTAAGGGCGATACTGGACCCAACACAGGTGGCATGGGAGCGATATCCCCTGTTCCTTTTTTGTCAGAAGAATTCAAACAAAAGGCACTAAACCAGGTTATCATTCCGACCATCAAAGGGCTCGGAAAAGAGGGTATATCGTATAAAGGAGTCATTTTTTTCGGCCTCATCAAAGTAGGCAGCGATCCATACGTTATTGAATACAACTGCCGACTCGGAGACCCTGAGACCGAAGTGGTATTACCACGGTTAAAGAGCGACCTGCTTCACCTTTTCGAAAGCCTGTGTTGCGGGTTGCTGTCGGAATATGATTTAGTCACCGATGAGCGCGCTGCGACTACCGTCATTCTCGCCAGTGAAGGCTACCCCGGCAGCTATGAAAAAGGGCGTGAAGTCAGAGGCCTCGATGAAGTGGCGGACATCGACGGAATGGTATTTCACGCAGGCACTAAAACAAGCCGCCGTAAAATTGTCACCAATGGTGGACGAGTCGCAGCGTTAACCGGACGTGGAAGCGACGTTGAGGAAGCGCTCAAGAATAGCTATAAACTAGCCGAAAAAGTCACATTTGAAGGAGCTTACCACCGCACGGACATCGGTGCAGACGTTCTGAATTTGGCCTAGAACGGGTATAATTTAAGTGAGCGGGTCAGGCGATTCCACCTTCATCCTTCGCCTTGGCGGTGTACTTCCTTTGCAGCCATAACCACAAAAACAACCCGCAAAACCCAAGTCCAATGACAGACATGTTGAATGGCGAACTCATCGGAACAAGAATGGTTTCAAATGTCCATTCGATAAATTTCGCAAGAGGAGTAATGATTTCTTGTGTGTTCATGCATCCTAATTTCGTAGCTAAAATACGTAACCATTGATTTCAATCCTCCGCTCCAATCAACCAATTGCGTGGGCTATCATACCGCTGACCATTTTTGGTGGACTGTTAGCACATTGGTGGGCGGGAACGCTAGACGAATTGAGCACGCTCGTTCACGGATTAGGACTGATGGGCGTGGCTTTTTTAGGACATCATATTTACATCAGTCGGCATGTAGTCGACAGAGGTGATTCGACCCTGGCTTGGCTGATTGTGTTGTGGTCCGTCACGTGGCTCAATCCTACCACATGGGTTGAAGGCCTCAGGACATGGGGAAGCCTTTTCTTAGTTTGCGCAAGTTTATCCATGGCGCTTACCATGCACCGGCAATCGTCGACCAGTGGCATTCAATTCCGATCGGGGGCTCTTGCGGCATTTGCTATTGGACTCAACCCGAGTAATTGGGGTGTCTTCTTGGGTTTGGTTGCCATGCAAGTCAACCTGCGAACAGGCATTTTCAGGGAATGGGCCATGCTCTTCATTGGGGCAGCATGGGGAGGGGCCATTACCCTTGGTATGTTCTGGCTCATTCCAAGAACAATAAAAGCTGTTGACGTGACATCGTCCGCTACATTTCAAAGCAGCAGTTGGCTTCATTGGATGACCCTCATCTGGGCAATTACTGGGGCAATTGTGCTGCTCCGCCGACAATCTTCATTAAATCTACGTTCACAAAATGCCCGTCTCAGTGTGCTGACTTTAGGTTGGTGCACTGCATTGGGCAGTATTTTCTCAATAGGGCCAGATGGCGGATTGGCCTTCGCCGCACTGCCTCTCTCCCCAACATTGGGACTCGCAATGGGGTTTACGTGCATTGGACTTGTGCCAAATCTGGAGCGTAAGCGGCGTATGGATAAGCCATGGCACGACGCCGTCTACTGGATGCTTGTTGGTACGGTGTTGGTTCTTTTTGTTCAGCGATTGTTGAACTGAATTCCAAACAATCACGACCTTCGTGTCATGAAATTTGGAGTGGTCACTTTTCCCGGATCAAATTGTGATATGGATATGGTAAATGCGCTGAAGCACGATTTGGGGTTTTCTGTCGAAAAACTTTGGCATAAGGACCGCAACTTGCAAAAGGCTGACGTTATCGTTTTACCCGGTGGGTTCAGTTACGGCGATTACCTTAGGAGTGGAGCCATTGCTCGTTTTTCCCCGATTATGGATTCCGTCGCAGAACATGCAAAAAAGGGCGGACGGGTATTCGGCGTGTGCAACGGCTTCCAAATTTTGTGCGAAACCGGCTTACTGCCAGGAGCGCTGTTGCACAATGTGAGCCGCAAATTTATCTGCAAAAACGTCACTCTGAAACCCGTCTCAAGGACGGCACCAGTCTGTAGTGCGCTAGATGCTTCAATTCCAATAACCGTTCCAATAGCTCATGGTGAAGGCAACTACTTCATCGATGACAACGGGCTACGAGACCTTCAAGACAATGATCAAATCCTGTTCCAGTACTGTGATGAAAAGGGTGCTGTAAATGCTTGGTCCAATCCCAACGGTGCAATTGCCAATATTGCAGGGGTAGCCAACAAGGGATTAAACGTTTTCGGCATGATGCCGCACCCCGAGCGCGCAACAAGCAAAGATTTAGGCAATACCGACGGAAAGGGTATTCTGGCAGGCTTAGCCGCCCTAGTGACAGCCTAAAAATCCGTTTTTGAATGCGACTTGTAGCAAATATTGATCTTGTTCGCGCTGATGTTGAACATGATTGCCTTTAGATTTGTTTGACCATGGAAGGCGAAAAAGCCATTACTTCAATGAATAACTATCCCGCTGGCCCACATCTGTCGCGCATCGAAGTTCCTTCGGATTTACGCCAGCACTTCACTGTTGAAGATTTACCGGCAATCTGTGATGAATTGCGCAACTTCATTGTAGATATCGTTTCTGAAAAAGGAGGACACTTTGGAGCCAGCTTAGGCGTTGTAGAATTGACAGTGGCCCTGCATTACGCGTTTAACACCCCTGAAGATCAGTTAGTTTGGGACGTCGGACATCAAGCGTACGGTCACAAAATTTTGACTGGGCGTCGCAATCAATTCCACACCAATCGTCAATATGGAGGTATTTCTGGCTTCCCCAAGCGAAGCGAAAGTGAATTTGACACCTTTGGCGTTGGCCATAGCTCTACCTCCGTTTCGGCTGCCTTGGGTATGGCCGTTGCGAGCAAGCTGAACGGACATTATGATAAAAAACATGTCGCAGTCATCGGTGATGGAGCCATGACGGCAGGATTAGCCTTTGAAGGACTTAACCACGGTGGAGCGGAAGACGCCAACTTGCTAGTCGTATTGAATGACAATTGCATGTCTATCGACCCCAACGTCGGTGCGTTGAAGGAATACTTGACAGATATTACTACCTCAAAAGCCTACAACAAAGCCAAGGATGAAGTATGGCATCTGCTCGGACGCATTTCCAAATTTGGCCCAAATGCGCAATCCATTGTTCAAAAAGTTGAGGCCGCTGTAAAAACCGCCTTTCTCAAGCAATCAAACCTATTCGAATCCTTAAATTTCAGATACTTTGGCCCCGTGGACGGTCATGACGTCGAACACTTGGCGCAAATTCTGAACGATATTAAGGATATACCAGGTCCCAAGTTGCTTCACTGCGTGACTGTTAAGGGGAAAGGCTATGCACCGGCCGAAGAGGGGAGCGCGACCACCTGGCATGCACCTGGGTTATTCAACAAAAAAACAGGCGAAATCAAAAAGTCCGCTCCTTCACTGCCAAAGCCGCCGAAGTTTCAAGACGTTTTTGGCTATAGCATCATTGAGCTGGCCAAACAAGACTCACGTATTGTTGGTGTAACACCAGCGATGCCGTCTGGCTGCTCCTTAAAGTACATGCTTGAGGAAATGCCAGACAGGGCATTTGACGTGGGCATCGCAGAACAACATGCCGTGACCTTCAGTGCCGGCATGGCTACACAAGGTAAAGTGCCATTCTGCAATATCTACTCTACCTTCATGCAACGTGCTTACGACCAAGTCATCCACGATGTGGCTATTCAAGACTTACATGTTGTCTTTTGCCTCGATCGGGGTGGTGTGGTTGGCGCAGATGGTCCAACCCATCATGGAGCCTACGATATCGCTTACATGCGGTGCATTCCCAACATGGTCGTAGCAGCCCCCATGGATGAGTTGGAATTGCGCAATATGATGTACTCCGCATCTCAATTACACCAAGGCCCTTATTCCATTCGATATCCTCGCGGTGCAGGATCAATTGTTAACTGGCAACAGCCTTTTGAATCAATTGCCATCGGCCAAGGACGTCGATTGCAAAACGGGAGTGACCTTGCCATTCTCAGTATCGGAGCAATTGGAACCCAAGCCACAAAAGCCTGCCAAGAATTGGGCGAACGAGGTATTTCAGCAGCGCACTATGACATGCGCTTTGTCAAACCATTGGACGAAATCATGTTGCATGAAATTTTCAGTAAGTTCAAGCATGTCATAACACTTGAAGATGGTTGCATCATGGGTGGATTCGGAAGTGCAATTTTGGAGTTCATGGGAGATCAGGGGTACCACGCTCAGGTTCGCCGTTTGGGTTTGCCAGACCACTACGTCGAACATGGTACGCAAGCAGAATTATACGCCGAGAACTGCTACGACGCAGCATCCATCGTAGCTTGCGCAATCGAAATGACCGCACAAGTTGGCACGTCAGGTGTCATGCAGTCCGCCTGACATAAAGCCATGAAAAATTCCCTTCCGGAACCCATTCGGAACCGCGTCAATGAAAGTGGCCTCATTGCATTGGATTTGGATGAGTTGGCCCCAGACACTGCCGTGCGCAGCCTTGACCTCAGCAACTACTTAGAACAAGGACTGATTCTCCGTGAAAAACCGTTCAGATCGGCCATGGCTGATTTGAACGCTGCGGACTGGGAAGGGTGTGCTGTAGCGCTGCACTGCGCATCAGACGCTATTCTCCCAGATTGGGCCTGGATGCTAGCCACTTCTAAGCTGACCGCGCTTGGTGCACGCGTTTGTATTGGAGATGAAACCCGTGCTCGAGAGCGGCTGCTTCTCGACGCTATTAATGAACTCGAACTTGAGCCCTATCGGGACGGTCGGCTGGTTATTAAAGGGTGTGCTCAAGGGACTACCGCTGAAAGTCTCGCCCGCATCATTGAGCGTCTGCAACCTGTGGCCTTATTGATTTTTTACGGCGAGCCCTGCTCAACCGTTCCTGTGTACAAACGGCCGAAAAATTGAAAGCAATTTCGAACGGCAGGTGGTACATTGGGGACACGATCTAGGACTCATGCCCTCATGATTACGCTCCCCTCTGAACGCAAACTGTTTCTAATCGATGCGTATGCCTTGATTTTTCGGGCTTATTACGCATTCATTAAGAACCCGAGAATCAACTCGAAGGGCATGAACACCAGTGCCATTTTTGGGTTCACGAATGCATTATTAGACGTCATTCGCAACGAAGCCCCTTCGCATATAGCTGTCGTATTCGATGCCCCTGGAGGTTCCTTTCGAAATGAGACATATCCTGAATACAAGGCAAACCGCGACGAGACTCCGGAAGACATCAAACGCTCCGTGCCATGGATATTGGAGGTGATGGAAGGCCTGAACATCCCTGCAATCAGTAAGGTCGGATTTGAGGCTGACGATGTCATCGGATTTCTCGCAAAACAAGCAGCTGCTAACGGCTTTGACGTCTACATGATGACACCAGATAAAGACTTTGGTCAACTCGTCACAGACAAAATTCGCATGTTTCGGCCTGGGCGTGGAGGCAACCCTGCCGAAGTATGGGGACCAGACGAAATTCGAGAAAAATTTGACGTAGACGAGCCGCTTCAGGTCATCGATCTACTAGGCATGATGGGCGACAGCGCAGATAACATCCCAGGCATTCCAGGGGTAGGCGCAAAAACTGCTTCCAAACTGCTACACCAATACGGCAGCGTTGAAGGGGTCATAGAAAACGCCAATGAACTGAAAGGGAAACTTAAGGAACGCGTCGAAGACAATAAAGAGCTAGCATTGCTCTCAAAAGAATTGGCCACCATATGCCTTGACATTCAAATGGAGTACGATTGGCAATCGATGAAATTGGATGCGCCCCGCCCTGATGCGCTGCGAAGCACCCTCGAAGAACTCGAGTTCCGCACACTCGCTCGACGCATATTAGGCGATCCCGCTTCAAAAGCATCATCTCCTGAGAATGCCGCCACCTTTGTTTCTGCTTCCGATGAGTCAGCCCAATTGGGCTTATTTGATGGAGGCGAAGTCAAAGACACCACAAACGATGCTACCAGCGATTATCAGTCAGCGAAGGATGCCAACGCAGTTTACCAGTTCGTGAATACACAAGATGGTTTGGATATCATGTTGGGAGTGCTGCACAGTAAACAGGCGTTTGCATTTGATGCTGTTACATCGTCGTTGGATGTAATGTCGACGCAGCTCGTTGGTCTCTCATTCTCGGTCGCAGCTAAATCCGGATATTGGGTTCCTGCATCCTGCAAGCATTGGTCCGAAGGAGAACTCCTCAATCAACTCAAGCCGCTCTTTGATGACTCCAAAAAAGAGGCAATTGCGCACGGTTTAAAATACCATTACAAGGTACTCGCCACCCGGGGCGTAGTCATCAAAAATGAGGTGTTCGATACAATGGTCGCGCACTACCTCATTCAACCTGAAACCTCGCACCAACGAGACCGCCTTGCCGAAACTGAACTGGGCTACACCGCCATCCCCATCACAGATTTAATCGGAAAAGCAGGGAAAACCCAAAAATCCATGGCGGACTTACCCGTAGATGCTCTCACTAATTACGCTTGTGAAGTCGCCGATATCACCTTTCAATTGCGGCACATCCTCGGGCCACGTTTGACAAAAGTCGCGGCTAGCGATCTATTTCGAACCGTAGAAATCCCTCTTGTCAAAATCTTAGCCAACATAGAACTCGAAGGGGTGCGTATCGATTCCAATGAATTAAACCGGTACAGCGAAGAGTTAGGGAAACAAATCGAAACCTTGACCCGTGAGATCCATGAACATGCAGGACAGGACTTCAATATCGACAGCCCAAAACAATTGGGGGTGATTTTATTCGAGACCCTAGAAGTCAAAGCGCGGATTAAGAAAACAAAAACCGGTCAATACCCTACGGGTGAGGAAGTCCTAGAAAAAATTAAGGACGAGCACCCCATTGTTTCCGCTGTTCTGCGGTACCGCAAGCTCAAAAAGCTGAAATCGACCTATGTCGATCCGCTTCCCAAATTGGTTAATGCCCAAACTGGTCGGTTACACACCACCTACCACCAGACGGTTACCGCCACCGGACGACTTAGTTCAAAAGATCCCAACCTTCAAAACATCCCCATACGTACCGAAGAAGGTCGGGCCATTCGAAAAGCGTTCATACCCCGAGATGATAACCACGTGCTCCTTGCAGCTGATTATAGCCAAGTTGAATTGCGTATCGCTGCAGCATTGAGCCAAGATTCGGGGCTTGTAGATGCATTCGTGCAAGGACATGACGTGCACACCGCAACGGCGGCAAAGGTTTTTCAGGTCGACCCCAAAGCAGTTGACCGCGAAATGCGGAGCAAAGCCAAAGCTGTCAATTTTGGAATCCTCTACGGGCAGGGGGCTTTCGGATTGGCCCAAAACCTCGGAATTCACCGCCGCGAAGCAAAAGAAATTATCGACGCCTACTTCGTTGAATTTGTTCAACTCAAAGCTTTCACCGCCGCCTGCGTTGACCGAGTGCGCGAAACCGGTTACGCTGAAACAGTCCTCGGGCGAAGGCGATATTTACCGGATATCTTATCCAACAATGCAACCGTGCGCGCATTTGCAGAGCGCAACGCCGTCAACGCACCCATACAAGGCTCAGCAGCAGATATAATTAAAGTAGCGATGGTTCGTATGCAAACTTCAATGGACGAAAACAACCTGAACGCTCGCATGATAATGCAAGTGCACGACGAATTGGTGTTTGATGTCCCGAAAGATGAAGTCGTGCAACTCCAGGGCCTAATTGAAACTGCCATGGCCGGAGCCGTTGAGCTTGCTGTGCCCCTGGCTGTAGACATGTCAACAGGCCAGAATTGGCTAGAAGCTCATTGATTGAGACTAGAATCACTCTGCACATCAAGCTGTGTGGAACTTTTTTGATTGGTTTCCGTAAACCTGTCGGGTGAGAGGCATATTCGTCTTTAATACCCAGAGATAAAATCATGCGTTTTAATCAACGAATCCAAGCCCTTCCTCTCCTCATCGGACTGGGCGTATTTTTAACCACCGGATGCGGTGGAAGTCAAGACGAGCACGCCGGTCACGACCACGGCACAGAAACGGAAGCAGTAGGAGGCATGGATACCGATGGTATGGCAGTGACCTCACGTCAAAATACCCTAACAAAAATTTTTCATGCGGCGCCTTCACCTATTGAAACCGCTTCGCTCATAAAACGCAGCGGTGCCAACTTCCACAAGGACGCCTTAAATGGTGCCAACCGTGCCAGCGAATACACCACCAGCGACGCTCAAGCCATCAACCTAGGCGTTTACGGTGCTGACCTCAGCTACGCAACAATTTTTGAAGAAAACTCAACAGGTCTTGAATACCTCGCTGTAATTAAATCACTTAGTGCTGAACTAGGCGTGGATGATGTATTGAGTGGAGCGAGAATAGACGAATTGGAAGCCAATCGTAACGACCGCGAAATGCTCATTGACATTGTATCAGATACCTTTTATGAACTAAACGAGCGGCTGAAATTCAATGGTCAAGAAGACCTTGCTGGATTGGTTGTTGCTGCTGGTTGGGTGGAAGGCATGTATCTCGCGACACGTCATCTTGAAGAAGCGTCTGAAGAGCTTAAGACCCGTATCGCCGAGCAAAAACTCGTTCTCGATGACGTGATGCGCCTGTGCCAAAGCTATGAGCAAACGGAAGCCTTGGAGGAGCTTTTGACTTCCATGGAAGCTATTGTAGCTGCTTACTCAGATGTGTCAACAGCAGAGGGCGAAGGAACCACTTCCCGGGAAGAATCCGGTTCATTCGTCATCGGAGGTGGACCGACCTTCAGTGCAGACAATGCAACCATTGAAGCCATCGCCTCCGCTGTGGAAACCGTTCGTTCTGGCTGCATTCAATAAACGAGAAGTAGAATAGCAATGAAACATACACTCTTACTCCTGCTGGCCTTTGGTCTTTTCACCACAATGGCTGAGGCTCAGTGCCGATCGTTCACGAAGAAGAATTGCCTGTCCTCGTTGGATGGATACATTCAAAACGACAACTACAATAGTGCGATCCTTATTCCAGGTGACGAAGCCGAATTGATGTTGACGTTCCTGGCGGGCCAGGACTACCGACTGATCATTTGTAGCCACCCTGTTCTTGGTGAAGTGGCCTATGAAATCAACGATGCAGGTGGCAAGCTTCTCTTCGACAGCCGCAAAAACGAGCCCGATGTAAACTATGTTGACTTTAAAGTGGAAACTACGCAACAACTGCAAATCCGCGTGCAAGTGCCCGAAACCAGAACGGCAATCATGCACGAGGGATGTGTCACGGTATTAGTCGGCTCAAAAAGCTAACTCAATCTATCCTTGGAAAATATGAAAAGGACCGCACCACCGCGGTCCTTTGCTTTTTCGAGAAATAAAGGGGGGTTACTTTACAAACAATTGTGTGGCTGACCTGCGACCGTCAGCCTCAACAACCAGTAAATAATTGCCTTGGGCTAATTGTGCTACTGGTATGTCAAATCGATGGTCTCCTGCCGGCAGAGCACCGTTGATAACGTTCCACATTTGACGACCAGTCAAGTCGAATAAATCAATCGAAACTACATCGAAAGGCTGGTGCGTATTAAACTCCAACGTGGACATTGAAGACGCTGGATTGGGATAAACAGACAGAGCGATACCAGCTAAGCGTTCACGCTCTACCACATCAGCAATGGTCAGCACCTCAATGTTGATGTCATCCAAGAAAATATTATTCCCGAGGCGACTCTCAAACTCAAACATGATGCGAAAGTTCTCTGTTAAAAACTGCTCATACGGAATGCTAAGGGTATAGCTGTTCCATTCGTCCGGACCGTTGGGTGTAAAAACATATGGATGCGGAGGAGCGGATGGCAAGTCTGTAAATCCCCTATGCATGCGGCGCAGACTCCATGTCGCACCACAATCCGGTGAGGCATATACTTTCAATCGATCATCAGTGTCATCTTCGTCTTCGTCGGTGCCTTTGTAACAATATGCCCACCTGTATGACACTGAAATTTCCGCTGCTTCGGACATATCCATGCTACTCGAGATAAGCTGATCGCGATTGTACTCGATTCCGTTGGACCAATTGTGAATACGTAATGAGCGATCCCCTGTGTAGGCAGCTGCAGTGACTACCTCCCAACCGCTTCCGTCATTCGATACGTCTACCATGAACCAATCATCGCCCAACTCGTCTGATTCAAAGCTGTCCTCAAAAGGCGTTTCCATAGCTCCAACTTCGAGTACTTGGATGTACGACGACTCAGTGATTGATGCTTCGTTGACGCCATTCGAAACGGTCAAAGCCACATCGAAAATACCGGCTTGGTCAAAAGTGTGCCATGGTGTCTCTTCTTCGCTCGACCCACCATCTCCAAAATTCCACGACCAGCCTGTCACACCGTGGTAGCTCGAATCAAAAAATTGAATCGAATCACCCACGCAAATGGTTTGGCGAGAAGCTGTGAAGCGAGCTTCACAAAGAATAGGATCTTGATTCACACCCGTCTCTTCTAAGTTCGCTGGCGTCCAAAGCTGGTTACGTTGAGCAGTGCTGCTGTTCATGGCAGCACGCATGCGCAGACGCTGCCCCTCGGTAAACATGCGACCACAGTACGAATATTCCATGTAATTCTGGACATTGTCGTGGGAACCACAA
>DIHQ01000038.1 GCA_002420235.1 Flavobacteriales bacterium UBA5692
TCTTCCAATGAAGGCCCTGCACACCAGACTGTTTTATACGAGACATCAAGGGCTGATTCTTGAAACATCTTAGTCCCCTTAAACCATCTAAACGCCTTGAAATACTTTTTTAAGTATTTATTCTTGAATAAAAACTTTTCAAATCGATTAGCTTTTAGTGACAACTTCGCGACATACGGTGTATTGATAATGGTGCAATTTGAACCACTGATTCTATCTGTAACCACTATGTCTTTGGCAGAGTAATCTACTATTGCCTGTTTGTATTCTTCAGAAATGTCAGCTTCAAGAGTCGCAATAAATGGAGTTCCTATTGATGCTCCACAAGCACCTAAATCAAGAATTTTTTTCAGATCCATGCCATTTGAAACACCCCCAGCAGAAATAACTGGAATGGAACAATTATTGACTAGCAAGGGGATAAGCTTTTCAGGCGGCATGTTACCCAAATGTCCTCCGGCTTTGCTATTGACAGCAATTACCGCGTCTGCACCGAATGCTTCAACCTTCTGTGCATATTCTAAATTAATGACATCACAAAACACTTTAATACCTCGGGGTTTACAAACATCAATCGTTGCTTTAGGATTACCCAAAGAAGTAATAATGTAATCGACGCCTTCTTCAACGCAAGTTGAAAGCTGTTCCGACATCTTTCGATTGAACTTGTTGACGATTAGATTAATCCCAATGGGTCCATTACAATTATTTTTCAGTTCGTTTATAGCCTCCCTCAGCTCCGATATTTTTCTATAGTTCATGGCAGGAATACACCCGGTGATACCAGAATTACAGGCTTCGAGAACCATTTTTGTATTTGAAACTAAGAACATAGGAGCTTGTATAATTGGAAACTTAATCCCAAGTATTCGTGTCAAGTCAGTTTCTAGTGATTGATACATTTTCTGCGTCTTTACAAGCAAATGGTTAGCAATACGATTGTTTTCCGAAGAACAATTTAATCTCCTAAATTGAATTTGGCTTCATGAAAACCTTATTTATTCACCCCCTTCAAATAACACCGCCGTCGTTCTGAGATTTTGCCGTCTTTTCAGGCGGTATATAATGCACAAAAAATAGAGATACTCAAGAGCGTTGTGAATTTTGAAGTAGTCTTTTCAGCGCCTTGCAAATTGTTGTCGTTCCAATTTTTTGTGCCAAATAGAGGTGGTTTTTGGGAGTGATTATTGGTGTCCTGATACGGGTCGAGAAGTCAATCATTTCGACCTTGCGTCTGGCGTACTAGGCAGATGTCAAGATTTTGGAGCGAGCACACAGGTATGAACCGATTTACCTCCTATTCTAACGGCATCATCAAAGTCCAAGGTCAAAACCAAAATCACCACTGCACTTGCTCCAGCGAGGATGGAGTAAGTCATTCTATATTGCAGGAATGAGAAGCCTCCTAACTTTTGTCACAATTCTTTTCCTGGAAATGAGTGCTGTCCAGTGTTGGGCACAATACACCATGCCGAACGAAGACTTTATGCACGAGGGAACTTGGCTGCAATGGCCGCACAACTACACCTATGGTTCGGGCGCAGAGGACGTGGAAGCCAGTTGGGTGCAAATGACAGCCGCGTTGTCCTCCGGTGAACGCGTTCACATCTTAGCCTACAATGAAGACGAGGCACTTCACATCACTGAACTCCTCGAAAACGCTGAGGTCAATCTCAGTCAAATTGATTTCCTGCTGTGCCCGACTGATGACTTTTGGGTCCGAGACAACGGCCCAATTTTCGCCCAAGGTGAAGACGGGCAATGGGTTGTTTTGGATTGGGGGTTCAACGGATGGGGAGGTGACGCGCCGTTCGCATTGGACGATGCCGTTCCGCTTGCTGTTGCAATGGACTTGGACCTCCCAGTTGTCGACCTGAGCGCCATGGTCTTAGAAGGTGGTGCCATCGAAGTCGATGGGCACGGAACCCTCATGGCCACTCGCTCCTCCATCACGGGGGAAGATCGGAATCCGGACCTCACCGAAAGTGAAATTGAGGCCTACCTCACCACCTACCTAGGGGTTGAACAAGTCATCTGGTTGGACGGACAATTCGGTGGAAACGAAGACATAACAGATCAGCACATCGACGGCTTTGTGAAATTTGTTGGCGGCCATACCCTCGTGACCATGAATGACGCCGACCTGGCCTACTGGTATGTCAGTTCTGAAGACCGTAACATCATTGATGAAGCCATCAATGCCAACGGCCTTCCTTATTCCCGAGTCAATTTGCCGCTAACGCAGGAACCGGTCCAAACCACTTGGGGTAAGAGCATTGGCTTCCGCAGCTCATACGTCAACTATTACGTCGGCAATTCCGTCGTACTTGTCCCTGACTACGATGATTCCATGGACCCCGTCGCACTCGAGATCATACAAGGGCTTTACCCCGAACGGACGGCCGTTGGCATCAACTGTCAAAACATGCTGCAATGGGGCGGCATGGTGCATTGCGTCACCCAACAGCAGCCGTTGGGTGCCACAAGCCTTTCCCTCCAGCGACCGGGACGTTTTGGATCACGTGGTCATGTTTCACAAACCTTCGATATGATGGGGCGAGAAGTCCAGTTTCTCGAAACGAAACAACTGTACATCAGGCGCTATGAAAACGGCACCATCGAGAAAATTTATCGCCTGGATTAAACCCGAATTTGAGAGCGAAAGAAATTCAGTCCTTCACGAATACCTTCAGCTGCTGTGTTTGTCCGGAGGGGCTCTTGGCAACGACCAAGTGCAAGCCGCATCCCTTTATTTCCCATGATTGATCGGTAAAAAGAAACCGTTGGGCGACCCGGCGACCACTGGCATCATAAACTGTCAAATGAATATCTTCCTGAGCGATGAGCGTGTTAGATTGTACGGCACACAAATCCGCTTGGCCAAAATAGCTCGCATCGAATGGCTCCGGCATAGACAATGGATTCGCACAGAATTCGGACCAAAAAGACCACATCACCGCTGAACTTTGAATATCCATATTGCCCCAAGCGCCAAACCAATCATGGCCGCCTTGATTGACACGATAGACTTGGGCCTTGTAGCCCGTGGGTGACCCAAAATGTTCGATGAGGTCCACCGTACTGCCATCGAACGGATCTAAATCGGGAAGAGAGGTAGTGGTGACCTCGGAGCAACCATTGGCATTGGCCCAATGGGCCACCACAGTCTCCACGCCCGGCGCTCCTTCCCACGGGTTATTGGAGCCGAGGGTCGATCCATAAAGAACATCATAATCTTGAGTGCCGTGGATGTGGACAACAGGAACAGCTTGCGCCTCGCACGTTTCCCAATCGGCACCACTCATCGTCCCTCCAACGGAACCGATGGCTTTGAAAATCTCAGGGGCTGCACAGGCCAAAGTGTAGCTCATGTAACCGCCGTTGGAATACCCGCAGCTATACGTGCATTCGGCACTCAATTCCAATGTGGTCTGTAAATGCAAGGCGAGCTCCGTCAGGAATTGAACGTCGTTGACGTTGGAAATGCCCAAGTTTGCATTCCAATGGTTGATGCCTTGGAAGTCGGGCAGTCCCTGGGGATAGCAAACCACAAACCCATCTTGGTCCGCGATCTCTGACATTCCGCCAAAAACAGCCATGCTTGAAGCGGTATCTGAATGTCCGTGAAGAACAAAAACAAGCGGTGCATTCGGAGGTAAATTTTCGGGGATATGCAGGTAGTATTCACGTTCGTCATCTCCTGAGGTGACGAAAATATCGGGAGCCAAACACGATCCATCATCTGCGGTGGCGCCCACCACATAGTTCTCGGCATCGGGATTCGTGCACCCGTATAGCATATAATCACACGCATCAGTTTCCCCAATTTCAAATGTGGCATACGCAAGAACGCCATCCGCCAAATCAATCTCTACCGATAAGCCGTTGTCCATCGCAACCTCCAATGAACCGCCGTTCCAACCGTCACCCCATGAGTCAGACAGAATGAAAAAATAACAGCCGGGTTCCAGACAAACGGTTTGTTCTGTAGAAGTGTAATTCTGTGTTCCTTGAAATGAGGCGATTATAGCGTCATCCGCATTGGAATAAAGTTCCCACGCCATCTCATACCCCCAATTGCCCGTGGTGCTATTCAGCATTCCAGATTCGCAATCTTGGGCAAAGTTGTACGTCGTGGCAAGGGAAACCGTGAGGATGAGCAAGCTGAGGCGGAGGAGAAGTTTCACGATTATTCTGTATCTATAGGATTCACGGCCAATATAGTTTGAACTATTCAAGTTGTTCATTCATTCTCTAGCAATTGGGATTTTGCACTGGTATAATCGGCTTCGCATGAAAAAACCCACACCCCCACGGTGTGGGTTTGTTTGTTTTGTAGCCCGTAGGGGGGTCAGGAGGTCACTCTACACCCCACGCCATTCCAACATTTCAGAGTTGTACACATGGCCGTATGCCGTTTTGTGTGCCGATCGGGACGGCCAGTAGTGTTATACCGAATCCTTGTTCATCGTGACTCTGATTCCGTTCGGAGAACACATTTACACACGGGGTCAAATGGTTGCCTCGCCCCAGCGATTATTCAAGTGTGGTGCCATCTGTAAATATCACCTTTATTGGCTTCCACACGATTTTCAAATCTTCGAGGTCTTTATTTCGAAGTTCAACATCGTCATTTATAAACTGGTTGTAATCGGTCTGTGCGTTCCAATTAGCAGTAGCGCCAGCATCAATGGATTCGTCATATGTGAAAGTGAACTTCTTGATCTCATCATCGAATAAGTCGGTGAACATGATTTCACCTTTCACCGCACGTATGTCCTGATCTGACTTGTTTTGAATGGCAAACTTGTAGGTGATGTAATCTTGGTAATTGACCTCGGAAAAACCTTTCTGGAAGCACGTTACCATCACGGTATTTTGAAGGC
>DIHQ01000105.1:0-702 GCA_002420235.1 Flavobacteriales bacterium UBA5692
CTTTTGATACAGCGCCTTCCACGCATCCATTTGACCACGACCGGGCCGCAGCCCACCTCCTGTGAACCCGCCCGAAGTGGCTTTGGATTGGAACGGATTGTAATCGGTATTGACCTGCACTACGGGTTCGGCCACGACGCGGCCCTTTGGGAGCGGGGCGATGTTCAGACTGGACTCCTGGTCGAAGTCCAATGAAGGTGCCACGGCATGCTTTCCCAAGCCTCGGCGAATCGAAGGCAGCAGCAGGGACTGAATGTGCTGGTCTTCATCGCATTTGATTTCTGTTTTAGTCGGGTGGATATTGACGTCGAGGCGCGCGGGGTCGATGGTCAAAAACAAGACGTAAAGCGGGTATTGACCAGGAGGCAGCAACCCTTCATAGGCGTGCATGATGGTCCGGTGGATGGGCCCGTGTTTGACAAACCGTTGGTTGACAAACAAAAACTGTTCGCCCCGCGTGCGGCGGGCAAAGGCCGGCTTGCCGACAAAACCCCTGACACCCACAACATCTGTGCTCTCTTCAACGGGTATGAGGCGCTCATCGTATTTGCTTCCGAACACACCGATGACACGCTTTCGCAGGGTGTACGGTCGCAAATCAAACAACTCTCTGTCGTTGTGGGTAAGCGTGAAATGAATGGCCTCGTGCGCCAATGCGACACGGTGAAACTCATCGATGACGTGCCGCATTTCAACAGCGTC
>DIHQ01000105.1:991-9558 GCA_002420235.1 Flavobacteriales bacterium UBA5692
ATGACGTGCCGCATTTCAACGGCGTCGGATTTCAGGAAGTTCCGGCGGGCGGGAACGTTGAAAAACAGGTGGCGCACGGCAATCTGCGTGCCCACATCCATGGCCACGGGCGTTTCTTGAACCAAGGTGCCTCCTTCCATGTTCAGCTGAATACCGCAATCGTCGCTTGAGTGGCGCGTCTTCAATTCGACATGCGCAATGGAGGCAATCGAAGACAACGCCTCACCACGGAATCCTTTGGACACAATGGTGAACAGGTCGTCCACCGACGTGATCTTCGAGGTCGCGTGGCGGTCGAAGCAGCGCTTCGCATCGGCCCCGACCATACCCACCCCGTTATCCATCACATGAATTAGTGTTCGGCCGGCGTCCACGACGCGCAAGTCGATGCGCGAGGCACCAGCATCCACGGCATTTTCCATCAACTCTTTCACTGCAGAAGCAGGCCGCTGGATGACCTCTCCTGCTGCAATCTGATTCGCTACATTTTCTGGTAACTGCCGTATCACCTCAGGCATCCTCCATCCACTTTAGTACATAAGAAAAATCACTGGTCTCCACCCACAACATTCCGCGCCACGCCAACCAGACCAGTCCAGCCGCAATGACCACGGCCCGGAGCATGGCATACCGCGCACCTAGGATTTGCGCTTGCCGCCGTTCCTTCCATTCGGAGGCACCCTCCGCAGTTTCCGCCTTGGTGAGACTGGAGCGAAATCGGATGGGCCGTGCGGGTCCAGCTTCGGGGTCTTGCTCCCCGGCGAACTCGACTTCAATGCGCTCTTTGCGTTGGGCCCATTTGGGATCCAAATCCGGCAAATGCCGCGAGCGGAATTGAAACCGCCGCGGCTCCGTACGGACGTTGCGAAACATGGAACGAAGGCGTGGAGCTTGCATGAAAAACGAAAATACAACTGGCGCGCTCACGAAAGCGGCAGCGCGTCCAATTCTTGTTCAAAGGCAATCAACACGTCTTCAACATCTTTTGAACCGGGGTAGCGCTCCAAAATCGCTTGCATGACGCGGTCCACGGTCGAATCAGGACACGAGGCGCCGCTCGTTAGCAACACCGTGGGCGCTTCGCCCTCCTGCCCCAATGGCCAGGGATCCATGGTTTCTTGGTGCAGGCCGCTGCGCCAGTTGAAGTGCTTGAGCAAGCCATCCGGCATGAATTCCTTCTCATTACGCACAAAAAACGTCGGTACCTGCTCCTCGCACAATTCCACGAGGTGGGAGGTATTGGAACTGTTGTAGCCACCTACCACCACAGCGGTATCCAGCTTGGCAGCGGTCAGCGCCGCTTGGGTGGCCTGCTGGTTGTCATTGGTCGCGTAGCACAAGGTGTCACGGGTATTGGCAAACGCTTCAACATCGTTGGCCTTCGCTTCTATGGAGACCTTGATGCGGTCGCTGATGGCCTGGGTGTCCGAAGCCAACATCGTGGTCTGGTTGACCACCCCGACGCGTTCCAGGTGCTCCGCCGGGTCAAACCCGTCGGACGCACGGCCTTCGAAGTGCGTCCAAAAATCATCCAACGGCCGCTTGCCTTCGATGAAGTCGCACAGCACTTCTGCCTCTGCCATGTTCTTTATGACCAGGGCGTGGCCCGACCCCCTGGCGTGGCTGAAGGTCGCTCGGGTCTCTTCATGCTGGGGTTTGCCGTGAATGACGACGGTATAGTCTGAAATTGCAAGCTTGGCAGAGCGTTTCCAAACCTTTTCCACGAAAGGACATGTGGTATCGTATGTTGCGATATCGACGCCAATGGTTTTCAGCTGCTCTTCCAGTTCCAAGGTAGTTCCGAATGCAGGAATCAAAACAACATCGTCAGGGTGCAGCTCACTCAATGGCGTGAGCGTATTCCCTTCGGTATCCTGCAGAAACCTTATTCCTTGTTGCGTGAGATTCGCATTCACTTCTGGGTTGTGAATCATCTGACTGAGCAAGAAAATCCGCTTACCAGGATTGTCTTCTAAAGCGCGGTAAGCAATCTCAATCGCATTTTCGACTCCGAAACAAAAGCCAAAGTGACGCGCCATAACGAACCGCACAGTTCCAAAGTCGAGAACAGATGGCGTAAAATCCCGTTTCCTAGGATCGCGTGCCTTGCGTTTCTGCTTTACTCGAGCAATGATAGGGCTCCGGTAATATTCGGGGACGTCAAAACTGCGCATTCGAACTAACTAGACTCCAAACCTAACCCTTGAAGCGTATGTTTTGTTGGATTTCATTCCAAAAATACCATCCCAATTGTAACCCCTTCAAGAAGAAAACCGTAAGGGGTTCCATGAAAGCAATTCCACTAAGGTACTTGGCATTGGTCATTTTGATGCTAATTGCATCCATCACAACATTCGTGTTGGCGTCTGCTTAAAGTACGGACGGACCCGACCGTTTTTGAGTCCATTGGTCTTCCGAATCACCTGCCGCAGCGTCTTCACAAGAGCTTTCTTTTCCCACTCAAAACCTCGTAAATATCCCCAAGCCAGCGCTTGAATCAGGGGGATTTTCAATTCCGGATAATGCCGCAATACAGGCCATTCGTTTGTGGTAATTTCCACGCGGATGACAGGGGATGCTGCAATCCATTCTAGGGTCAATGCATCCACGGCCTTACCTGTTTCACCGCAGGCATCAAGCCCTGTCTGCAGCCGCCAAGCAATGGCCTTTTCAACCCAGTCCGCATCAGCGACTCCGGACTCCGGCCACGCCGGTACCCCCTGGCACCCCCAACAAAACAGGCACGTCGTTATGAGCATATGCGGTGGGTTTCTTCAAACCGAACGCCCAGCTCTTCGAGGGCGGGCAAAATGACCTCGTAGTAATCCCTGTGTAGCGGCACCTGAACGCCGCGGTCCTTGAATTTCCCTGCGAGCAGGGCCTCTGCAGCTAATGCCACGGGCCAACCGACCGTGTCAGACATACCCGTGTAGACCGCGTCGCGGCCTTCCAAACGAAGTGAACTCGTGACCTCATGCATTTCGCCGTCAAGTTGGTAGGCAAATCGATGCCACATCACGATCATGTCCCGGTCGTTGGGGTGCAACTTCCACTTCACTTCAAGCAGCGTTTGTAGCACCTGTGCAGGAGTACCTGTCAATATCGCGGGACCTGATTCTTCATTAAACAGCCCAAGCCAAGCTAGCCTGTCCAGTGTCGCGTTATCGGTCCCAAAACGCTGAGCAATGGCGTCTCGCACGGATACATCACCCAGGGAGGCGGGTAAGAAGGTGCGCATCCAGTCGGCCCAAGATGTTCCCGCGGCCCATTCCATGGGTGCATCATCGCGCACACAGCCCATCTGAACAAGGACATCCCAACCGGCACAGAAACCTTTGCCGCGCAAGGTTCCACGAATTAAAGTCTGAATGCCGTGCAAGCCGTAAATGGACTCATATGCAATCGAATCGCGGTTGGGATAGCCTTCAAAGGCGATTCCGCCAACATCAATGCGCTTAACATCTTGGAAAGTTCGGTGTGGAGGCACCAAGCGCGCACTTCCCCCTGAGAGGAACGTTGCGGCGCCGCCTTGACCGGCGAGCACTACATTACGCGGGTTCCAGCTGAATTTATAATGCCACGGGTTGTCGTCAGATTCCGGCGCAATGAGCCCGCCGCAGTACGATTCAAATTCCACCATTTTACCTCCGGCTTCCGCCACCCGATCCAGCACCGCCTTGGCACTGAGGTGGTCGATGCCCGGATCCAGGCCGATTTCATTCAAGACCAGCACATCCGCCGCGACAGCTTTGTCGTGCAGTGCCTGCATTTCCGGTCCCACGTAGCTCGGGGTGATGACGTGCGCGCCGGCTTCAATGGCCACTGCGGCAATTTCCGGATGCATGAACGCCGGCACCATGGAAATCACCAAATCGCTCGAAGCGATTTGCGCGTCGCGTTCGGTGTTATCCTTTGGGTCGATGCGAAACGGACGTGCTGCGGGATTTCCTTGGCATTTCGCTCGGGCTCTGGCTTCATCCACATCTCCAACATGCACCTCCCAGTCGTTGCGCTCCGCACGTTCCAATACCATTGTTATCAGCGAGGAGCTGGACCGACCCGCTCCCAATACCAAGACCTTCCGCATACCGTGATTTTTGAGGTTTGCTCTCAAAGGTAGGGACAGCAACGGCTGTCGGGCCATGAGGTTGGCATGAAATTCGCTTATTTCGATGCATTAGCCATTAACTTGCGACTTGATTTCACACCGATGTTTTCTACCCGTTTTCTCTTCCTCTTGATTGCCGTTGTGGCCATAAGTGTTGGTATGGGGTGTTCCACTTCGAAAGCCTACACGAAACGCGGGCTTAAAATGGAGGAAGTCGGTATGATGTCGCAAGCGGCGAGTTTTTACTACACCGCCGTCCAGAAAAAGGCCACCAATACGGATGCGCTCGCCGGCCTCCAGCGCGCAGGGCAATGGGTATTGAATGACCACTTACGTCAATTTGATGAAGCGCGCATGGCCAAGGACCGTGCACAGGCCGTAGTCGCATTCGAGGCGGCGGACGCCTACAACAACCGCGTGGCCAAATTAGGTATCCGGTTGCTGTTCATGGAGAGTGCGCGCCAGGCGTACGAACAGGTCAAGGACACACACATGGACGAACTTTACCAAGCGGGGCTCACGGCTTTGGAGACCGAAGATTTTGAGAACGCACTCGTACAATTCACGGAAATCATCCGCTTGCAGGCGGACTACGAAGACGCAAAACACCTGGCAGATGTGGCGTTCTGCGAACCTCACTACCGCGAGGCCACGGCGGCCATTGAACGCATGCACTGGCGCACAGCCTTCAACGAACTCAACACCGTTACGGTGAGGGACATGGGATACAAGGATGCGGCGGCATTGAAAACCGACGTCCTCGAAAACGGCCGTTTCGCCGTTGCCCTCGTCGAATTTGAGAACGGCTCCAACCGCGCAGGGATGGATACCAAGGTCCGGTCTTTTGTGCAACAATCTGTCGCGGAAAGCAACGACCCGTTTTTGGTCTTGGTCGATCGCGAGAACCATGAACTAATCCTGCAGGAGCAGCAGCTGGCCCTCAGCGGTGTAGTCGACGGAAACACGTCGGTGGAAGTCGGCAGCATGGTGGGCGCCAAAGCCATTCTCAAAGGCACAATAGTCTCCTGCGACGTCCGCACTTCGAGTCTGCAAAAATTCGACCGCCAAGGGTTTGAGAGCTACAAAGTGGAAAAGGTCAACGAGGAAGGCAAAAAGGTCTACGAAACCCGCTACCGCAAGGTGATTTACCAGGAATACAAGCGCACCCGCGCCGTGGACTTAACCATTCAAATCCAACTGATTTCACTGGAAACCGGTAAAACAGAAATGTCGGAAATGCTCACGCGCAGTTCACGAGATGAAATTGAATACGCAAGGTATAGCGGCAATGAGCGCAAGCTCTACCCTACCAACTCCAATGGTAACCGAGGCAGCCGAATTGGATTGTCCCGCAAACTCAGTGGTCGCTCCGAGATGCAGTCCGAGTCCAGCATGCTCGACGCATTGGTGTTAGAATGCTCCAACAGGATTCGCAATCTCTTAGAAACGGAACTTAAACGCCTTGTGCCATGAGCTGCGCCATTCGCACAGTGCTGCTCGGCGGAATCGTCTCGCTCTTAGTTGGATTGAACGCTTGTGGCGGCGCAAAGAATTGGACCGATCCCCCGGAATGGGTAATGCACCGCCCTGTCTCTTCGTCCTACTACATCGGGGTGTCGAGTGCCAGTAAAACACAGTACGGCGAGGATGCCAATGCCACTGCAAAAAAGCGAGCATTGGCAGACATGGCCGGCCAAATTCGCGTATCCATCAAGAGTACGTCAACTTTAATTACTACCCAATTTAAAGGCATCGCAGGGCAAAATTTTGCTGAGCAGATTTCGAGTGCCAGTGCCGAAGATTTGGAGGGATATGAACAGGTTGGCACCTATGAAAACGCAACGGATTTTTGGGCCTACTACCGGCTTAGTAAGGCCAAATACGAACGCATTCGGAATGAGCGTAAGATGGCAAGACTTGAAGTAGCAGGAGGTTACTGGATCAGCGCTGAAAATGCTCGAATTGAAGGACGAGTTGCAGCAGCGCTTGACTTCTACATTCGAGGTTTAGAAGCAATTCAAGAATACTGGAGTGAATTGAACGAATGGAATGTCCCAGGCGGGACTCTCGATCTTGGTAGGGCATGCCATGATGGTATTTCCCGAGTGCTATCTGATCTTTCTTTGCAAGCCGATGCAAGCACATTACGTTTGTCGTTTTCGGATCGTTATCAGGGGACGCTGGAGTGCAAAGCACTGTTCGCCGGTGCACCTGCGGCTCAAATTCCGGTCTGGTCGCGCTATAATCGGGGTACCCTGCCCAAGACAGCGAGCCTCAGCACCAACAGCGAGGGCATTTGCACCTTTGAAATCGGCCAATTTGAACAAGGCATAAAAAGCGGCGAAATACGCCTCGAAATCAGAATGGACGACCTCTCGCCCCGGCTGAAGGATTCACCAGTCCAGCAACTGGTTCAAGATTTACCAACGCCATCTGTAACGATTCCCATATTGCTTGTAACCCCGACTGTGCACCTGCAAACCGTGGAGCGCATCAACGGCAGGCTCTCAGCCTCGTCGCAATTAAAAAATGCTATCGCGCAGGGGTTGAATACAAGAGGCATTCAATGGGTTGAACGAGCCGCGGACGCCGACATGTTTCTGGAGATGGAAGCGGATACCCGTGAAGCAGGATCAGCTTCGGGCTTTCACACTGCCATGCTTAATGCCTCAGTATTACTCAAAAACCGCGAAGGCCGACCAATTCTCCGCCAAAATCTAATTGATGTTAAGGGTGTCCAACTCGACTGGCCCAAGGCTCACGATGCCGCTTATCGCAAAGCACAGACTGAAATCGAAGGCGTTTTTCTGGATAACTTAATCGAAGCGCTGTACCAATGACCTGAGAATCATCCATCTTTGAATCGCATCTGAACAGATTTGGCATGCTAATTGAAGTTCAGCAAACAAACCTCTGAAAACACCATACCTATGAGCACAAAACTTTCCACCATCTATATCTGCGCAATCGCTGGGGCTTTTGCTTTGGCCGGTTGCAAGGGGAACAAAGACACTGCCTCTACCCCCTCATCACGCGGAGAAGTCCGCATTGTTGAATACTGTTCAGGACCAGAATTCCTGACGAACGGCGAGTATTTCCGTGCATCTGCTACTGGCACCAGTCCACAGCGAGAAATCGCTAAGAAAATTGCTCGCCAAAATGCGGAAGCCACTCTAGCCCGGGCGGTTGAGGCTACAGTTGAAATTGTCGCCGAAAACCAGGCCACGCAGCTAGGTTTTGACACCAAGGAAGAGGCAACGAGCAAATTCAATGAATTGTCACGTACCATCGTGAACAAGAAGCTCACCGGAGCAGTGACCATTTGTCAAGAGCTAACCATGACTGAAGAAAAGAAATACATAGCCTATCTCGCCGTTGAATTAAGTGGAAGCCAATTAGCCGATTCTTATGTTGAGGGGCTCCAGCAGGAAGAGCGCATTCGCGCCGAGTACAACTACGATCAATTTAAACAAACGTTCGAAGAAGTCATGTCTAACTACCGTGACCAGTGAATTTTCTGCCAGACTCGAATCACTGAATTGTTAAGCCCCGGTATCCACTAGTACCGGGGCTTTTTCTTACAGCCAAATAGGAATTGCAGACCGATCCACGGGATGCACTTTTCTATATGCTGCCACCCCACTCAACCAATTACTGAGCATTTTTTTTCCATCCGGTGTCAATATCGATTCTGGATGGAATTGTACAGCTTCAAGCGGCAAGGTCCGGTGCCGTAGAGCCATGGGCAAGCCGGTCGAATTCCTCGCTGTAATTTCCAAGTTGGCTGGTAACTCCTTCTCATCCACTACCCAACTGTGGTAATGCCCGACTTGTATCGGTGGCTGAAGTTCGGCCAGAAGGCCCTCAGCGATTGATTCAGTGAGGTAGGATGCCTGACCGTGCATTACGTTCTCAAGGTTACATAACCTCCCGCCGAAATGCTCTGCAATGGCTTGCATACCCAAGCAAACTCCGAGTGTCGGCACGCTATGCGCCGCTGCGATTGGAATAATGCGCATAAGTTGGCCAGCTTCATTGGGAACGCCGGGGCCTGGTGACAAGACCAGACCGTCGAATTGAACCACGGCGTGCGGATTGATCACATCATTGCGCACTACGTCCACTTGCGCACCTACGCTCACGAGGATGTGTTCAATGTTCCATGTAAAGGAATCGTAATTGTCTACCAGTAGGATGCGCATCTAGGAACTTTCGCATGCAAAGGTGGGAAATACCTCCGTAGTTTCGCAGCATGTCCAAACCGATTTCCTCCTCCAAAGCAGCCGCCCCGGTTGCCGCATATAGCCAAGCCGTCAAAGCCGGCGACTTGGCGTTTGTCAGTGGCCAAATCCCCCTGAACCCGGAGACCGGGGAGTTGGTGGCTGAAACTATTGAAGCCGCAACGACCCAGAGTCTGCGCAACGTGAAGCGTGTGCTCGAGGCGGCGGGGTTGGGTTTG
>DIHQ01000105.1:9850-27593 GCA_002420235.1 Flavobacteriales bacterium UBA5692
CCGAGGCGGCGGGGTTGGGTTTGGAAGACGTGGTCAAGGCCACTGTTTTCCTCATTGATTCCGGCGATTATGCTGGCATGGATGCTACCTATCGCACCACCGTCCCCGAGCCTTTCCCAGCACGTGAAGCGGTCTTTGTCGCCGGGCTACCCAAGGGCGCACGCGTTGAAATTTCTGTTATTGCCCACCGAAACCGCTGAGCCATGTTTTTAAAGAAAATCCTTTACTACTTGAACCCCGCCAACTTATTTCACCGAAACAAAGAGGAGGGCATAAGCCTGCGGATGATGCACGGAGTCAATAAGATTAGCTTCTTGATGTTTCTTTTGTGTTTGGTAGTGATGCTCGTACGCTGGTTAGGCCGTTAACCATTTAATATAAAAACGGCAGGTCACTGTCGCGAAATTCTAGCTTCAAGTCTTTGAGCATCGAAGATTTGATGTTCAGCCTCACGTAAATGCTTTTGCGGATGCCGATGGGCACCCAATTCACTGACAATTCCCAGCAGTGCAAATCCCATCGGATGTCGAGCTGTGTTGGAGTCAATTCCCGGTTGATGAAGTCATAGCCGCCATTCAAATCCACATTCCACTTCTCCGCGATGCGAATGGATCCTCTGACCCGTGCGGATTGATTGATAAGAAGTGTATCCGTTTGAGTGACTTGCTGCCAACTTTTACGCATATCGAAGTTGTAGTCCACCCTGCAATTCCAAGGAAAAGCGGTCTTCTCTCCTCCCTTGAAATTGCTACCGAAAGCAAGGTTGGCACGTGTAAGGCGTAACGCACCTTCGCCAGTTTCCCATAAAAACCGATTTATTCGTTTTCCTGTTGAATCGCGAGCGTAGGCACTGTGTGTTGTTCCAAAATTGACCCTCATACGGTTGAATAAATCCGTATTGCCTCGCGTGACAACGTCACTCAGATTTAACGAATCGGCGATCATGTTGTAATTCGCCGAAGTAACAATATTGTCGATGAGCTGCACCTTGCGAAGATCTCCGGTTTCTCTATCCCGCACTTTAGCTTCGACATTTTGGGATACACTGAGATTAACAGCGCCAGACTCCCGGATGTCTTGCGGTCTGAATCGGTTGAGATCGAATGGATTATACTCCAAGTTCTCGTCGTTGAGGCTGACTTCCCGGGTGCGCAATCGTTCTGGAGTGTAGCTCAATCCTAGAGACGGACTTATTACGTGGCGAAAGGCAGATACGCGTTTGTCTTTGCCCCGCTCAAACGTACCGTAGAACCGGGTAGAGGCATTTACCGATAGCCGCCAATCGCGGGTAGCACCAAATCCATTCAAGGTATCCAATACTTCTACAACACCTTCATCCGTTGAAATTAACTCACCTTCCAAGGATTGAAATGCCCAAAATTCATTGTAGTTGAACGATGGAGTCACACTCACGAACCCCGCACGCAATTGGGTCGATGCCGAAGCGGTGTGTTTAATGCCGTTGCGAAAGGTGACGTCATCCCAGCTCCCAGAACTAAATACACTATCAGGTGCTTGCATCGTCTGTTCGAATCGTGTTGAACCAGTTATGGCGATTTCGTCGAGCAAACCGCTTCCCACTTGGGTGCGGCCGAGCAATTTAGCTAGGCTGGTTCGCTGTAAGTTGAAAGTAAAGGCGGGCAGAGTGACATCAACATTTCCAGTTTGTGAGTTCTGGGAATGGCGGGCACTCATCGCCACATTAAAGGGCTTTCCCGGGAAAGATCGGGACCACTGCACGCTTGATTGAAAGGTATTGGTCAGGTAATCTTGTTGGGTGCTACTTAGGTTGGACTGGAAGTGGTTATTTGAGCCGAAGTTCACACTCGTATTGAATCGGCTGTTGGGACGGGCTCGACCGTCTTGATTGTGTGACCAGCGGACAAAAAACTGGTTCTGCTTCGTCAAGCTTGGCAAACCCGTGAATCCGATGCGCTGCCTTTGATAGCTTACGTTAAAATTACCGCTTGCCCGGTAGCGGATTTTGTAATTCGTACTGCTGCGAATGGCCCACGATCCACCAGTGTAAATGTCACCAGTGAGACGAGTATCCGCGTATTCGCCAAGCGGCATGTAATACCCCAAATCTTTGAGGAAAAAACCCAAGTTTCCACCGTCACCGTATCCGGGCATCAAGAGCCCGTGACTGCGTTTTTCCGGAGGAGTTGGGAACCAACCAAAAGGTAAAAGTAGCGGCGTTGGAATCCTTCGAAATTTTAACATAAATGGGCCTGAGACCACCTTCTTGCCCGGGATCATGACGGCTCGCTTCAAGTGAAAATGAAAATGTGGATTTTCAGCATCACACGTTGTGAATTTAGCGTTGGCTACATGGATCCGCTCGTTGGCCTGACGCTTCGCAACTTCAGCATGGAAGATTGCCTCACCTTGAACCGTAACTGCCTGTCGGCTTAGCCCGCGGCGGGACTTCATGTCGAAGCACAATTCGTCCTGCTCAAAAGTCTGCCCTCCCTGAGTTAACAATGGTCGCCCAATCCATACTCCACTCGAATCTCTACGGCCGTATGCACATGCTTGATTGGTCTCCCGAGAATAAACGATGCGGTCCGCTTCGAGTCGAATATCATCCAAGGCAACGAAAGCAGAACCAAATAATTCAATTTCCGAATCCGTCGCATTCATACGGGTTGAATCTGAGGCACCCCAGAGAACTTCTGAAGCAACTTGAATTGGTGCTTCGGCGGAATCCGAAACGGCTTCCTGTGCCTGTCCAAATCCAGGTAGGCTTATCCACAAAATGGCACGGAAAATCCGCTTTGGGCAGACGATGCGAGCCCTAGACCACGTTTTAGATTTGAGTTTACCCATGAACCGGCTGTCAAAACTAACGAAACGTGATGTGCTATGGGGTATGGCAGCCATCATTCTCCTCTCGGTTTCATTCGCACCGGTCCCACCAAGCATGGTTGTGGTGATTGACGCCGGGCACGGTGGTGCCGACCCCGGCAACCTCGGTACTAAGCGATACCGAACCACAGAAAAAGAGGTGACACTCGATGTGGCATTGCTACTTCGTAACTACATCAGTGAACGGTTCACTGATGTTAAAATTGTTATGACGAGGGATGCAGATGAATTTCCCTCTCTCAAGAGACGGGTGGCAATCGCCAACGAAAATCAAGCCGATCTGTTCATCAGCATCCACTGCGATGCCTTTGATAACCCCCAAGCCAAGGGTTCAAGTACTTTTGTGATGGGAATGCACAAATCCGAGGAGAGCCTTCGCGTCGCCATGAAGGAAAATGCGTCGATATACCAAGAGGACGACTACGAGACACGCTACGCCGGATTCAACCCAGATGATCCGGACACTTACATTGCTTTGTCCCTTAAGCAATCAGTCTACCTCAATCAAAGCCTCGAATTTGGGAGCCTCATCCAAAACCAATTCGCCAATCGCGTGGGGCGCAATGACCGCGGGGTTAAGCAGGCTGGCTACTACGTTATCAGTTTCACAAATATGCCATCTGTTCTTGTGGAGCTAGGCTTCTTAACTAATCCCAAAGAGGAAGATTTCCTAAACTCGCAAAGAGGTAAGGAACTAATGGCCAGTGCGCTGCTAAGGGCATTTCGCACCTATAAAGAGAAGCACCACCCCGGTCCGGATATCCATGAATCATCACCTGCAACAACTCCCTCAGCTGATGAAAAGGTCGAAACTATTGAATCTGAGGTGACTGCTGGCCCTCCTTTTATTTCACCGACATACCGAATCCAGATTTTGGCGTCTCAGGCCCCCTTATCCACAGACGATTCAAGGCTTTATCAAGTTGGACCCGTGGTTGAGTATATTAGTAACGGCCTTTTCAAATACGCCGTGGGTACATTTAACTCCTCGATTGAAGCAAGTCTTCAAAAGTCCAAAATCCAAAAACAGGGATTTCCGGATGCGTTTGTGGTAAAGTTTGAGGGCAAAACATGGGAAGAACAAGGTGTCAAACCCCTAAGTAAAAATTGAATCACGTGACAGGATTATCCAAAGAATTCAGGATCGGAGCATTGGTCTTAGCAGGGCTGATCTTGTTGGTGCTGGGCGTGAATTACCTAAAGGGTTTCAATCCATTTTCACCTTCAAGTACTTACTTCGCCCACTACGATAAAATCGACGGTCTTGCTGTTTCCAATCCCGTATTGGTAAATGGGTTCAAGGTGGGACAAGTCACCAAAGTGGAATTTGCTGCTGAAGGGGATGGTTCTCTTGTTGTAGGGTTTGACATCGAAGAATCCGCATTAAAACTGACCAAAGACGCCAAAGCCAAAATCGTCTCAAGTGACCTTTTCGGTACTAAAGCCATAAATCTTATTGCCGGTACAAGCGGTGAAATTGCTCAACCTGGTGATACACTCCTTAGCGATTTGGAGGTAGGATTGGCAGATGCTGTTCGTATCGAATTGATTCCGCTAAAGAATAAAACCGACCAACTGATCGACGGCGTAGATGACATTCTTGAAAACCTGAAGTCTGTATTTGAGGCGGACGCTACACTTGGCTTGCCAACTGCATTCGAGAGCATCCAGCGCACAGTTGAAAGCCTTGAGCAAACATCTTTGAAACTTGATGCCATGGTTGCAGAAAATCGTTCAACACTCAAGAACATTTTCAATAACGTAGATCAAATCACCAACAATTTCAGGACCCACAACGACGACCTTGCAAATGTGATGGAGAATTTCTCGGATATCTCAGACTCCCTCGCAGCTTCAAATTTTGCAGCCACCATCCAACGGGCGAATTCGGCACTTTCACAGGTCGACGAAATCACCCGGAAAATTAATCGTGGCGAAGGCTCACTAGGCCAATTGGTCAACAGCGATTCCTTGCATAATGGACTTGTGACCACAAACCAAGAACTGCAATACTTAATAAACGATTTGTATCTTAATCCCTGGCGGTATGTCCGGGTTTCGGTATTCGGTAAAAAGACTGAAAAAACTCTCTCCAAAAAAGAGCTACGTAAGCTCCGAAAAATCATCGATGAAGAAATCGAAAAGCGGTCAGCTGAAGAAGAATAAATCCGGGCATCATGATTAGTCAGCTACTCTTCCTTTTGCTTCTGTCCACGGGTATTTTCTTTTTCGCTCGCCGAATTGGAATCATCCGCCGCAACATCAAATCCGGCCGAGATTGGGACGGCTCAGACCGAATAGCAGAACGCCTTGCCATGATGGCGCGTGTGGCACTCGGACAGGGAAAGATGACAGCGCGTCCTGTCGCTGGGGCTATGCACATTTTGATTTATGCGGGCTTTGTCATCATCAATATCGAAATGCTAGAAATTCTGATTGACGGGGTGTTCGGAACGCACAGGGTTTTCGCATTCCTAGGCCCTCTGTACGACTTCCTCATTGCATCGTTTGAATGGCTGGCCGCTGGGGTACTTCTCGCATGCGTTGTCTTTTTCATTCGTCGTAACGGCATGGCAATTGCCCGACTTGCGTCCAACGATTTGAAAGGATGGCCTTCCCTCGATGCCAACATCATTTTAGTCGTAGAGATACTATTGATGTTCGCCTTTCTAAGCATGAATGCAGCGGATGCAATCGCACAATCGCGCGGGCTGGATCATTACGTCTCCGCTGGGTCTTTCCCAGTCAGTTCCTGCCTTATTCCATTGTATGCTGGCTTAACGGATTCCGGAGTTGTATTTGTAGAACGTGGCATGTGGTGGTTTCACATTGCCGGTGTTCTTGCCTTTTTGGTCTACGTCCCGTATTCAAAGCATTTTCACATCTTACTTGCCTTCCCCAACACTTACTATTCCAATCTAAACCCCTCGGGCCAAATGGACAATATGGCCGCTGTCAAGAAAGAGGTTGACCTTATGATGGACCCCAATGCCGACCCGTTTGCTGCGGCACCGGAATCAGCGGAACCGCCAGCCCCTTTTGGTGTGAAAGACGCAATGGATTTGACATGGAAGCAATTACTCGAGGCCTACACATGCACGGAATGCGGAAGGTGTACTTCGGAATGTCCAGCTAACAACACCGGTAAACTGCTCAGCCCGCGAAAGATCATGATGTCTACCCGCAATCGAATCGAAGAAATTGGCCAAAAGCGGGAAGCCAACGGCGGGCAATGGACATCCGATGGGAAAAGCCTCATAGGCGATTGGATTACCGAGGCGGAATTATGGGCTTGCACCAGTTGCCAGGCCTGTGTTGAGGCCTGCCCCATTAACATCTCTCCAATGGGCATTATTCTCGATATGCGTCGAAGCCTCATCATGGAAGACAGTAAATCGCCGGAGTCCATCACATCCATGTTCAATAACATTGAAAACAACGGCGCTCCGTGGGCTTTTTCTTCAGGAAGTCGTGGAGATTGGATTCAAGAAGTGTAGCCATGACTTCATTTCACATCCCCACCATGGCTGAAATGACAGCCTCAGGCCAAACACCCGATGTGCTGTTCTGGGTGGGGTGTGCGGGTAGTTTCGATGACCGCGCCAAAAGAATCACAAAAGCCATTGCTCGCATTCTTCATGCCTCTGAGACTTCGTTTGCTGTACTTGGTCAAGAGGAATCCTGCACCGGTGACCCCGCCAAGCGCGCAGGCAACGAGTTCCTGTACCAGATGCAAGCGGCGCAGAATATCGCTACACTCAATGGTTACAGTATTAAACGCATCATCACCGGCTGCCCCCACTGCTTCAATGCGCTTAAAAACGAGTACCCCGAACTGGGTGGCAACTATGAGGTGCTTCATCACACCCAATTCATTAGGAAATTAATTGAAACTGGTAAGCTGCGAATGAGCGGTAAAGCTCCGTTCAAAGGCCGTCGCATCACCTTCCACGACCCGTGTTACCTTCAGCGTTCAAACGGAGAATACCTGGCGCCCCGCGAGGTCATTGCAAAGCTTGATGGCGAATTGCTCGAAATGCGTCGGTGCAAGCAAAACGCTATGTGTTGTGGTGCGGGCGGAGCTCAAATGTTCAAAGAAGCTGAGTCCGGGGACCGAGAGGTTAATCACGCAAGAACCGATCAAGCCCTTGAGACCCAACCCGAAGTCATCGCAACTGGCTGTCCATTTTGCAACACCATGATGACAGATGGTGTCAAAAATGCAGAAAAAGAATCCAATGTCGAAGTCAAAGACGTGGCTGAACTCATAGCTGAGGCTGCTGATTTACTTGACGCACCGACACCTTAATCTTATCTCATGTTACTACAAGGAAAAGTGGCAATCATTACCGGTGCTTCCCGTGGCATTGGAAAAGCCATTGCACAAGAATTTGTGAGTCAAGGAGCCACATTGGCTTTCACCTACCGTTCGTCTGAAGAGAAGGCGCAGGAGCTCGAAGCGGAACTCACCTCCAACGGCGGAACCGTTCGCGGCTTCAAATCCGATGCATCGGACATGAAACAAGCTGAGGTATTGGTGAACGAAGTCGTGAAGGCATTTGGCACTGTAGATATTGTTGTCAATAATGCAGGCATAACCGATGATACCCTTTTGATGCGGATGAATGAAGAACAATGGGACCGTGTCATCGATGTAAACCTTAAATCATGTTTTGCATTGACGAAAGCCGTCATGCGCACCATGCTCAAGTCAAGATCGGGGAGCATTATTAACGTCAGCTCCGTTGTTGGCGTTCAAGGAAACGCTGGTCAGGCGAATTACGCTGCATCGAAAGCAGGTATCCTAGGCTTTACCAAATCCGTAGCTCTCGAATTGGGGTCCCGCAACATTCGTTGCAATGCCATAGCCCCCGGTTTTATCGAAACGGAAATGACGGCCGCATTGGACGAAGCAACAGTTCAAAGTTGGAGAGATGCCATTCCTTTAAAACGCGGGGGGCAACCGAAGGACGTCGCTCAACTGTGTACTTTCCTGGCAAGTGATATGAGTTCGTACATCACGGGCCAAACCATTTGCATTGATGGAGGAATGATTACAGCATAAGCCAAACTATGCAGTCCATGCCTTTTCAAATTGATATCCCGAGGGATTGGATCATTGAAGCCGAGGTTTGGCAATTAGTAACTTTACTTGTAATGGCAGGTGCCATCGCCTTCGGGCTCTATGGTTGGAATGCAGCCGTCCAACAACGCTCTACTGGCCGAGGTCTTCCAGGTTGGTTACGATGGGC
Organism: Flavobacteriales bacterium UBA5692; assembly: GCA_002420235.1. Classification (GTDB taxonomy): domain Bacteria; phylum Bacteroidota; class Bacteroidia; order Flavobacteriales_D; family Sanyastnellaceae; genus UA16. The sequence continues at coordinate 17,971 of DIHQ01000105.1, forward strand.
TATGGGACTTATGCGATTTATTGCGCTTGGCATCATCGGCTTTCTCCTTATCGAACCATTGATTCGATCAACTGAATACGATGAGGAAAAACCCATAGCCATTTTACTCGTCGACGAAAGCGCATCCATTCTATCAAGAACCGAGCATAGCACCGCAGACACCATAAATTCTTGGTCCAAAGCGATCATGGAAGACCTGATTGACCGTGGATTGGACGTAGAGCGCTATGGCTTTGCCAGCCATTTGCGGCCCATCGTGAGCGTAGATTCGGCTTTTCGATGGGATGGCTCACAAACCAACCTAAATGAGGCGATACGCACGCTCAATCCACGTATCGAAAACCGAAATGTAGCGGGAATTGTATTGGCATCCGATGGATTGATTAACCGCGGTGCCTCGCCCGTCTACGGCGTGCAATGGCCCAACTTGCCCGTTTGGGCTGTTGGGTTAGGTGATACATCAGCGGTAAGGGACCGCTGGATCAACAGTGTTAATCACAACGCCGTTGCCTACCTCGGGAATGCCTTTCCGGTACAAGCATTCATCGAGTCCCAAGGGATGGAAGGCCGAGCCGGACAACTCGAGGTCGTTCACAACGGCAATGTAATCGCCCGTAAATCTTGGAAAACCGTTAGTAACTCCGAGCGCACAAAAATTGAGCTCATGCTCAATGCCGAATCCACAGGCCTGCAGAAATACCTACTCCGAATCGCTGTAACTAACGGAGAATACGACATCAGCAACAATCAACGAACGCTTTACATCGATGTGCTCGAAAGTAGAAGGGTAATCGCTTGTATTGGAGCAGCTGCTCACCCCGACCTCGGCGCGATTCGCATGGCATTAGAATCAATGGAGTCCTATCAAGTTAAAGCATTTGACATTGCTTCTTTACGCAACCCCAACGACTTGACTGATGCTCTGAACCAAGCCGATTTGGTTATCGCCCACAACTTGCTCGGCAAGCGCTGGGGTGGAATGGAATGGTCCAAGCTCCTCGCAATGAATAATCTGCCCATTTGGTGGTTGGCAGCTGACGAATCCACTTGGAATGCGCTCCAGGATTACAATGAATTGGGCGTTCAAATGAGTGTTTCAAGTGATTTAATCCAGACCCACCAAACCCGATTAAATCCATCCTTTGCTTCACTCGAATGGCCAGAGGGCCTAGCTGAGGCCATCCGGAAATGGCCGCCTATCCTCGGGCCTTTCGAACAAATGACGTGGTCCCCGGCTTGGTCAACGTTGGCCAATCGGCAATTTGGTGATGTCGAAACCAATGACGCATTTTGGGGACTTCGCGGCTCGTCCAGTGGTTCAAAGCAAATTTTGAGCATCGGGGAAGGTTTTTGGCGCTGGCGCATGCGCAATTTTGCTGAATCCCAAAGCCATGAGCTATTTGACATCTTTATTCAAAGGCAGGTTCAGTTCTTAGCCGCCGAAGACCTACGGAAGCGATTGGTTGTCCAAACAGAAAAACGAGTAGGAGCCGACCAACGTATGACATTTAGAGCCCAAGCGTTTGATGCTGCATGGACCCCCATGCGCGATGCCAACATAGAACTGAAGCTCACCGACGAAGAAGACCAAGTATTCACTCGCACCATGTTACCCGCGACGCGCGGCTTCGTTGCGGACTTTGGACGCATGCCAGCCGGCACCTATGAGTGGGAAGCCTCGAGCACTTTGGACGGCACATCCTTTGATACAAATGGCCTGGTTATTGTCGAAGATACCCAAATCGAACGCACCCATGCAGCGGCCCATCTCGACATTCTTGACCAAGTGGCACAAAACACGGGGGGTTCATTTCTCGGTTACTGGAAAGACACGGAAATAACGGCGGCAGGAGACGCCATAGAAGCTACAGGTATGCCTTCCGTCATTCGCCACGAAAACACCCAGCTTCGGGAAGCCATAGATTGGAGATTTTTTTTGATACTAGCTTTGACCCTGCTTACCATAGAATGGATTGTTCGGCGACGTAACCTTGGATATTAACGCCATTTGGGTAGGGCACAGCCAAGTGCTTGCGTAATTTCGGCACATGGTACAACAACCCAATCCCAAATTAACCCGACGGCTACTCGTCTTGACTTTAGCCTTCGCTCCCATCTTGATTTTATGGGGATCCCTCACGGTAACTATCCCCTCCGGCCACGCTGGCCTACTTTTTCATACGTTCGGGGACGGAATCAACCCTGAAGAACAGCCAATGAAGTCTGGATTTCACTTCAAGGCTCCGTGGAACAAGGTGTACGAATACGAAATAAGACAAAAAGAACGCATGGAAAAACTGGAAGTCCTCAGCTCCAACCTCCTGAAGATTGAAATGGACATGACAGTTTTCTATCAACCAAACTTGAATGAACTCGGATTACTCGAAATCGAACGGGGCAGGAACTACGAAGAAAAAGTCATTGTACCTGCCATACGGTCGGTGGCTCGTGAAGTCATTGCAAAATATCTACCTGAAGAATTCAATACCACTCGCCGTGACGAAATCCAATCTGAAATTGACGAACGTATGCGCGAAAAACTCAGCGAAAACTATTTACAACTGAATGATGTCCTAATACGCAACATTCGCTTGCCACGAAAATTGGAAGAGGCCATTGAACGCAAATTGCAGCAGGAGCAGGAATCATTAGAATACGAGTTCCGGCTGGATAAGGCAGCGAAAGAAGCAGAGCGCATGCGAATTGAAGCGGAAGGAATCCGCGATTACCAAGAAATCGTCTCCCGTGGCATCAGTCAAGAGTTGCTGAAATGGAAAGGCATCGAAGCGACCTCTGCCCTTGCTAATAGTCAAAATACCAAGGTCGTTGTCATAGGTTCTGCCAAAGACGGGTTGCCCCTCATTCTAGGTGATAACTGAGCGTGGTATGGTCAGGTCTGAGAACAAAAAACCCCGCGAAATAGCGGGTTTTTTGTGTTAAATACGAGCACCATCAAGCCTCAACCCAAGTTCCTTTCTCCTTAGCTTGTGCAATTGCAGCTTTCAATCCAATCCTATTAATGGTGCGCATTGCCGAAGTAGAGACTCGCAGTGTGACGTAAGAGTTGTCTTCTGCATTATAAAAACGCTTTTTCTGTAAGTTGGGGTAGAAGGTCCGCTTGGTGCGACGCTTGGAGTGAGAAACATTATTCCCAACCATTACTTTCTTACCAGTGAGTTGACATACGCGGCTCATAGCTTAGCTTTTTTCGGACGGCAAAGAAACAAAATATTTACCTTGATTCCAACCCATCTTCCCAACTTAACCCACTTAAACCGCACGAACTTTGCGAAGTAACCAAGCTAGGCACTCCAATACCGTCCGTTGCACATTGCGACCGCGATGGCTGCCAAATTTCAGACAGCGTGCTTCTGTACCGCCTGGTGTGGATAACGCAATCCATATTGTTCCCACCGGCTTGTCTGGTGTTCCACCGCCTGGGCCTGCAATGCCAGATGTCGCCAGCGCATAGGTGGTTCCCATTCGCGTGCGAACGCCATCGGCCATGGCAGATACCACCGATTCACTTACGGCACCGTCCTGCTTAATACACACGGGATCCACGCCAAGCATATCGATCTTCACAGCATTGGCATATGCTACAACAGCGCCTTCAAAAACGGCACTTGATCCCGGAACAGACGTCACAGAAGCAGCCATGGCACCGCCAGTGCACGATTCTGCAATTGATAATGTTTCTCCCCGTTGCGCGAGCATCTCGACTAAGACCTCAGCCACAGAGATGTCTGCTTGGGCTACGACATGATCGCCAGCTAAATTCAAAAATTCATCCATTGCGGCATCCACACTCTGCCGAGCATCTCCTTCCCTTTTTGAAACAGCTGACAGCCGAACACGCACCTGACCTGGGGCAGGCAAATAAGCGATGCTTACACCTCGTTGCACCAAACCTTCTTCCCAATCGTGCACAATCTCACTCAGGTAGCTTTCTCCAATGCCTTGCGTAAGGACTGTTCGGCTATACCGGGTCGGAAGTTTCCATTTGGAAATGATGCGTGGTAGCACCTCCTCTTCCACCAATCCTTTCATCTCATAAGGCACCCCGGGCATACTCACCACCACTTGGGGTCGACCGTCCTGAGCCGCATCGAACCACATGCCCATGGCCGTTCCACGTGGATTGTGCAGTACAGAGCAACCGTCCGGCAACAAAGCTTGTGCTTCGTTAACAGGCAACATGGGCAGACCGCGACCTTGAAACCACTCCGAGATGCCCTTTAACACGTCCTCGTTCATGCGCAATTCCATGCCGAAATAATCCGTAAGCGCGTGCTTGGTGATATCATCACGAGTAGGACCCAAGCCACCCGTCATCAAAATCAAATCCACGCGCATTCGTGCCTCATCCAGTGCAGCAACAATCTGATTTGCCTGGTCCGAGATTGAGGTGATGCGGTGCACTGCGATCCCATGTGAAGCCAAAACCTCGCCCATCCAAGCCGAATTGGTGTCCACCGTTTGGCCCAACAACAACTCGTCACCGACCGTAATGACTTCTGCTAACATTCCGCGAAAATAACTCCCATAATACAGGGACAAAAAAAATCCCTGAACCAAGGGTCCAAGGACTTTCTCGTGAGAGTAATTTTAACTATTGAATAGCAAGGCGCATAGTAGCTTGATGGTCACCTTGGGAAATGTTTACCAAATAAATACCTGGCGCCCATTCGCTAGTCTCAATGCGCTCCACCAAGGCAGAGGTCTGCATCGAGTGAACGCGCTTGCCTGTCATGCTCCAAACGTCAATCAGGTGCGCGCCAGGTCGGTTGATCACCAATTCCACTTGGTCGTCTGCAGGGTTGGGATACAAAGTGATGTCGTTCAGGTCAATGGGCTCAGCAACGCCGACCCAATCTTCGTATTCTAATTCAGTGCAGTCGCCCAAATCATCAGCCGGAATGCGCAAGTGCACGATGTCGTTGATATCCGCTGGGTCCTCGTCCCCACGAACGTGGAGTCCGGGCTCGAAATCACGTTGGTAGATGATTTCTAGTTGACCATTAATCACATCGGGAGCGATGGAGCCAAATACCGCTTCGTATCCGTCGAAATCATCATCCGGGGTCAAGTCACACGCTTCGTCTGCGTTCCACGTAACGCCACCGTCGGTGGAATGAACCAAGAACTGGTGACGGTAGTTCTGTGCACCGGTCGAAAAGCTCTCCATGATGGCCGAATATGTGACGTAAAGATTTCCTGAAGCGTCCGATCCAATTGACGGGAAGCCTGCACAACCAACAAAGTACAGCGCTATATCGTCAAAATCTAACGTTCCGCTCTCGTCGTAATCGAACGAGTAGCCGATGATTTGAGCGCTGTCCGCCCCCATGGATTCGTTCCAATAGGCCAAACCGTTGGTGCCGGGGAAGTAACTGGTGGTACCGTCGATGGTGTCAGCGTCCATGTAGTACATGCTTCCGTAGGAAACGTGCACCTGACCATACGTATCGATGTGGACATCCCCTGCGCCGTCGGTGTTGAAGTACTCCTGGAACAAACCGTCCTCGTTGTAGTCCTCAGCGTACTCCTCACCTTCTGGCAAACCCATGTCGGCAACGTACAGATCAACTGGAAAGTCAATTAATAGCTGCTTTTCCCAGGTATCGCCGTTGTCTTGAGAAATCATGACAAAAGAATCCGCAAAGTCATTGAATGCGGCAAACGCCACCGTGTTACCGCGGGCGTGAATGGCGTAGGTATCCCCGCTGAATGCTGCGAAGTTGGAACTGTCCAAATCGGCGAAACTGTAATCGATGACGTCCCAGGTATCACCCCCGTCTTGTGAGCGGTAGTAAAGCATCGCACCGTCTTGGCCGTTGTAAACCAAACCACCATTGGCGGTTGGGGTCGTGACGCAAATTACGTGCAAGCTGTTACCGTCCTCGCCACCGGCCGCCATGCGGGGCCACAATTTACCTACAGCTAGGTCGCTGGGAATGGTGGCTTCGCTCCAAGCACCGGCACCGGCGTCGCGCCAGGCCATGTGAAGTGGTGTATCGATGCCCGGGTGACTCACGATGACTTCACGGCCGCTCGCCGTGTGCACGACGGAAGGCCAGCCAATGCGGACGGACTCCACACGTTCGTAGGCAATTTCGGCCCACGCTGTGCCGTCGTAAAAGTTATAACCAGTGCCGCGATCATCAAACGGAGTCAGTTCAAGGCTCATGGTCCAAGCCGCAGAAACAGCCTCGGCCCCGCCCGCCATGCGGTCGTCAATGGCAGCATTGGACTGTAGATCGTACTGAGTGTAGCCGATGACTTGTCGCTGAATTACTAGGTCACGGTTTTGAACGTGTTCAATGTCCGTATCTGATTGGCCTTGCAACGGCTGCTGTGGACGGTCCGAAAAGTCAGCGATTGCGTGAGTGGGCATGGGTGCGGCAACACGCAATGCAGGCGTGAGCTGGGGCACGTCTTCCAATAAGGATTGTCCTCCAGATGGGAGGGATTGTGCAAATCCAGTGAGGGCAACTGCTCCCACTAGAAAGAGAACGAGGGTAAAATGCTTCATTTGGGTTGGTTTTGAGGCGAAAAAGTACCCCAAAGAACCCAAAATATCCAATTCTTACACCAATACTTATGGTCAGGCATTCGGGAAACGCGCCAACACCGTCTCACGTCCCGTCACGGCTTCTTCCAATTCCACGCAGATTTCGCTGCCAACAGGTAGGAATACGTCAATGCGGGAGCCAAATTTGATGAAGCCCACTTCATCGCCTTGGGCAAGGACTTGATCTTCTTTCATATAGTGGCAAATACGCCGGGCCACGGCACCGGCGATTTGACGAAACAACACGGTGCCACGCTCCCCTTCGATGACATGCGTGGTGCGTTCGTTTTCAGTGCTGCTCTTCGGATGCCAAGCCACAAGGTACTTCCCGGGGTGGTAGCGCGCAGCCTTCACCTTTCCTGCAATGGGCGACCATTGTGCATGGACGTTCAAAGGGCTCATGAAAATACTCACTTGAATGCGCTCGTCGTTGAACCACTCCGGCTCATGTACCTTTTCGATGACGACAACCTTGCCGTCGCTGGGCGCAAGGATTTCGTGCGGATCAGTAGTCCCTAACCGACGTGAAGGCATCCGAAAAAAGTTCACCACCAAGGCGAGCACCACGGCTACCCCCAGACAAATAACATAAAATGACCATAGCGGCAACCAGGCCTTGGCTACGACAACCAGACTTGAACCTGCTGCTAAAAACAGGATCAACGTGGTTACACCTTCTCTGTGAAATGTCATTGCAAGACGGATTTCAATGCAAATTCGAACGGCAGTAAAGATAACAGGACGAAGTACACTGGCACCGTAAATACAAAACCGTCAAATCGGTCCATCATACCGCCGTGTCCCGGCATTATTGACCCGGAATCCTTTAAACCATTGCGCCGTTTCCAGTTACTTTCTATCAAATCCCCAGCAGTGCCCAACAAAGCGAACAGAGGGCCCAGCCAAAGCAAGGAGGTACCCCATAGCATATTCGCAGCTAAAGCTGCACTAGCTGCTCCACCAACCAGCCCTTCCCAAGATTTGCCCGGAGAGATGCTGGGCATGAGTTTGTGCCTTCCGAATGACTTTCCGATGAAATATGCTCCTGAGTCCGATGCCCACATGGTCAAAACAAGGCTCAAAAGAACGGAGGGTTCGTACGCACCGGAGTTACTCCATGGCAAACCGATTACTATGCTCATCCATATAGCAACCATGATAGAAAACACCCAAACGGTTCCTAGCGATGTCCGTTTAGACCCCACTTTGAATTCGCGAACCGCTAGAATTGAAACGACCGCCCATAGCAATGCATTGGTCCAGGGGCTGAAGCACACAAGCCCAATCACGAGTACTCCAAAAACGGCACCGGATAGGCTACGAACAAGGGTCTCACTCATGGCACAATGTTACACGTCCGAATCGATAGAAGCACCCACGATGAGCGACTCAGCACGTGCGGCATCCGCCTCTTGAACTAGTAACTCCACAAACCCAAACAAATAGCTGCTATCGCGCTTATTTAAAACCACAGCCGGTATACCATGCTCCTGAAGAACTGCACGGCGCAGCTCAACCGCTGGTGGAAAACCGTCGGAATAGACAACCGTCCATCCGTTCATTCCTTCTCGCTTTCGGTGGCATCCTCCTGGGCTTGTTCCGTAGATTCTGAATCTATGTCGGCCTGTGGACTTGACAATGCATCCTCAGCTTTCGTGAAAGGTCGAGCACCCAGAATTCGCTCGACGTCTTCTCGAAAAATGACTTCATTTGTCAGCAGCGAATCGGCCACGGTGCTCAGCTTATCGAAATTAGATTGCAAAATCTGCTTCGCTCTGTCATATGCTGAGTCGATGATTTTACCCACCTCCTCATCAATGATTCGCGAAGTCTCCTCAGAATAAGGTTTGGTAAACATTTGATCTCCACGGCTATCGTAGTAGCTGCGGTTGCCAATACGTTCATTTAAGCCGTAAATGGAAACCATCGCATAGGCCTGCTTAGTAACCTTTTCGAGATCACTCAATGCACCCGTTGATATTTTATTAAAGACCAAATCTTCCGCTGCACGTCCACCAAGGGCAGCACACATTTCGTCCAGCATTTGCTCTGTTGTGGTGATTTGCCGTTCCTCTGGGAGGTACCATGCAGCACCAAGTGATTGTCCGCGAGGTACAATGCTAACCTTTACCAAAGGCGAAGCAAACTCAACCAACCAGCTAACCACAGCGTGACCCGCCTCATGGAATGCGATGGTACGCTTTTCCTCATTCGAAATAATTTTAGTGCGCTTCTCAAGTCCCCCAATAATGCGGTCTACAGCATCCAAAAAGTCTTGATGAATAACTTGCTCACGTCCCTTCCGCGCAGCGTACAGCGCGGCTTCGTTGCAAACATTGGCGATATCGGCACCACTGAAGCCTGGAGTCTGCCGGGAGAGGAAGTCCACATCGATGCTTTCGTCTGCTTTGATGGGGCGCAAGTGAACGTCAAAAATAGATTTGCGTTCAGTTAGGTCCGGCATGTCAACGTAAATCTGTCGATCAAATCGTCCGGCTCGCATCAACGCTTTGTCGAGGATATCAGCCCGATTAGTTGCAGCGAGAATAATAACTCCGCTGTTGGTGGCAAAGCCATCCATTTCCGTGAGGAGTTGGTTCAAGGTATTCTCTCGCTCATCGTTCGAACCCATACTGGCATTCTTTCCACGAGCTCGCCCAATGGCATCAATTTCATCGATGAAAACAATCGCTGGGGCTTTTTCTTTTGCTTGTTTAAAAAGGTCGCGGACGCGAGAGGCGCCAACGCCTACAAACATCTCAACGAAATCCGAGCCACTCAAGGAGAAAAAAGGCACCTGAGCCTCACCGGCTACGGCCTTCGCCAATAACGTTTTTCCTGTACCGGGAGGTCCTACAAGAAGGGCACCCTTGGGAATTTTGGCGCCGAGATTTGTATACTTTTCTGGTGCCCTTAAAAAGGCCACGATTTCTTCCAGCTCTTCTTTGGCTCCGTCCAAACCAGCTACATCATCAAAATTGACATCAGCACCTTTACCTTTTTCGAATAGTTGAGCCTTGGACTTGCCAATATTAAAAATTTGACCTCC
>DIHQ01000105.1:27894-28037 GCA_002420235.1 Flavobacteriales bacterium UBA5692
CCAATATTAAAAATTTGACCTCCGCCACCTCCACCTCCACCAAGGCGACGCATCAGTAGAATCCAAACGCCTATCATCAGAACGAAAAAAACGACGTAGGTCAGCATCTGCTGCCCCCACTCATTAACTGGCTCGTAGACGTA
>DIHQ01000151.1 GCA_002420235.1 Flavobacteriales bacterium UBA5692
CAAGTTGTCGGTTTGTGGTCATATGTCCCTGATTATGTGGCAAATCCGAAGAAATCAGCGCCTCAAAAAAAAATTACTTTTTTGATACAAAAGGGCATGAAGCGTTATAAAACGCGCATTAAATTGGGCAAAATGCCAATCGATTCCTCTTTTTTCCGCTCAATCCTCTTTTCATTTAGTGCCATTTGTGTGTTCACATTGGGTTTCACCGATGCGACAACTGCTCAAAATGAAGGTGGGTGGTGGAAGAGCTTATTCAATGGAACACAAAAAAGCGCATGCGACTCAGCTGCAATGGGACAGTTGGCTCCGACAAGTTCCGAGGTCTTGATTTGGGAAAAATCTGCATTTGTGGATTCCTCTTCGGATACAGTGAATTCCGAATTATCTCTCGCTGCCGATGACAGGCCAGTGGGGATCTTTATAGAGCAGTATGATAAACGCATTGCGACACTCGACTCGGCATGGCATGCACATGAACATCCACTTCGAGGGTTCCGTATTCAAATTTTTTCAGGATCCCTTCAGGCTGCTCGAGAAATTCGAGCGAAGGCGCGCAAAACCACCGATGAATGGTCGGTATACCTATCGTCGATGCCGCCCAACTATCGCGTCACTATTGGAGACTTCAGAACGCGATGGGAAGCTCAGAAGGCAAAAGACGCTTGGGCTAGCTCATTCCCGAAGGCCATTGTTATTCCAATGAATATCAAATTACCAGCACTCGGTGCAACTGCAACCGACTAGTTTTCGTTTAATACCTCAGTCTTCGAGGGTTTGCTTTACTTCCACCTCTTCATACGCCTCCACAACGTCGCCAATCTTGATGTCATTGAATCGGTCAATGTTCAAGCCGCATTCGAAGTCTTTTGCAACTTCTTTCACGTCATCCTTGAAACGCTTTAGGGAGCCCAGGGTTCCGGTATAAACCACAACCCCTTCGCGAATCACTCGAACTTTGTTATTGCGCTTGATGTTGCCGTCAATGACAAAACAACCGGCAATCGTACCAACCTTTGAAATTTTGAATGTCTCACGAATTTCAGCTGAACCGACAACGTTCTCTTCAATTTTCGCAGAGAGCAATCCCTCCATGGCATCCTTCATTTCCTCTATGGCCTTGTAAATCACCGAGTACAACTTAATTTGGACTCCCTCTTTCTCGGCCAATCGACGGGCTGCTCCACTGGGTCTAACTTGGAAGCCGATGATTATCGCCGATGAAGCCGATGCCAACAGGATATCTGACTCGGATACTTGGCCAACGGCTTTATGTATAATATTTACCTGAACCTTTTCAGTGGACAATTTTTGAAGTGAATCGCTCAATGCTTCAATGGAGCCATCAACGTCGCCTTTGACAATTAGATTCAATTCCTTGAATTCTCCCACTGCAATACGGCGTCCCAATTCTTCTAATGTTACGGAGCGCTGAGAGCGAACGCCCTGCTCGCGTTGAAGTTGTTGACGCTTCACGGCAATATTGCGAGATTCGCGCTCATCCTCAAAGACGTGAAATTTATCTCCTGCATTTGGTGCTCCGTCAAAGCCCAAAATAGATACCGGAATAGATGGACCAGCCTCATCAACTCGAGAACCGCGTTCATTGAACATGGCCTTGACCTTGCCACTATATTGACCGGCAAGAACCGCATCCCCAACCCGCATAGTGCCACCTTCAACCAGCAAGTTTGTAACGTATCCACGACCCTTGTCTAGCGAACTTTCAACGACAGTGCCAACGGCACGTTTACTCGAATTAGCCCTTAAGTCAAGTATCTCTGCTTCCAACAAAACCTTTTCAAGTAATTCTTCAATGTTGGTGCCGTTCTTAGCTGAAATCTCTTGACTCTGAAATTTCCCCCCCCACTCTTCAACCAAAACATTCATTGCAGACAACTCTTGGCGGATTTTATCGGCATTGGCTTCTGGTCGGTCCATCTTATTTAAGGCGATTACCATGGGAATGCCTGCCGCTTGGGCGTGGTTAATGGCTTCTTTGGTCTGAGGCATAACGGCGTCGTCGGCCGCAACGACAATGATTGCGATATCGGTTACTTGAGCCCCGCGTGCTCGCATCGCTGTAAAAGCCTCGTGGCCAGGAGTGTCGAGGAAGGTCATTTGACCGCCTTGTGGGAGAGTGACATGGTAAGCACCTATATGTTGGGTAATCCCTCCAGCCTCTCCGGCGATTACATTATCATTGCGGATGAAGTCAAGTAACGAGGTCTTCCCGTGGTCAACGTGTCCCATGACCGTCACAATAGGCGGACGCAATGTCATGTCTTCTTCGTTGTCTTCTTCGACTTCAATTGCCTCCTGAACCTCAGCACTCACAAAATTCGCCTCATAACCAAATTCTTCAGCAATGATGGTGATTGTCTCAGAGTCCAATCGCTGATTAATTGACACCATTATGCCCAGCGTCATGCACGCTGAGATTACATCATTCACATTGGCGTCCATCATGCTCGCTAATTCGGCTACCGTCACAAATTCTGTCAATTGCAGTGTCATCGCCTCTTCCTGCTGGCGCTGTAATTCTTGCTCTTGACGTTCGGCTACTGCACTTCGTTTGGCGCGACGCATTTTCGCCGCATTGGACTTTTTCCCACCGCTCAGTCGCGCTAGTGTATCCTTTATTTCCTTTTGTATATCCGCTTGGCTGACTTCCTTTTTCGGTTCGTTCTTTCGTCCCCGGCCTCGGTCGCCACGTTGTCCGCTTGCAGTTCGAGCCTGACGTTCAACGTCAACTTTCGTAATGCGTTTTCGCTTGCGTTTGTTATCATCCGATTTTCCTGTTTCGGCCTTTTTCTTCTTAACGGGGAGTTCAATTTTTCCCACTACCGTAGGACCGGAAAGTTTTTTGATCTGAGGTTCAAGCTTCTCCACTTTCGTCGGTTCAGCATCAGCCTTCTGTTCAACTGAGGTGACATCTTCAGCTTTTTTTGCAACAATCGCCTCTGGTTTCTTTTTGGAAATTTCCGTCGATTGTTGCCCTTCCTTTTCCTCCGCGGATTCTTTCCCTGCTGTAGATTTTACCTTCGGCTTCTTCCCGACCGCATCTAAGTCCACCTTGCCTAAAACTTTCACGGGGCTCGAGAAATCGACCACGGATTCTTTCGGCACTTGAGGGGCTATATTTTCCTCAGCAGCTGGAGCGGATTCAGCCGGCACTTCGGGTTCAATGCGCTTCACCTCAGGTTGCTGCTGGCTTTTTTGAAAAATGGACAAATCAATTTCCACCTCTGCTTCCTCTTGAGGTCGAGCAGTTTTCCGCGCAGAGGCCAGTGTGACACTCTCACGGTCCACAGCGGATCGGTTAGCAGAGCTTACCGCCTTCTCTTTAGCCGCCTTCTCGTCTTGAAAGTTGGCTCGTATCAAAGAGTAGGCCTCCGCATCGATTTTGGTGTTAGGCTTCGCATCTGCTTCGATGCCCTTAGCTGCCAAAAAATCAACAATGGTCTGAATACCCAAGTTAAACTCTCGGGCGATTTTATTAAGTCGTACGGGTTTGTTGACGTCAGCCATAGGCGTTTCTGGGCGTTGGTATTGCGAATTTAAAAGGGAAAAGGGACATGGATGGTGTTTACGACAATTCGTCCTTCAGAATTTTGATAACCTCTCGAATGGTCTCCAATTCTAGGTCAGTGCGGTTCACCAAGAACTCTTCATCCCGATTGAGAACTGAACGAGCTGTTTCTAGACCAATCTTGACAAACTCGTCGAGAATCCAAGCATCGATTTCATCGGAAAACTCCTTCAATTCTACGTCATCCGCCCCATCTTCTTCATCGCGGTAGACATCAATTTCGTAGTTTGTCAATAACCCAGCCAATTTGATGTTGTTTCCACCTTTACCAATGGCAAGGCTCACTTGGTCTGCTTTTAAAAACACCTTGGCCTCACGGGTTTCCTCGTTGAGTTCAATCGTAGTAATCTTAGCAGGGCTCAAGGCTCGAGTCACGAGGAGCTGCTCGTTTTCTGTGAAATTGATAACATCAATATTCTCGTTCTTTAACTCGCGGACAATGCTGTGGATGCGGGACCCTTTCATCCCTACGCATGCTCCAACTGGATCTACACGCTCGTCATAAGATTCCACAGCAACTTTAGCTCGCTCACCTGGCGCACGAACAACGCGCTTGATTGTAATCAATCCATCATAAATTTCCGGGACTTCCTGCTCAAATAAGCGCTCTAAGAATTCAGGGGCAGTTCTCGACAAAACGATACGCGGGGTGTTATTCTTCATCTCCACAGCAGAAACTACCGCACGAATAGTATCTCCCTTTTTGAAGAAATCACCCGGAATTTGACTCTCCCGCGGCATCACCACTTCATTGTCTTCGTCGTCAACCAGGAGAATCTCGCGCTTCCATATCTGATACACTTCTGCAGATACAACCTCGCCAACGCGCTCTTTGTACTTCTGATAGATGGCATCCTTCTCAAGGTCCATAATACGTCCTGCAAGGTTTTGACGCAAGGACAGAACGGGTCTGCGACCGAAGGACTCCAATTTAATATCCTCTGATACTTCTTCGCCTTCTTCGAAATCATCTTCAATTTTTAAGGCCTGAGAAAGGGCAATCTCTTCGTTTTCATCTTCAACTGCGCCATCAGCGACGATGGTTCGATTTCGCCAAATTTCTAAGTCACCCTTCTCTGGGTTGATAATGATATCAAAATTGGAATCGTCTCCGTACTTCTTCAATATCATGGCACGAAATACGTCTTCCAATATGCCCATCATGACCTCACGGTCAATGTTCTTAAATTCTTTGAACTCCTTAAAGGAATCCACCAAATTCAGCTGTGTCATGGTTTTTCGGTTTGCTGCGCTCGGTTAGTAATGGTCTATTTCGTTTCCTTTGAATGATATTTGAACCTTTGTCCAATCCAATGCATTCAATGGATACGTCTGTTCGTCTTCGACCCATTCCTTCGCTTTGCGGCCTTCAATTCTGCGCTTCTCGCGAACTAAAATGGTAATCTCGTCTTCTGTGGCCTTGGTCAATTTACCCTCAGCCTTTCCTGATCCCGTAATTTTCAACTGCACTGAACGCCCAATGTTCTTTACGTACTGACGGTGCAATTTCAACGGGTGATCCAGGCCAGGAGAACTTACATCCAATGAAAAGTCCTCAGCATCTCGATCCAGGACGGACTCAAGGTGACGGCTTAGAGTCATGCATTTCTCAACACTTACACCCTCGTCGTCATCCAGCAAAATGGAAATGGTGTTCCCGTCGCTTACGCGCACGTCTACAAGAAACCCTGACCCCCCAGCGAGGTAGGATTCAGCGAGTTCGCGGACGGTTAAAACATTAATCATGGCGATTTTTCGAAGAAAAAAAGAGGGGCTTGAACCCCTCTACTTTTCGTTTCCTTTTGATTCAACAAATATACACCATTCTCTTCGAACTTCAACGTGCCGAACCGGGTTGGCATACTATCTTCATCTACCATGTCGTACGTACAGAAAATGATTGAGGAGGGGGAGCATCAAACCCAAGACTTCAAAATGCGCATTGATGATGCCCTAAAAATTGCGCGTACGCTGGTCGCTTTTGCAAACTCCAATGGCGGGCGACTCTTGATAGGTGTTAAGGACAACGGTTCCGTAACGGGAGTGAATCAAGAAGAGGAATACCACATGATTGAACTTGCCTGCCAATCCCACTGCAAGCCAGCAATTCCTTTTGAGGTACAGGTATGGAAAGTGGAAGGGCGTTCCGTACTAGAGGTGCAAATTCCACGCTCTGCTAACCGCCCCCATTTCTGCGAAGATGACAACGGCAACTGGCATGCCTACTTGCGCCGAAACGATCGGATCCACCGTGCGAGTCCTGTCCAAGTTAAAGTTTGGCAATACGAAATGCGTATGGACCGATCCGAGTTCCGGTATGACGAATTTATTGGAAAGCTATTCAATGCTTGGCGCGCAGGACGCCAACTTAAATTTCAGCAAGTTGCTCGCTTAGCCCGCTTGCGCTACGAGGATGCAGAAGACTTGTTGTGCTTACTTATCGTCTGGAAAATCATCGAATGGGAACGCGGCCAACGCGGATTGGTTTACCAGCTTGCAGACCCCTCTGCCTTAGATGAATTGGAAACCCAAGGTCCGGGACAATTCCAATGGAAAAATTATTCGTGACCATTGACAATATTCCGAACTTTAACCCGTATACCTATGACATCCATGCTCACTCACGGATCCTTCCCGCAACGTGCCTTCATCGCACTCACAGTGGCATTGATTTGCACCAAGGGTGTTCTTACACAAGGTTCGGATACCGCCGAAATCCAGGTAAATCGTCCTGTCGGAACATGGTCAGATTATCTGCCTTATCATCAAACCAAGGAACTAGTACACTGCGGAACGGAATTGGATACAGGTTTCTGGGCCGTTCGCACCGAACACGCAGTTTTCACAATGGACGAGGGAACGGGTGTTATCGAACGCATCTCTACCGTGCACGGAATGAGTGGCAGCCAGCCCACTGCGCTGGCCTGGGACATAAATGGTGAAATGCTCATTGTCGGTCAATCTTCAGGTAGCATCGACTTCTTCTCCAACTCAGGGGATTGGCTTTACACCTTGCGCGATATTGAACAAAGTAACCTGATTGGTGACAAATCCATCCTCAGTCTAAAAGTTTTTGATTCACTCAACCCCGACCTACTTATGGCAACAACCGCTTTCGGCGTTGTTGTCATCCACCTTCGAGAACTGGACGTTAGAGACACCTGGTATTTAGAGGGCCAACAAAACTTACGACGGTGCAACGGGATCACACTGCACGACGACCACTACGTTATATGGACGGATGCAGGAATCTTCGAAGCCCCTACCTCCGATTCTTTTTTAAGTTCCCCTGACGCTTGGAACCGCTGGGAGGATATCCCCGTTTCAACAGGTGAATACGTTCATGTAGAATTTACTCCCATGGGCCACATTTTAGTGCATCTGAAGACAGGCGAAGCTGCGGCTCCAGACGAATTGTGGCTGCGCAGAGATGGATTGTGGCAACCGTTCACGCCTTCCGAAAGCACGCAAGTCCTCACCATTGCGTCGAGTAGCGTCAGCGATGAATTAAGCGATTGGCGCATTGCCGTAGCCGATCACCAGTCCATCCGGCAGTTCAACGCCGATTGGCAAGAAATCCAGCTGGACTACGCTGCGGATGGAATTCCCCTGAGGGCAAGGGACATGGTGTACCGCCATGCAGTGAACGAATTGGGCAATGTGTTAACTATGAATTTCGGAGACTTGTTCATCGCCAATTTCGAGCAGGGCCTCCTGAAAATGGATGTCTCCGGAGGAGAATCTGACGCCCATTGGAGCCCTGAAGGCCCGCCTGTCGCGCTCGTCCGTAATGTCGAAGCTTGGAATGACAACGTTTGGGTGGCTTCTGGTGGCATCGATGAAACGTGGACCAGCATGTACCACAAACACGGTTTCTATGGCATGAGTGGCATGCGATGGAATTGGATTCCGAACCAACCGGGGTTCAACGATCTTGAAGGAATCAACGACCCCATGGTAGTCAGCGTAGACCCAACCAATCCCTTACATGCCTACTTCGGCTCATGGGAAGAAGGCCTGATTGAAATAGAAAATAACGAATTAATTGCCATTTATAATGAAAGCAATAGCACCCTGGAACTCGGCAATTTCGGTGGCAGCCCGCGAGTAGGAGTTGGTGGTGTCGACTTCGATCGATTCGGAAATTTATGGTTTACCAATGCATACTCCGATGCGCCACTACACGTGCGCCTGAAAGACGGGGAATTCGTTCAAATGGCTCTTGGTAACGCCCTCGGAAATACAGGTTGGTTAGGTGATGTAATGGCCGCTCGAAACGGATACATATGGTGCGTCATGCCTCGCGGTCAAGGTGTTTTGGTATACGATACCAACCAGACGCCAAGCAACACCCAGGACGACGATTGGCGCATTCTTACTTCTGATCCTTCCAAAGGGGGGCTGCCTTCCGATGACATCTACTGCTTTGAGGAAGACTTAGACGGTGAAATTTGGATTGGAACGGCCGCCGGACCTTGTGTTATCTACTTGCCAAGTGCTGTTTTTGACAACGAATACGAAAACCCGGTCACCTCCCAAATCCTCATTCAACAAGACGGCAATTACCAGCTTCTCTTGGAAACGGAAGTCATTTCATCCATTTGCATTGATGGTGGCAACCGCAAGTGGCTGGGAACGCAGAACTCAGGAGCGTACTTGTTGAGCCCCGACGGAATAGACCAAGTAGCGCATTTCACATCGGCTAACAGCCCATTACTCAGCAACCAGATTACCGACATCGCATTAAACCACCGTAACGGGGAAGTACTGATTGGCACCCAACGCGGACTGATGGGATGGCGTGGCGATGCAAACAACTTCGTTCAAGAAATCGATGACCTCCGTGTGTACCCAAATCCCGTCCAAGCCCCCTTCGACGGCTGGGTTACCCTTGAAGGTTTAGCGTACAAATCGACCGTTCACTTCACCACCCTATCCGGTCGAGCCGTTGCCAAAGTGCAATCAGAGGGTGGGCGGGCCATTTGGGATATGCGTGATTTTACGGGGACATTGGTCCCGTACGGTGTTTACATGGTTTTCGCAACAGATGATACAGGTGCATCATCCGGGGTGACCAAACTTGCCATCACCCGATGAATTAAGCGCGGCATATCTTGCAGGTATGCGCAACGTGAACTTGACGTCTAAATTACCAAGTGTAGGCACCACCATTTTCACCGAAATGAGCGCGATGGCTCTGAATAACGGCGCACTGAATATGAGTCAAGGCTTTCCCGATTTCCAGCCTCCAAAGCTCCTGCAACAAGCTGTTGTTGCCGCCATGGGCGAAGGGCGAAATCAATATGCCCCTATGGCCGGAGATGTCCGATTACGGGAATGGATTGCCGCGGATTCGGAGAGGCGAAGTGGGACTCGGTACCATCCGGATACCGAGATAACCATTGGAGCCGGAGCATCCTCACTCATTTTTGCCGCCATCCAAGCGGTCATCCATCCTGGCGATCACGTCATGGTCCTCACACCTTGTTATGACCTTTATGGGCCGTCCGTTGAACTCGCAGGGGGCACATTAATCTGCGTTCCGCTTCAACCGAATACGCACCGACTGGATTTATTAGCCATGGAAGAAGCCTGGACTGAATCTACTCGTTTGGTTGTTGTTAACGTGCCAAACAACCCGACCGGATCAACCTGGAATCGCGAGGATTTGGCTGGACTTGCGGATCTCGTGGAAGGGACCAGTGCCTTGGTATTAAGCGACGAAGTCTACGGCCCGATGCAATACGACGGACGGGACGTTTTGACCGTGACCCATGAACCTAGGTTGAGAGAACGGGCTATGGTGTTCGCTTCCTTTGGCAAAATTCTCCATTGCACCGGATGGAAAATTGGGTACGCGACAGCTCCCGCAGCGTTGACCAGCGAAATCCGAAAAGTTCATCAATATGATGTTTTTTCCACCGGCGCGCCTTTTCAAGCGGGAATTGCAAAGTTCCTGAACAGTGATGCTGGCTCAAAGCACCTTTATGAGCTCGCCCCTTTCTACCAGTCCAAACGCGACCGCCTGATTCAAGGGCTCGATGGAAGCCAGTGGAATTTAACTCCCGCAGAGGGCGGGTATTTCCAATTGTTGGGCTACGGATCCTTTGACGATCGAGACGACCGCACGGTCACCGCCGATTGGTGCACCCGCGCGGAAGGATTAGCCCTTATCCCGCTTTCCCCCTTTTATCCTCAAGGAGGAATAGACCCCAAGTTGGTCCGTGTCTGTTTTGCCAAAAATGACGACACGATTGATCGGGGCATTGAGCGCCTCCTTAAGATTTCAAATGCATGAAAAATCAGGCTTCCACCTTGCGTGTTGCAGCGCTTCAAATATCATTGGTGTGGGAAAAACCGATAGCCAATTGCGAAGCATTCAGCCTAGAACTAGACAAACTCGAAGGGCCGTACGACCTCATCCTATTGCCGGAAATGTGGGCCACTGGTTTTACGATGAATCCAGAAGCCCATGCCTGTGTCCTCAGGTTGGGTTGGAATGATGACGAAATGCATTGGCCCGCGCCGCTTACCGCCATGCGAAAGTGGGCAAACGAACAAAACGCTGCCATCATCGGAAGCCTTGCATGTCGAGATGAAGCACTGGAACACGCGGTGAACCGTTGCTTTTTCGTGCCGCCTACTGGACCAATTCAATACTACGATAAACGGCATTTATTTGCATTTGCTGGAGAGGACAGGGCTTACAGCTCAGGAAATATGCCACTCATTGTCGAATGGCGAGGATGGCGTATCCTTTTACAGGTGTGCTACGACTTGCGTTTCCCGGTTTTTAGCCGCAACCGGGCTGCAGACCCTTACGACGCTGCGATTTACGTTGCCAATTGGCCTGCATCAAGGGCGAAAGCATGGTCCAGTTTGCTGGCGGCACGTGCCATTGAAAACCAATGTTACATCGCAGGCGTCAACCGGGTAGGTTTAGATGGAAATGGTATTGAACATTCCGGGCGCAGAGCTCTTATAGACCCTTACGGCAATACTCAAT
>DIHQ01000083.1 GCA_002420235.1 Flavobacteriales bacterium UBA5692
TCTTGACTTCGCCTGTGGCAGGTGCTGAAATTACCACCTTACCGGCACCGGATTTGAGGTGTAAGCCCGCCTTCTCCTTACTCGTGAATGCACCTGTAGACTCCACCACCACGTCTACACCGAGGGAGTCCCAAGGCAGTTTAACTGGATCGCGCTCAGCTGAAATACTGATTGTCGCTCCGTTGACTACAAAATTTCCATCGGATACTTCAACTGTCCCGTTAAATCTTCCATGGATGCTGTCAAACTTCAGCAGGTGTGCAAGGGTGTCAACATCCGTTAAGTCATTAATGGCTACAACATTCAAATCGTTGCGACCCAAAATTTGACGGAAGGCGAGACGGCCAATTCGACCAAAACCATTGATGGCAATTTTCTTCATTTCGGTTACATTCTATTTGGTTAGATGGAAAGTATTTTTGCTATTCTGACCTCGTCTTTTAGCGTGGACGTCTTGTTTTCGATAACTTCTTCAAAAGGGTAATATACTAGTTGATCGTTCACGACCCCGGCCATGACACTCTTCTTGCCGGAAAGCAAACCCTCCACTGCTGCAACTCCCAATCGTGACGCCAACACACGATCTGCACAACTGGGATCGCCACCTCTTTGCAGGTGACCCAAGACTGTGACCCGCGTCTCGTATTTGTTGTCAATGGCATGCACCTTCGTTGCAATTTCAAAAGCACCTCCTTCCGGATGACCTTCCGCAACAATAACAATGCTGGATGTTTTATTCGAGGCTTGGCCTAAATCCAAAATGCCTACGAGGTCTTGGATGGACAATCCCGTTTCTGGGGTCATTACGGCTACTGCACCCGTGGCAATACCAGCGTTCAAAGCAATAAAGCCGCTGTCACGACCCATGACCTCGACGAAAAATAGACGATTGTGGCTGTCCGCCGTATCGCGAATTTTATCAACCGCCTCAACAACGGTATTGGTCGCCGTATCGAAGCCAATCGTGAAATCAGACCCGGAGAGGTCGTTATCAATTGTTCCAGGCAATCCAATGATGGGAAATCCCGTTTCTTTCCCAAGCAACATTGAGCCTGTAAATGTTCCGTTTCCTCCGATAACTACCAAAGCATCCACCTCATTCTCAAGTAAAGACTGATGAGCCTTGCGACGGCCTTCTTCAAGACGGAATTCATCACAACGAGCTGATTTCAAGATGGTGCCACCTCGGCCGAGAATCTTTGCAACGGATCGCACGTGCAGACGTTTGAAGTCACCGTTAATCAACCCCTGGAAGCCTTGGAAAACTCCAACAGCTTCGCAACCATGGTAGACCGCGGTCCGCACTACTGCTCGGATGGCAGCATTCATCCCTGGCGCATCACCTCCTGACGTTAAAACGGCAATTTTCTTCATGTAAATGCTTTGTAAAATAGGGTCGAAGACACAGGACGGCCGCGAAGTTAACAACTGAAATAACACAATCGCATCCTAAGTGTTTGAAATACACTTTTATCTCATACAAGCTGTATTGTACTTTTGAAACTATGCAATTCAATGAGTCTCTGCACCTTTCTGTTGACTGTGTACTTTTTGGGTACGATGATAACGGACTTAAAGTGTTATTGATTAACCAAAAAGAGGATACCTATGCCCATGGCAACCAACAACCTATGTCCCAGCTTCCGGGTGATCTCATCCTGATTGAAGAAGGACTAGACGCGGCGGCAGAGCGCGTTTTGTTCGAACTCACCCAGGTAAACGGTGTGTACCTGAAGCAATTCCACGCATACGGCGACCCCAATCGCGTGAGTGGCCATAAGGACCGCACTTGGCTACGTTCAGTGCGTAGCATGCCTGAGCAACGAGTGGTAACCGTTGGATACCTTGGGCTCGTCAGCCTTCACGATCACGACCCGCGACCCGCGTCATTCGCAGGTGGGGTAAGGTGGGTCGATGTTGATGAAGTTGGCCCTCTTGCCTTTGACCACAACGACATTCTAGATGGAGCCATCGAGGCTCTTCAAAATCAACTGGAAAGCCATCACATCAGTTTTGAATTACTGCCTAAGAAATTCACCTTGAGCCAACTTCAGGCATTGTACGAAACGGTTTTACATAAAAAGTTGGACAAGCGCAATTTTCGGAAAAACATAAAAAAGATGAGCCACGTAGTTCCACTCGATGAAAAACAACAGGGCGTGATGCACAAACCTGCCCAGCTATTTAGTTTCAATCCTGACCAGATTGAACATGAATAAATGGACGCGTCAGGGGTTTTTTGCTTTATTTGGGCTTTGGGGCGTTACTGTGGTTTCCGCTCAGAATGTCGGTATAAACTGGCATCCCCCAGATGGCTTTGCCTACCAAAGTGAAGCCTTACCCGAGATACATGTGACGTGCGATCAATTGGATTGGATGCTCCAGCAGGAGAACTGGTATTCCAATGTCGAACATCCCGCAACATTTGTTTTCATCAGTCCAACAGGCTCAGATACAATTAGTAATGTGGGGTTTCGCCTGCGTGGCAACACTTCGCGTGAAGCCCCCAAAAAGTCGTACAAAATCTCCTTTAATACGTTTGACTCTAGTCAATCGTGGGAGGGTTTGCAGAAGATGAACCTCAACGGCGAACACAACGACCCCAGCGCAATGCGAGCAAGACTTTCCTGGGAGTGCCTGCGCGACGCGGGGGTTCCCGTATCACGCAGCACGCACCTGAAGCTCTTCATAAACGGTAACTATTACGGGTTGTATTCTAACACCGAACACATCGATGGAGAATGGTTGGAAAAACGGTTCGAGCATGCACACGGGAATTTGTGGAAATGCACATATCCCGCGAACCTCGATTTTGTGAGTAACAACCCTAATGACTACAAATTTACACCAAGCTGGTCCGAGCAACGTATATACGAGTTAAAAACAAACAAGGCCATCGATGATTACACCAGCCTCGCTGAGTTCATCGACGTTTTGAACAATTCCAACCTTGACGAAATGCCTTGCGCACTTGAAGCCATCTTTGATGTAGACGCATACCTTAAAGCTGCTGCAGGTGAAATCCTCTTTGGCCACTGGGACAACTACATAGGGAACAAGAACAATTTCTATTTGTACGAACGAACCACGGACGGTCGGCTTATGTACATCCCTTATGATATGGATAATACGGCTGGTATTCAGTGGTTTGGGGAGTGGAGCGACCAAGACATTTACAGCTGGACAGCAGAGAATGACCGCGTACTTTACACCCGTTTGCTCGAGGTTGAAACATACCGCAATCGGTTTACGTGGTACATACAATGGTGGATGGATTCATTCTACACCACCAATTGGGTAGAGGCTCGGGGCATGTGGTTAATCGACCTGATGAGCGATGCTATCGAACAGGATATTTACTATCCTGAGTCCTATGGTTTTAATCCAACAGATTTTGTCAATTCCATAACAGAGGCGTGGGGAAATCATGTTGCACACTCTCCACTTGACTACGCTAGTTCAAGAATTTTCTGGGCCGACATCCAATCCGACCCCCTCCCCACCAACATTAGCCCAATTCTCCAATGTTGGGCAGAAGGTCCGGTATTGAATGATTCGCTGCACATCCAATGCTGGGCACCGGAATTAACTGAGTCAACAGATTGGTTTGTAGAAGCAGAAGTTGAGCGAGACGGTAATTTGGAAACCTTTGTGCTCGATCCCGCCGGAGGCAGCCTACATGGATACGGTTGGTCCAAGACCGTTCCTCTCAACGGATCTGAAGATGTTTTTTGGCGTGCCTTTGCCACAGATCCTCAAGGAGCAATCCAGCATTCACCTTGCACCTTGACCCGGATCTGGAATACGTTTGCCGATTCCCCGATATTAATAAACGAAGTGATGCCAATCAACACCGGATTCACAAGCGATGAAAACGGTAACGATGGAGATTGGGTCGAGCTCATTAATACAGGTGCAGTTCCGTATAATTGCGATGGACTGTTCCTCAGCAACCGACACATGGAACCTTGGCGCTTTCCGCTACCGAGTGTTACATTGAATCCCGGGCAGCACCTGCTCGTCTGGTGCGACGATAACCCACAAGCTGGTTCCTTGCACGCCAATTTTACGCTGGCCGGTGGTGGTGATGAAGTCTACCTCTTCACTTTGGATGACGAGCGTTGGCGAGCAATCGACGTGATCAATTGGACCGAAGCAATCGGGAATTTTAGCCTTGGCCGTGTGACCGATGGCGCGCAAGAATGGGTTTGGTTCAATCCAAACTCGTCGAGCCCACCAACACCAAACGGTGCAAATGGAACAACGATGATCGTGAACGATGAAGGTGATCACTCCGTTCTGATTCCTACCGTTTGTGACCAACCGTGTTGGATTTCACTACTCCCCCCTACGCAATTGACCTTACGCGATATCAGCGGTAATGTTGTAGGGGAATTCCCAAGCGCATCGATTTTGTTAAATGGATACCCCACAGGACTATACTTTCTGACTAACGAGATCAATTCCGAATCAACGACACACAAAATCATTCTGAGATGAATATGTACCAACGATTCCTATGCTGTTTCTTCGTCCCAATATGTCTATTGATTCCGAGGTTGCTAGAAGGTCAAGTGGTGTGGACTGAACCTGCATTTCCTACTGTGGACGACCAAGTGACACTCTATTACAACAGTGCTTTAGGCAACGGCGAATTACAAGGAGTCATCCCAGTGTACATCCATACGGGCGTCATCACTAACAACAGTAGCGGCCCCAGTGATTGGCAGAACGTTCAAACGGCTTGGGGAACAACTGACCCTCTCGCCCTTCTGAATCCCGAAGGCAACAGCATCCATAGCTTTGACTTCAATGGGTTGACCATCAGCGAGTACTACCAACTCGATGAAGGTGAAACAGTTGAAAGCGTGGCCATGGTGTTTAGGAACAGCACTGGCTCCTTGGTCGGACGAAATGCCGATGGATCCGACATCTTTTACGAAGTAAGCAGCGGTTCTTTCAGCACATCATTGCAAACCCCAGATAACGGATATGCCGTGCTCAACTTAGGCGATCAATACACGATTATTGGTAATGCCAGTGAATACTGCAATCTCAACTTGGAAATCAATGGAGAAATAGCGGCCACTATCAGTGGTACGTCCATCACCTTCGATTTTCAGGCCACCGATGCAGGGCAGTTTAACATCGTCTTAGTGGGTACAACTGCTACCGGATTGACATCTGATGAAGCTAGCATAACCGTGCTGCCAGAAACCCCCATCACCGGGTGGCCGCCCGCTGGCTCTGAAGACGGTATTCATTATCCTTCAATAACGAGCGCCTTCTTGCAGCTCCATGCCCCGGGCAAGGAATTTGTATTTGTTGTCGGAGATTTCAACGATTGGCAATTGAGTTTCGATTACCTCATGACCCAAACCCCAGATGGCAACAAACATTGGATTGAAATCGATAGCCTCGAATCCGGAAATCAATATCGTTTTCACTACCACATTATGCCAGATAACATGCGCGTCGCTGACCCATACACTGAACTGGTCCTCGACCCGTGGAACGACCAATGGATTCCAGAATCTACTTACCCCAATAT
>DIHQ01000040.1 GCA_002420235.1 Flavobacteriales bacterium UBA5692
ACCAACTGAACTACCAGACCGTTTCACAACAGTGATGCCGCTCGTTTGCAGCGGTGCGCAAAGATAAGAGTTTCATTCCATCTTCTGCAACACTTGTACGCCACATTGAAAAAAAAGTTGCAGTCCAAGGTTGAGATAATTCTTAAAGGATATTGCACGCTTCAACTTATTGAGATGCAACTAAATCCAACCCAATAAAATCCTACGAACGTATGGAGCGCATCTTCGCTCGCTTGACGAGGTAGGCCGACAGTACAGGGAAAACCCCTTGAGCAATGTCCACATCCACCCAGTCGATGCGGTACTGGGCGCAGCGCACATCAAGGTCCTTTCGCAACTGAACCATCCGTGTCTGGTACGCCTCACGTACCTCGGCCGGATGCAAACGGATCTCTTCACCCGTTTCAAGGTCTTCGAATATGGTCGGGCGATCTTGGAAGTTAAATTTTATCTCCGTATCGTCTTCGAGCACGTGAAACAGAACTACCTCGTGCTTATTATGTCTTAGGTGTTGGAGCGCAGCCATGAGTTCATCGATATCGCCGCCGCGATCGAGTAGGTCACTAAACACCACCACAAGGGAACGTCGCGGGCTTGCTTCGGCAATCTGATGTAAGGCCTTAACTGTGGAAGTGCCACTACGTTGCTTGCCTACCTCGTCGAGCAAATCCTCTAGCTTATTGTAAATCATACGCATATGCGCTCCAGAGGATTTAGCTGGAATATGAGTTTGCAATTCATCCGCGAAGACGCTGAGCCCTACTGCGTCACGTTGTCGCCGAAACAACTCGATGAGCGCCGCACAGCTGTGAATGGCAAATTTGAGCTTATTTAATTCAGGACCTTCCGGCGCAACTTCAGAGGGATACCACATGCTCCCACTGCAGTCTAGGACGAGCTGGCAACGCAGATTCGTCTCCTCCTCGTAGCGCTTAACAAAAAGCTTGTCACTCCGGCCGTAGAGTTTCCAATCGATGTGGCGCGTGGACTCACCAGGATTGTATAAACGGTGCTCAGCAAATTCTACCGAGAAGCCATGGAAGGGGCTTTTGTGTAAGCCCGTAATAAAGCCTTCCACAGCCTGACGAGCGAGGAATTCAAGGCGCCCCAGACGTTGCAGCAAAGAGGGGTTCACGTTCATCGGCATGTCTTAAAGGTACAAAGCAGTATCGGGAGATTACCCCACAATGACCCAGAAAAAATCCTCACCGTATGGTGAGGATTTGGAGTTGTGAATGCAGTGAAGCATTTACATCAAACACCGTGCCCAGCAGAGCTTAAAGCAAGGCATCTAATTTTTCAATCAACACATTCTTTGGTACTGCGCCGACGCTCTTGTCTACAACCTCTCCATCCTTTAAGAAAAGTATTGTAGGGATGTTGCGCACTCCGTATTTCATGCTAATATCTCCGTGATGGTCGACGTTGACTTTGCCGACTAAAGCCCGCCCGTCATAATCCTTTGCTAATTCCTCGACTACCGGCCCAACCATGCGGCAGGGACCGCACCATTCGGCCCAAAAATCAACGATGACAGGCTTGTCGCTTTTCAATGCCAGGTCTTCGAAGTTCTCTGTGGTAAATTCTACAGCCATTTTGTCAATCTTTATGTGAGCGGCCTTAACCTCTCACAAATTTGAAGTTCAAAGTTAGCAGGCCATCCCATCCTACCGTTCAAAATTAGCGAGGATTAACATGCCTTTTATTCACGTCTAACCAAAGTAGCCGTGAAAAAGTTTTTACTGCTATGTGGTTTCCAAGTGGTAATGCAGGCCTCCACCGGTCACGAGTTCTTCGAGCTGTTCGACAAAATCATCGCTAAGTGTAACCTTGTGAGACCGACTTGGCATCTCAAGTGCCATACCCCGGTCATGGATTTCAATGGTCAACCCCAACGAACCCGGACTGCCTTCAATCAGCTGACTTATTTGGTCAATCCGCTCTGGATTGAGAGTCTGAAGATCCAGTTGCAACCGCAGGCGCGAAATCCATTTCTCGCGGACGTCAGCCAGCAGCTCGATGTGCCGCACCTTGAATTCGACGTCATTGGGATTATCATTGAATCGTCGCTGTTCTACTGATCCACGCACAAACACAAACCAACCTTCGACAATGTAATCTTTGAACTTAAGGTAGTCGTCACCAAACAGCATAAAACGCTGGCTCGCACGGTAATCCTCAATCGTAACACTGCCAAAGGGCTTACCTGATTTGGAAATACGGTGCTCAGCTTCCACCACCCGACCAGCAAAACGCAGCTCGCGGCCACGCCATGCGAGGGATTCGTTTAGCACTTCTAGCCCTTCATCAGGTGAACATAGATGCCTCATCTCAAAACGGAATTTATCAAGCGGGTGGCCCGATATGTATACGCCGATGATGTCGCGCTCGCGCGACAACAAGTCCATCTGGTCCCACTTTTCGCAAACTGGTATAGCCGGCTCGGGCATCGCCATTTCTTCCATCCCACCGAACAAAGAAGCCTGAGCCGATGACTCGGCCTCTTGATGACCAGCACCATAGCGCGATGCCAACTCAATGAGCGTGCGACCCTTGGTGTCCTCCGCAAAGAATTGCGCACGGTGCAATCCCTCGAATCCATCGAAGGCCCCTCCTAAAGCTAATGCCTCGAAGACGCGCTTATTGACATCTTTGGGATTCACGCGCCGCGCAAAATCAAAGAGGCTCTTGTACAATCCGGCGCCGTCTTGGCGGCCATCAATCACGGATTGGACTGCCCCCTCTCCCACACCTCGCATCGCACCTAGTCCAAAACGAATGGCACCATCGTCGTTGACACGAAACTTAAATAGCGACTCGTTCACATCTGGACCGAGGACAGGAATGCCCCGGTGTCTGCTCTCCTCCATGAACAACGTCACTTGTTTGATATCGTTCATATTATTTGACAGCACTGCGGCCATATATTCCGCTGGGTAGTTGGCCTTCAAATAAGCGGTTTGGTATGCCACCCAAGCGTAGCAGGTCGAGTGCGACTTATTGAAAGCATAGGAGGCAAACGCTTCCCAATCTTTCCAGATTTTTTCCAATTTCGATGCAGCATGACCGCGCTCGTTGCCTTGCTCCAAGAACTTCGGCTTCATCTTAGCAATGAGGTCTGCTTTCTTCTTGCCCATCGCCTTCCGCAGGGTATCAGCCTCGCCCTTGGTGAAACCGGCTAACTTTTGCGACAACAACATCACCTGTTCTTGGTAAACCGTTATGCCATAGGTCTCTTCGAGGTACTCTTCGCAGGCTTCAAGATCATACGTAATTGGCTCCTGACCGTGCTTCCGCTTTACGAACGCCGGAATGTATTCGAGCGGTCCCGGACGATACAGTGCATTCATCGCTATGAGGTCGCCAAAGACTGTAGGCTTCAAGTCCTTGAGGTATTTCTGCATACCTGCAGATTCGTACTGAAAAATACCGATTGTCTCACCACGTTGGAACAACTCGTACGTTTTTGCATCATCGAGCGGCAAGCTATCCGGATCGAGGTCGATGCCATGGCGGTCCTTCACGTTGCGAACGGCATCTTTTATGATGGTCAACGTCTTCAGGCCCAGGAAGTCCATCTTGAGCAGTCCGGCATCTTCGGCTACGGCGTTGTCAAACTGCGTGCAAGCGAGGTCGCTGTCCTTAGCCACAGCCACCGGAACGTAATCCGTGATATCGGATGGAGTGATGATTACACCACAGGCGTGGATTCCCGTATTGCGTAGGCTGCCTTCAAGTATCCGCGCCGTCTGAAGGGTCTGACCTTCGAGGGAGGCTTTCTTGGCGAGCTCCTTGATATTATTCACCTGTTTGAGACCTTCGTTACCGCGGAGCTTTTCTTTGAGTGTCTTGTCATCAAGCGTGAAAAGCTTTTTGAGACTGATATCGGGCATCAACTTTGCGATGCGATCAGCATCCGGCAAAGGCAACTCAAGAACACGCGCCGTATC
Organism: Flavobacteriales bacterium UBA5692; assembly: GCA_002420235.1. Lineage (GTDB taxonomy): Bacteria > Bacteroidota > Bacteroidia > Flavobacteriales_D > Sanyastnellaceae > UA16. The sequence continues at coordinate 3,951 of DIHQ01000040.1, forward strand.
ACGGATGGAGCTCTTAGCCGCCATCGTTCCGTATGTGATAATTTGGGCGACTTGGTTGGAGCCGTATTTGTCGATAACATAATCGATGACCTTGCTGCGACCCTCGTCGTCAAAGTCGATATCGATGTCTGGTAAACTTACGCGGTCCGGGTTCAAGAAGCGTTCGAACAGTAAATCATATTCAATTGGATCGATGTTTGTAATGCCTACGCAGTAAGCTACCGCCGAGCCAGCCGCCGAGCCACGTCCAGGTCCCACGCTCACCCCCATATTCCGGGCAGCGGTGGTAAAATCTTGTACGATGAGAAAGTACCCAGGATAACCAGTACGCTCAATGGTATCGAGCTCAAAATCAATGCGTTCTCGTACTTCATCTGTTAGGTCCGGGTACCGCTTCTTGGCGCCCTCATACGTCAAATGACGGAGGTAGGCGTTCTCGCCACGCTTACCCCCGTCCTTAGCATCTTCAGGGTGGACGAATTCATCCGGAATTGCAAAGGCAGGTAACAAGACGTCTCGCTCTAAATCGTAGGCCTCACATGCATCGGCAATTTCTTGGGTGGTCTCCAGCGCTTGAGGCAAATCCGCAAAAAGCTTCCGCATCTCAGCGGGTGACTTCAGGTAGAATTCATCATTGGGCATACCAAACCGGAAGTCCCGCCCGCGCTTACCCAAGTACCTCTTGGGCTTACTCACATTTTGTGCATCCTTGACGCAGAGCAAAATATCGTGAGCATCAGCTTGCTTCTTGCTGGGGTAATAAGCGTTATTAGTCGCAATGCATTTAACACTGTATTTTTCGCATAGACGAATCAGCACCTCGTTCACCACATTTTCCTCCTCGAGTCCGTGGCGATTGATTTCAACATAAAAATTCTCACCGAGCATTTCCTTCCACCACTGAAAGGCTTCCTCAGCCTGTTTTTCGCCCACGTTTAAGATAAGTGACGGAATTTCCCCAAATAGTCCGCCCGTTAGAACAATGAGGTCCTCCTTGTATCGCTCTACAAGAGCCTTGTCAATGCGCGGTACATAATAGAACCCATCAGTGTACGCTTTGGAACTGAGCTTGGTCAGCTGATGGTATCCATTCTTATTCTTCGCTAAGAAAACCGTTGGGTAACCGTCGTCCTTCACACTGCGGTCGGTGTGGTCTCGACAGACATTGAGTTCAGCACCAACGATGGCCTTGATTCCAGACTTTTTCGCTGCCCGGACCAATTGAAACGCTCCCATCATATTACCGTGATCTGTTATCGCCAGTGCATTCATGCCATGGGCCACAGCGGCATTCACTAACTCATCAACATTGCCTACTGCCTGAAGAATGCTGAATTGACTGTGGGTGTGCAAGTGAATAAACGGAACGTCGTCGCTGAGATCCTCGACTGCTTCGGGGATAGGCTTAGCTTTTACCGCATGCGGAGTGGCAGCCTCGAAGTTCGCAGCCTCGAGTTTGGGGGATTCATAATCAATCCCCTCCGGATCCTGAATTTCGGGGCGCTGAATGACGCGGAGGCGGCAAAGCTCGAAGAAACACTTTGCTGTAGCGTCGACATCGTACGCAGCATCGTGCGCCTCACCGAATCCAGTGTTGAAGAGCTTTTGATGAAGCTCAGTAAGCGTCGGCCATTTGAATTGACCACCGCGTCCGCCCGGAATGGCACAGAAATCGGTCGCCTCATTTTTGGAGTCGATAACCAGCTTGTCCGTGAGCTTTTCGACAGTTTGAGCCAATCGATGGTACTCGGCTCCTAAGATGTTAACATCAAACTCAACGTTGTGCCCCACGACATAGGTCGTTTGGGCGAGGTCCCTGTCAAATTCCGACAACACCTCAGCGAGCAGATGCCCGTCCTTCTCGGCGCGCTCAGTCGTTATGCCGTGTATTTTAGCAGAAGTGTACGGAATGGTGAAGCCATCTGGCTTTACAATGAGATTACCCCGTGAAATCAGCTTACCCTGCACATCGTGCAACTGCCATGCCAGCTGAACCAACCGGGGCCAGTTATCGCTATCCGTCAACGGCGCTTTCCAGTCCCGCGGTAAGCCTGTCGTCTCCGTATCATATATCAAAAACATCCCTCGAAACTAAGCATTCGCAACCGCCCCATGGCCTTGAGAGACCAAGCAGTTATTCACGCTATTTCTTCAAGATTATCCTCAGTCTATATCCCCCTCAAACGGGCGGATAACAAGCTCTTCCATCACAGCTTCTGGTGGAAGTTGCCACGCCTGCCAAACTGCCTCAGCTATGTGCCTGGCATCGAGCAAACGATTTTCAGGGAAATCCACACCCTCCCAAGAAGCGCTCCAGGTGGGCCCAGGCATGATACTTGTTACACGTATGCCAAGCGGTCGCAATTCGTGGCGGAAGGCCTCGGTTAGGGCACCTTGGGCATGCTTGCTGATGCTATACGACGGCTTGCCCGTGAAGAGCTTTCGCGAAGCTACGGAAGCCATGTGAATCAAATGTGAACCGGAGGACATTTTACCATATAGCCCACGAACCAACTCATAGTGAGACAGCACATTGAGCTGAATCATATAA
>DIHQ01000104.1:0-5184 GCA_002420235.1 Flavobacteriales bacterium UBA5692
CATTCTTGAAGATCCCACGCCCATGGTACCTTTCTCAGCGAGAAGCATGACCTGCTTGTCCGGATGAGCTTGTTTCAGTGTTAGTAGCTCTTTTTGGCGTTGTTCGTCAAATTCGAACATACATTGACCGTGGAGTTCTCTATCCGCTCTAGAATGAGCTTCCTTTCCAGGTGATAAGAGGTCTGTTGATATGTCTCCTATTCCAGCAACAAAAGTGACCACTTTGATTTCTTCTTCAACCTCGGGCAAGTTGGTAAAAAACTCAGCTTTTGCATAGCTGGCCAATAAGTCTTCGACGATTGGATTTTTCGATTCATATGCCGCGCTAAGTCTCGCCATGTCTGCCTCGTATAGAAACACTTGCGTTTTGAGTATTCGCAAAGCTTCCTTAGCAACGGATTTATCTTCAGCTAGAGCTAAATCAATCAATGCCTCAACTGACGGCCCGCCTTTCATGTGCGACAGCTGTTCAAAGGCAAAATCTGGCGAAATTTCCTCTGCAGTACTAGGCCCAAGAATGATTTCTTTTAAAAAAGCTGATTTTACAGCCGCTGCATCCGTTGTCCCGGGTAGAATATTGTAAATGAAATAATGCAACGAATCCCCTCGATGCACGTGTGTCTTATCCCTTATTTGAGCTACAATCTCCTCGGTTAGGCGTTTCCCAATAATCGGCAGAGGGCTAAGTCCATTGCTTTTCCTTTCTTCTATCTCATCTAAATATTCCTGATAGTAATTCATAACCTCCGTCTACCTTAGGCCGCCTTAAAATTAGTCAATTTTGCTCAAACACGTTCCGCCATACTCTTTCAAAACGTTACAAGATAAGGGTCATTCAGAGGCTTCATGAAGAAATTGAAATCACGATTCATTGGCTTGCGCAACAGCGACTTCACCAAATGTTTTAGCTAACCTGAAGAATTCATTAAGGAGCATCGTAGCTCGAGACTTTAGGTGCTCCGTCTGCGAAATGTGATTCTCGTGACGAGCACCTTTGTTTTTCGGTGTCGCAAAATTGAGCGATATTGTCTTTATGAACGTGCGCTCTGTGGTCTTCGTTTCTCTATTGTTTTTCTGCGGATGTGAGCCGATACAAGAACAAATCATTGGAAGTTACATTCTTGATCCTGATCGTGGGTGTTCGAGATGTCAGACAGATGGTCCTGCAAAAATGAGTTTTGAAGATGCGAACATTACAGACGGTATCCCGGGCTCCTACCGTTTTGAATTTTCGAACGGTGCGTTGCATTCTGGCACCTATGGTTTGCTCCAAGTCGATACGGTCATCGCGGTAGTCCTTTATCCAGATAGTGCATCTAGTGAATTCGCAATGCTCATTGGGGAAACAGTGCGAACCGATTATCGAATAAGACGCAAGGCCGTCAAAGAGCGATGCAACGGGGTTTTTCGAGACTGTGTGTGGAACCGAGTCAATTGATTACAGCTCTGAATTATTTCAGAATTCCGGTCAGTTTATTACCATCATCTTTTGCAATGGCGCCCTGCGTCCTGAGAACGAAATGCTTACCCAGTAAAATCCTGCTTTCCACCCAGCTAAATTAATTTGAGCGCTTGATGAATTAGTCCTTTCAGTAAAAAGAAGCTGCCCTTCCGCACTAAAGACAGATACCAATAGGGGCTCACCAAATGTCACACCTGAAACTTGAAAATCCCCACTATTTGGGTTGGGGAAAATTGCAAAGTCAATTCCTTCATCGCCGTCGGAACCTGTTTGAATGGAAGGGTTACTTCCGTTAATAATTTTCATTATTCCAAGTTCCGTGTCTCCTCCGGCATCGGTGTCATTGAATATGACGTAGCCCCCGTCAATTAGGGCTCCATATTCTGTGGCGGAATTGACATCATCATGGCAAAAAACATGACTATTCAAGATTTCTCCTTCCCAATTCACACAAAGTACCCAGCCCACCCAAACATCAGAGGATGGAAAAGGCATATTCGTATCGCTGTAATTGCTTTCATCTCCTGAGCCGCCGAACATGTATATACCATCAGTTCCAACCTCAATGCAATAGAGCTCATTTCTGATGTGAGAAAGGCTATAGCCCCTAGGATTTGCGTAATGGTTTAGCCAGATAAGATTTCCATTGGTGGTAATCGATGCGCAGGAATAATCAAATGGGTCACCTGCACCTTCTCGACCTCGATGACCACCATAGTACAATCTGTTGTCGTTGCCAATCGCCAGATCGTAAGGGTAGATCTCATTTGTGCCCTCAATGAACTCGGTCCACAACACCTCGCCATCCGTGGTACGTTTGGTGATGCACCAGCCTTCGTCGTACATCACTCCCGCAGTGTACAATGCGCCATTCGAATCTTGCACTGTGGCCAATCCGTATTCCGAATCTGAGATATTGGATGTCCACAATACCTGGCCATCTGTGGAATCAACTTTAATAACCGTTTCGGCTCCCGCAAAGACAACAAATACCGTGTTTGCTTCGTCGCCACCAGTGAATCCAGACGCATAAATGTTCCCATCGTCGCCTACCGTTGCAGATCTCAAACCATCGAATTCCCAATCGCTCCCGGGCTGATTAAAAGTTGTCTCCCACATCAGGTTTCCATCCGAACCGTCGATTCTTGCTAGCCAGCACTCCTGGGTAGCTCCTGCTCCACCTGTTACGACGTAATCCGGATCACCGTCGACGCCCATGAGCTCGGTTATTCCAAATCCAATGCGATTGTTGAAGACTACATCCCATATCAGGCTTCCATCCTCTCCATTGACTTTGTATATTCTTGCTTGATTTTCTGGCATCGAGACGCAGACCGCATGCCCGTCCTCATCGATAAGTCCGCGGTTGACTTTTCCTTCAGGCCCTTCGGTGAAAACAGATTCCCAAACAATGCCCTCGTTGTAAGATGATTCATCGGGAAGCATTTGCCCAAAGCAAATGAGAGGGCACATGAGTATGGGGATGTTGAAATGATGGCTCATGTGCTGAAGAAAGAAAGCAATTATGAATTTTATGAAGGAGTATGAAATTAATCCGATCTTAGTTTAGCGAGAATCATTTTTGTTAATGGGAGCATTTGGGCAATCGTTATTCAAAGCCGCTCGAATGTTGCTTCAAAGTTTTCTGTCCTGTAAGAATAAAGCAAAGGGAATTTGCTTTTTAATTTGAGGCTAGAAGCCGACTATCCTTCTATGATTTCGACCGAGAACGTCTCGCCTTGAGTAATCTGCGTTACGATTTCTATCCCTTCTGTGACTCTTCCGAAGCACGTGTGGTTGCCGTCCAAATGTGCAGTAGCCTCACGACTGTGCACGAGAAAAAACTGTGACCCACCTGTATTTCGTCCTGCGTGCGCCATCGAAAGGACACCCAAATCGTGGTACTGGTTGTTGCCGTCCAATTCGCAGTCGATGGTGTAACCTGGCCCTCCGTTGCCAATGCCGTTGGGGCTTCCGCCCTGAGCCACGAAGCCTGGGATAACGCGGTGAAATTTCAACCCTTCGTAGAAGCCTTCTTTAGCGAGTTTGACGAAGTTTGCGACCGTATGTGGCGCGTCCTTTTCAAAAAATTCCACGGTCATGGTACCGTGTTCGGTGGTGATGTTAGCGTACATGTTTATCAATTGCTGTGAATAACAAAGCCTCCCGTAGTGGAAGGCTTTTCGTTGAGCGAGAAACGAGACTCGAACTCGCGACCCCAACCTTGGCAAGGTTACAGTCAGCCCTCCTGGAGAGACTGCAAATAAAGGGTATTTGAGTTGATGAACAGGGAAAACTGGCACTAAAACTGTCAGTACATGTCTCATTCAGTCCCTCGCCTGGTAAGAGAAACAAAAGCGGACGGAACAGAATCGTCCCCATCTCCTTGTACATCCGCGAACAACTTCACCCCAGTGGACGTACTCATAACATTTTCACAGGCTTTGAGGAGCCGTATAACGCCTGTTATTTCAAAACGCTGTGGAGTCACTACAAGAGGCAATCAAAGCTCTTAGAAGCCAACCAAACGCTTTATAGCTTTCGCCATACTGGAGCCATTGAAGTTTACAAGAAGACCAAAGACATTGCTGTGGTTCAACAAGTCATGGGGCATGCCAGCATGCAGATGACGCTGGGGTATCTGCGGAATCTTGAAGTTCCTTTGTTGAGGGTAGAGGATATGCCGAATTTGCATTCTGAGTTATTCTAATTCTCTCGTAGATTCACTAACTCAAATCAGCCTCACGATGCACAAAATTCAACATCTTTTCCATATCAAGGATTCAGTCAGCGAAGTCTTTAAAGCAATCAGTACTCACGAAGGAATCACGGCCTGGTATTCACAAACAGAACCTTTTGAAGCTCGTAAGGGCGCGACATTCGAAATGATGTTTGGCGAGATCAGATTTAAATTTGAGATAACCGAGTTGATTCCAAATGCTTGCATTGCTTGGACGTGTGTTGAGTCGGCGATGCCAATTGAGGGTCATGTCATGTCGTATCACCTTGACGAAAACGATGGAAAAACGAGGGTGCGTTATACCCACGAGGGCTTTGATAATGCAGATGACTTTATGGCGAACATGAATTTCAGCTCAGCCAAGTACCTAGAGAGCTTACGTCAATTCTGTCAAACAGGTGAGGGTGAAGCGTTTGGAAGTGAACGTTACAGGATCTGAGTATGCACAAGTAGAATTCAAACCAATGTCCCAATGAAATTATTCGAAACCAACCAAAATTCGGCTGAGCGTGTAACTCGTTTTGTAATCTCAATTTTTCTGTTACCGTCATTCTTCATCCCTGAGCCGTCATGGTATGCAACCCTAGTTGGCTCAGTAGGCTGCGTTCTTTTATTCAATGCTGTTGTTGGTACCTGTTACATCTATCGCCTATTCCGTGCCAATACGTGTGATATTCCTTCTAAAGGCTGACGAGTCGTTCTTCCGATTCTGAATTCACAATTGTGGTCAGGATCAGCGAAAATCAATTAAACTAGAAATGCCGCTTTTTTTAATAAAAACGCACTTTCCTGGTCATTTTTGAGTAAAAAAGGGCGGAAACTGGCCTAGAATCAGAAAAAACGCTTTCAGGGTAAATCTGTTTCAGATCCTCTGAAACCCTTGCCACCAATAGAAAAAGCCTCCCATAATGGAAGGCTTTTCGTTGAGCGAGAAACGAGACTCGAACTCGCGACCCCAACCTTGGCAAGGTTGTGCTCTACC
>DIHQ01000104.1:5501-11427 GCA_002420235.1 Flavobacteriales bacterium UBA5692
ACCAACTGAGCTATTCTCGCTTATAACATATTTTGCTCGGCGTAAAACCGACGTCAAAATTACGCAAGACACCCTTTAGCCCCAAGGCAATCGCGAAAAATCTTTGTGTTCCTATTGAATATTCGATGTTTGCCGTATGAACTATCTGGCGCATTTGTTTTTGAGTGATCGAGATTCGGATTTGCGTCTGGGTAACTTTATCGGCGATCATGTAAAAGGCGACCCATTCAAGGTATATACGGTACCGATTGCCAATGGAGTCATTTTTCATCGTTGGATTGATTCCTACGCCGATTCTGCTCCTGAAGTGCGGGCGGCCCGTGCGGAAATCCGGCCTGTTCTTGGTCGGTTTTCTGGCGTCGGCGTGGACTTGCTATACGATCACTTCTTGGCCAAAAATTTCGCACAGCTTCATCCGAATGTTTCCCTCCGCGCGTTTGTCGACGAGGTACAAGGGGACTTACAGGCGCGTGTAGGGGAGATGCCAGCAAGCAGCCAGCGCTTTTTTAACGCAATGGTTATTCGTGATTGGCTCTTGGACTATGGAACCCGGGAAGGTATGCTCAGAGTATGCTGTGCAATGGATTCTCGGCTGTTGATTCGCCTTCAGGTTACTAGTCCCTTGTGTCGGTTGTTCGAAGCGGCGGATACAGCGGGATTCCAATCACTAGAGATGGCTTTTGTCTCGTTCTGGGCTCGAATCCAAAACGACGCACGCGCATTTGTTCAATTGGAAAGATTGATCACCGGCTAACTACAGAGGTTTACATACCTTTACCACATGGTAGTAGAGATGACCTACAATAGTTCCCGTCGGGATCTGATAATTCCAGAATACGGTCGGACCATTCAAGAGATGGTCGATCACTTGAATTCTATTGCAGATAAGGAAGAGCGGAATAAATGCGCGGCAGCCATCGTGAGTGTTATGGGTTCCGTTGTTGCGCAGGAAGGCGATGCAGATGAGGTACAGAAGAAATTGTGGGGCCAATTGTTCTTAATGGCTGGAGCTGATTTGGACGTAGACTGTCCAGTGGAAAGACCAACACCGGGGAGCCGACAGGAGGCACCGGGTCGATTGAAATACCCCGGCGCGATGTCGAGGTTGGGTCATTACGGCCAATTAACGCGAGACCTCATCGAGAAAGCTAAGACCTACGAAGACGGGGAAGAGAAAGCCGCATTGGTAACAACCATTGGCAACCTGATGAAGCGTCATTTTTTGACGTGGAATAAAAATACCGTCGAAAACGCGCTCGTCCGCGAACAAATCAAAGAAATGAGCGAAGGCGCCTTGATCTTGCCGGAAGATGCTGAACTCGTGAGTTCCGCAGAAATACTGAAGAGTAAGCGAAAGACAAGTGATGCTCTTGATCGCCACCGCGGCAAGAAACGAAAGCGCTAAACGCTTCCGGGGATTCCAATTTTTAGGGTTGAAAAGTTTTCCTTTCTGCAGACGTTAGATTGGTCCTGCGCCGTTAATTCGGGAAGTGGCTTTGGGCGACGCAATGTTTCTTTTGCTCTTCATGCTGCGAACTGTCAATCTCAACGATCATGTCTAGCTTTATTATTGAAGGAGGGAAGCGGCTGACGGGTGAAGTCATCCCGCAAGGAGCCAAGAACGAAGCGCTTCAAGTATTATGCGCTGTACTGTTGACACAGCAGCCTGTTACCATCACCAATCTTCCCGATATCGTTGACGTCAACAAGTTGATCGACTTGCTCGCGAGTATGGGCGTCAAAGTCCAACACAACGGACCAGGTGCGTACTGCTTCCAAGCAGACGAAGTCAATCTCGATTACCTCGAAAAGGAAGAATTCCGTCAAAAAGGTGGTTCCTTGCGTGGTTCCACCATGATTTTGGGTCCATTACTGGGGCGTTTTGGCATAGGAGCATTGCCCAAGCCGGGAGGTGATAAAATTGGCCGCCGGCGAATGGATACGCATTTCATCGGATTCGAAATGTTGGGCGCTTCATTTGCCTACGACAGCACGAACGGTTTTTTCAAGGCAAGTGCCCCCAAGGGCCTGAAGGGAACTAAGATGCTCCTTGACGAGGCGTCGGTCACCGGTACAGCTAATATTGTTATGGCCGCTTGTATGGCCCAAGGGACAACGACCATTTACAACGCAGCGTGCGAACCCTACCTTCAACAACTTTGCAAAATGATCAACCGCATGGGCGGTAAGATCAGCGGAATTGGCTCTAATCTGCTAACCATTGAGGGCGTCGAATCCCTTGATGGGACTCAACACCGGTGCCTACCTGACATGATTGAGATTGGCAGTTTCATCGGACTAGCAGCAGTGACGCAAAGTGAATTGACAATCAAGGACGTCGCCTACGACGAGCTAGGCGTGATCCCAAAAATTTTTCAAAAGCTCGGCATCCAGCTTGATCGTCGTGGTGATGACATTTTCATCCCAGCGCAAGAATCTTACGAAATCGAAACTTTCATTGACGGTTCGATTTTGACCGTTTCGGATGCTCCTTGGCCGGGCTTCACACCAGATTTACTCTCCATCGTCTTGGTTACGGCCACACAAGCCAAGGGCAGTGTACTGATTCATCAAAAGATGTTCGAAAGCCGCTTATTCTTCACCGATAAGCTCATAGACATGGGAGCTCAAATCATCCTTTGTGACCCACACCGGGCCACCGTCATCGGGACGGACCGTAAGAGCCCCTTACGCGGCGTGACGATGACATCGCCCGATATTCGCGCCGGAGTGTCGCTTTTGATTGCGGCACTCTCTGCTGAGGGCCAATCAGTGATTCACAACATCGGACAGATTGATCGGGGTTACCAGGATATCGAAGGAAGGTTAAAAGCGCTCGGTGCCCAGATAGAACGGGTGGATTGATTGCGTAAATTGCCTTCATGTTTTTCAAAACTATTATTGGGTCGTTGGCATTCGTCGTTGCGCTCTTTTCTGCAACGCCCGCAGAAGCGCCAGAATCCACAGAAGTTCCCGAAAGCTGCGCCATTGTTGCATCCAACAAAGTGGGAACATCCATTGGTGATACCGCTCCGGAAATCGCATTAGCTAATCCCAAAGGCAAGACCATGAAGCTGAGTGACCTACGAGGTAGCCTAGTTTTGGTGGATTTTTGGGCCTCGTGGTGCGGACCTTGTCGCCGTGAAAATCCGAATGTGGTCAACGCCTATGACAAATACAAGAAAGCAAAATTCAAGTCAGCTGATGGATTTGAAGTTTATAGCGTATCGCTGGATAGTGACGTTGATCGCTGGGAATCAGCAATTGACCAGGACGAATTGGATTGGAAATGGCACGTATCTGATTTGAAACGTTGGCAAAGCGAGGCGGCGGCCGTCTACGGTGTTAATTCCATACCCATGAGCTTTCTCATTGACGAGAACGGTGTAATTGTGGGTAAGAATTTGCGTGGTTTCGAATTGCACCGTCAAATCGATAAGCACGTGAAATCTTTTTGATTCGGCTCACCTGACAGGATGTCCGATTGCACCAAAGTGGCACTGGATTTGGACATGATTAGAAAATTAAGGTAAGTACCCTAGATATGAATACGGCGAACGTGGAAGAAACCAACGAGAAGCAAGCGGAAACGGAGGAGAGTCAAGTACAATCGTCAGAGGACCAAGCTAAAGCAGCTGAGGCAACTGAGGATGAGGCTGAGAACGAAGGCACACCAGATGACCGGGAAGAACAGACGGATTGGCAGGATCGCTACCTTCGTTTGTATGCAGAGTTTGACAATTTTCGAAAGCGGACAATGAGGGAGCGAGGCGACCTAATTCGCAATGCGTCCAAAGACGTTTTAGAAAGTCTCCTGCCGGTTTTGGATGACTTTGAACGTGCGCAAACTGCAGCGGGGGATTCAGATGATATTCATGGTTTGAAGGAGGGTCACCAGCTCATTTATACCAAGCTAAAGCAGACGCTCAAAGCCAACGGTGTGGAACAACTCGAAGTTCAGTCTGGAGATGTTTTTGACGTGGACATCCACGAAGCCATCACTCGCATTCCTTCACCTGAGAATTCTGGGAAGGTCGTGGACGTGGTAGAAGCTGGTTATAAGTTGAATGATGCAGTTATCCGGTACGCCAAGGTGGTTGTCGGTGAGTAGGGGAACCCATGGCAAAGCGGGATTACTATGAAGTTTTAGGAGTCGACCGAAAGGCCTCCGAATCTGAAATCAAAAAGGCCTATCGCAAAAGGGCCCTCAAATTTCATCCGGATAAGAATCCGGGTGATACGACTGCTGAAGAAAAATTCAAGGAAGCGGCAGAGGCCTATGAAGTCTTACAGGATGACCAAAAGCGCGCCCAGTACGACCGATTTGGTCATGAAGGTCTGCGTGGTGGACCAGGAGGTGGTGCCGGTTTTGGTGGCATGAACATGGAGGATATTTTCAGCCAGTTCGGTGACATCTTTGGTGGAGCCTTTGGAGGAGGAGGAGGTGGCGGCGGAGGACGCCGACGGCGCATGAAGGGATCAAATTTGCGGATTAAGGTTAAGTTGACTCTGGAAGAAATTTCGAGTGGCGTCGAGAAGAAAGTTAAAGTTTTCAAGCAAGCCCAAGCTGAAGGTGCGGAATACGGTGACTGCCAAACGTGTGCAGGTACCGGTCAAATTCGCCGTGTGCAAAACACCATTCTCGGCCAAATGCAAACAGCCAGTACATGTCCACAATGCCAGGGCAGCGGGCAATCCGTTAAAAAGCGCCCGTCAGGTTCTGATGAGTGGGGAATGGTTCGAAAGGAGGCAGTGGTCACCATTGAAATTCCAGCAGGTGTTGAGGATGGCATGCAATTGAGCGTACGCGGGGAAGGAAATGGCGCTCCGATGGGTGGCGTTCCGGGTGACTTGCTCGTTGTCATCGAGGCCATTCCGCACGATACAATACAGCGCAACGGTAAAAACCTGCACTACGATCTGTATATACCGTTCACAGATGCTGTACTCGGCGCACAGGCAGAAGTGCCATTGGTCGGAAGTAAGGCAAAAATTAATATCGATCCGGGAACGCAAAGTGGACGCATCGTACGCTTACGCGGAAAGGGATTGCCCGCGGTAGATAGTTACGGCCATGGTGATTTATTGGTTAACATAAACGTATGGACCCCCAAAAAACTATCCAGCGAGGAGCGCGATTTGCTTGAGCAACTTCGTGATTCTGAGAATTTCCAACCTGATGTCAACCACCAAGAAAAAGGGTTCTTCGATAAGGTGCGAGATATGTTTACTTGATGATTAATTTGCGAGCATGCATGATGCGCCGGCCCTTGATATAGTAGGAATTGAAAAGCGATTTGGCCAGCAGCGCGCATTGGCGGGTGTTGGTTTTCAAATCCCCCGATCTGGTATCTTCGGACTGTTGGGCCCTAATGGTGCGGGTAAAACTACCCTTCTACGCATGCTCAACGGCATTACAGCGCCGGACGCCGGTTCCATTTCGTTCTTCGGCCAACAATTAACCCGCAATCATTTACCAGACATCGGCTACTTACCAGAAGAGCGCGGCTTATACAAATCTATGCGGGTTGGTGAGCAAGCTTTGTATTTTGCACAACTCCGTGGACTTGACAAAAAGTTAGCGCGTGAACGACTGCGTCAGTGGTTTGATCGTCTCGAGGTGGATGGCTGGTGGAACAAAGAAGTCAGCGAGGTCAGCAAGGGTATGGCGCAAAAAATTCAATTCATCCTCTCTGTGCTCCATGAGCCGCGCCTGCTGATTTTGGACGAGCCGCTTAGCGGGTTTGATCCAATCAACGCCCAACGAATCCGAGAAGTAATCCTTGAGTTAAAGGCCAAAGGGAACACAACAATCCTGCTTTCGACACACGATATGGGCAGCGTGGAGGAAATGTGCGATGAAGTGGCCCTGCTCAACAAGGGACAACTGGTCCTGAGCGGTAAGGTCCCCAATCTTCGGGAAGAA
>DIHQ01000085.1:0-9190 GCA_002420235.1 Flavobacteriales bacterium UBA5692
CAACTGACCTGGACAATTTTTGATTCAGCCTCTGATTGTTGAGTACGGATTCAAAATTGACACCATGATTTCACAGGATTTCTGAGAAGCCGAATTGAAGTTACCGGGACCTGAACAACGTGAACTCCAATGGCTCAAACCTAAGTTTGCTGAAGAAGCGCAGTGGGGCTAATTGGTAGAAAGTTGCGTGCAACCTTCGTTGACTGTGGCGTTATTCTCCTGTGCGGCTGTAGAATCCTCTAATGAGTGCAAATCGGAATTGAAACAAAACGGCTGTAGCAGGGAATCTTCCGCGCAGTAGGTATAAGCATCCGTAAACGATGGTCCCCATTACCTTGATTGATTGGAGCAAATTCCAATTGAAGACGTCCTTTGCGTTTTGGCAGCGGATGCGGTCGCCGGCCCCCATACCGAAGGCCTGCCGCATGACATAATCGCGGGACAAACGGGATACACCGATGCGGTGCTTGAGGACGCATTCAGGAAAGAACCAGATTGCGGCGTTATTCAATTTCATTTTCGCAAATACGTCTTTTTCTTCACCCCCCCCAAGCACTTTGCCATTTCGACCAAGCAATGGATTAAATGCGCCATGCTCGTCAAACCAATCTTTTTTTACCAGCATATTACCTCCAAGAGGATACACCCTTCCGCTGTATCTGTGTGATTTTTTATAGGGAAAATGATGGCCTAATATTGAAGAGAGAACAGGGGGAAACCACAGGGGCTTTTCCCCATCGAAATGCACAATGATTCGTCCGCCGCCTCCCACGAGGTGTGGATGTGATTTCAAATTATTTACCCAATTGTTTAAGAATTCTGGTTTAGCATAAACATCATCATCGATGAACAAAATAAATTCCCCTTTCGCTTCTAAAATTGCTCTATTCCTTGCATGAGATAAACCTTGCTTCGATTCAACAAACGTTAGTAAAGCTAGGGGTGAGGTCCATTCGAAATCCTCTAACATTTTAGCTGTACCGTCGGTGGAATTGTTATTTATTACCACCACCTCTGCTTCCTTCGGTTTTGACTTGAATCGATTCACATCCGTTAGCGTGTCAAATAGGTAATCGCGACGGTTGTACGAGCAAATAGCGATGGTGATTAACGGGTATGAATGAGTCATTCAATGCGATTTTTCTACAATTCAATAGTACATCGTGATGAATCGAGACGCGAAAGCGACAAGGGGTGTTTTCATAAGAGGTATGTGAACAGGTTCCTTTACCTTCGCTTAGAACCTTTGTGTTATGCTAGAGGGTCCTTTAGTTTCCATCATCATTCCGACTCATAATCGGATTCAAGCGTTAAAACGAGCGGTTGAATCGGCCTTCTCACAAGACTATAAAAATATCGAATTAGTTGTTGTCGATGACGGCTCCGATGACGAGACATGGGCTTATTTGACTTTGCAAAAGGACCTTTGTCAACTGGTGATTGCAAAGCATGATCAGCCACAAGGGGCATGTGCTGCTCGCAATAAAGCCATCCAGTTGGCGAATGGCGAATTTATCGCCAACCTGGATGATGATGATTTTTTTGAGCCTAACCGAATTTCAGAATTGGTCGCGGCTTTTCGAGATGGAGTTGCTGCTGTGACCTCGTATGACAAGTTTATCTCCAACCATGGTCGAATCCGTATCTGGAAGAAAAAAAGAATTATCACGTTTAATGATCTTCTTTATCGAAATCGTGCGGGAAGTGCTTTTTTGACAAAAAAATCTTTTTTACTCGAAATTGACGGATTCGATGAATCCTTGATAGCAGCACAAGACCACGATATTTTTTTGCGCCTGACTAAATACCAGGGCCACATCCGAACCGTCACGAAGATTTTGCACAATGTCGATGATGAAGAATCGAGCCCTCGAATCACCACCTCTTCTTCAGCGTGGCTTGGGTATTATGATTTTTATTGCAAGCATAAAGCCGAAATGAATGCCGCTCAGCGAGGGTCAAACCTTTACCTCATTCTCAAGGCCAAAGGAAAGGGCAGCTTCAAAAACATTCTAAAACTTGCTCCTTGCCGATTTTGGCCTGTGGAATTGCGGAGCTGGCTCAGAAAAATGCCTTAGCCCTTATTTGGGATAGGCGCGTCACCTTCTCTGTCTCGCAGGTATTTAGTCTGCTCGAATAGCAAAAGATCAGATGCCACCATTTCAGCACAGATTTCTTCCAATGTAATAGTGGGTTTCCACCCAAGGATGCGTTTGGCCTTGCAAGCGTCACCCACCAACAAATCCACTTCCGCTGGACGGAAGTAAGCCGGATCGACTTTTACTAGGGTTTCTCCCGTTTCTGAACAAATGCCTGTCTCATCAGCATCCGAGCCCCTCCATTCAATAGAACGACCAATCTCGGAGAATGCCATTTTGACGAAGTCGCGAATGGAGACGGTACGTCCGGTGGCCAAAACGTAGTCGTCAGGCTGATCTTGTTGTAACATGCGCCACATGCCTTCCACATAATCTTTTGCATGGCCCCAGTCGCGTTTGGCGCCGAGGTTGCCGAGGTAGAGGCAGTCCGTCAGACCGTGTTGAATTTGGGCGACTGCCCTCGTGATTTTGCGGGTGACAAAAGTCTCTCCGCGACGCGGACTCTCGTGGTTAAATAGTATGCCGTTGGATGCGTGGAAGCCATAGGACTCCCGGTAATTTTTGACAATCCAGAATCCGTAGAGTTTGGCGACACCGTATGGACTGCGCGGGTGAAAAGGTGTCGTTTCGCTTTGGGGAGTTTCTTGGGTCAAGCCGTATAATTCTGAAGTTGAGGCTTGATAGAAGCGGCAAGTTTTTTCGATCCCACAGATGCGCATGGCTTCGAGAATGCGCAGGGTTCCGATGCCGTCGACGTTCGCTGTGTACTCGGGTGTATCAAAACTCACCTTGACATGGCTCATGGCCGCCAAGTTGTAAATTTCATCGGGCTGTACTTCTTGTACGATTCGGATTAAGTTGGTACTGTCGGTGAGATCGCCGTAATGCAATTTCAGCCGGATATCAGTGTCATGTGGATCTTGGTACAGGTGGTCGATGCGGCTGGTATTAAGCAAGGACGAACGGCGCTTAATCCCATGTACTTCGTATCCCTTTTCCAACAACAGCTCCGTCAAATAAGCCCCGTCTTGCCCTGTTATTCCTGTTACAAGTGCTTTTTTCATGCCTTCGATGTTGTTTTGGATGTAACCATTAAGCGTACTGTTTATACCAGATCAATTTCCTGGTTCTCGACCAACTTCTTATAAGCTCCGCTGCGGACAACCAGGTTATCATGCGTTCCCATTTCAAGGATGCTCCCTCCAGAAAGGACTGCAATTTGATCGGCGTTTTTGATGGTGCTTAGTCGGTGAGCGATAATCAGACTGCTGCGGTCCCGCATAAGTGCATCCAGCGCGATCTGTACTTCTTTTTCACTATTGGCATCCAAGGCACTTGTCGCCTCGTCTAGAATCAAAATATCCGGGTCGCGTAAAATGGCTCTGGCAATGGCGATGCGCTGACGTTGCCCGCCGGAGAGTTGCACTCCACGTTCGCCAACTACCGTTGCGAAGCCATTTGGGAAGGACTCGATAAAATCCAAGGCGTTGGCTTGCTCCGCCGCCAATCGAATTTCGGATTCAGAGGCATCGGTTTTGCCATATGCAATATTGCTGCGGATGTCGCCTCCAAAGAGGATGACTTCTTGCGGAACAAAAGCGATACGTTTTCGGAATCCGGTTAGGTCGTATTCGCTGAGTGGCCTTCCGTCTACTTTGATAATTCCCCCTGTGGGTTCGTGAAAACGCTGGAGTAAAGATGCGATTGTGGATTTTCCTGCTCCTGACGGGCCAACCAAAGCGACACGCTTACCGGGTTCAATGTGAAGGTTGACTCCCGACAAAACGGTTACGTCGGCGCGGTTGGCGTAGTGGAAGCAAACGTTTTCGAAGGATACCTCACCTCGCAGTTGAAATGCAGGGTACGGTTGTTTTGTCTGCGTAACTACGTCTTCGCGGGACTCGTCCATCAACTCCATCAGACTTTCGATGGCACCTAAACCCTGCTGCAAAGCCGAGAACTGGGCGGCGATGCCACCGATTGACCCAGCTACCAATCCTGTCATCAGTAGGAACGTGAAAAAGTGTTCGCTGGCCAATCCACCTTCCATCATCAATTCTGCACCTTTGAAGATGACGAGGGTAATTGCGCCAAAGATGAAAAGGATGATGAACGACGCGAATGCCCCGCGCCAGATAGCTCCCCGCATTGCTAATGAACGGATGTCCTTGATGCTTCGAAGGTAGCGTGACACTTCCCATGCTTCATTGGCGAAGCTTTTGACACTGATAATGCCCGTGAGCGTTTCCTGCACAATGGTATTGGATGCTGCAACCTGGTCTTGGGTGCGTTTAGAGAGCATGCGGATGAAACGACCAAACAAAATGGCGGCAATGATCATGACAGGCAGCGTTGCCAGCATCAACAAAGTGAGTGTCACCGAGAAGTATAGCAAGGCTAAAATACCGCCGACTATGATGATGACTTGGCGCAGTAATTCGGCAAAAGTTGTCGTAAAGACATCTTGAATGGCGGTGATATCTGCGGAAACCCGGCTGTTCAGGTCGCCTACGCTCCGCGTATCAAAAAATCTCATGGGCATGCTAACGATGGCCTCGAACGCGTCATTGCGCATGGATAGCATCATATCTTCAGTCATTTTTGCAAAAAGCAGGACCCTTCCGAAGCTTAGGGCAGCTTGCACTGCTAATACGATGAGAATGAGCCAGCCGATTTCTACCAAGTTGTGCATGTTTATGTTCAGCGCAGCCATTGGAGATTCAACCACAGCATCTTCGCTAGAGGATGTTCCTACACCACCAAGTTGACCCCAGAGCCGTGTGACCAAAAGGGTTAGTATTCCACTCAAACTGATGATCAATACGCCTAGTGCGTAACCCCAAGCATGTGGACGAAGGTAGTGCCCCATTTTTCGCACCGCTGCCCAGTTCTTCCAATTGAACTTCCTTGCTTCTTCTACGGTCTGTTCCATTGGGGCTAAATTACAAGTGAATTCGCGGTGATGGGGGTGAAAATCACATCTTTCCTGCCGGAAGGCTTGGACACACAGAATCTGTGTTTATCTTTGCCGTCCCTATATTTCAGGGAGTCCCTCTTCTCCTTGTAATTATGTAAACTATGAAAAGGACATTTCAACCTTCAGTTCGCAAGCGGAGAAACAAGCACGGTTTCCGTAAGCGCATGTCATCTGTCAGTGGACGGAATGTTTTGAGCTCACGACGGGCGAAGGGACGGAAGAAGCTAAGCGTTAGCTCGGAGCGACGCCACAAAGGCATCGAACGCTAAGACAGAGGTTTTGCACTGTGTGCTTAATGAATTTTGGAAAGAGAGCTCATATGCTCCTTTTTTATGCCCCTTAGTCTAGCACGGGCCCTAGTGCTAACCAAACAGGAGTGTGGCCAGCATCATTTCGCAGCGGTTCAATCCGATAGCGCCATTCCGTGCCGTGTACTCGTCCAATTACTCCCGATTTACATGCTCTCTTCAACCCGGGCCAAACGACTTCCATATCTTGTCTAAGGTCAAGGGCTGGACCGAAGGATTTGAACATGCATTCCTTGATCGCCCACGTTGCGGCCAGAGCAGCAGGTGTTTCCCCTATTTCTTTTCGTTCCGATACACTTAAAAATCGCGGGGCGATCTGTTGCAGCTGTCCGCGCTCGGCCTCCACGTCAATACCAACTTGAACATCGCTTAAAGCGATAGCCGCCCAACAACCGTCCTCAATGGAATGGTGAGCAATACTAATATGAATATTAGGGCTGCCTTCAACCTCCGGTCTGCCATTGCGGTTGTGATTTATACGTAAACACCCGTGGCCGACAGAGTTCAAAACCTGATCAACGCACCAATGCTCCATTTGACGAACTGGGGATAAATCGGAGACCTTTCGGTTGGGAAACCGTACCTGTGTAGTGGCCCATTTCGCCACAGTCGCGGCATCGAATTTGCCGAAGCCAGCAGCGGCCAGTGGTGCCAAACTTTTGAAAATCACGGTAAAATCGGCCATTGACGTGCATTCAGGGGGTGCAAGGGTAGTAAAGATTGTACTAATTTTGCCGACGAAATAGATTCCTCATGAGTACAGTAATGACTACAGAATACTTACCCTACAAAGTAAAGGACATCAGCCTTGCTGAGTGGGGTCGTAAAGAAATCCGTTTGGCCGAAGCTGAAATGCCGGGCTTGATGGCATTGCGGGCCAAATATGGAGAAGAGAAGCCGCTGAAGGGTGCACGTATCGCAGGATGCCTGCACATGACAATTCAAACGGCTGTACTCATTGAGACGCTCGCTGAACTCGGGGCAGATGTTACGTGGTCATCGTGCAACATCTTCTCAACGCAAGACCACGCTGCTGCCGCCATCGCTGCTGCTGGTATCCCGGTATATGCTTGGAAGGGCATGAATGAAAATGAATTTGATTGGTGCATTCGTCAAACATTGTTCTTTGGTGAGGAGCGCCAACCGTTGAATCTAATATTGGACGACGGCGGAGATCTTACGAATATGGTGTTGGATGAGTTTCCGCAACTTGCTGGCGGCATTAAGGGCTTATCCGAAGAGACTACGACGGGCGTACTTCGATTGTATGATCGGATGAAGGCAGGCACATTGCCCATGCCAGCAATTAATGTCAATGATTCCGTTACCAAGTCCAAGTTTGACAACAAGTATGGTTGTCGAGAGTCCGCTGTAGATGCCATTCGCCGGGCAACAGACGTCATGATGGCAGGTAAAGTTGCTGTCGTTGCAGGATATGGTGATGTGGGTAAAGGCACTGCAGAGTCGCTGCGCAATGCGGGATGTCGAGTCATTGTGACGGAGATTGATCCCATTTGTGCGTTGCAGGCAGCCATGGACGGTTACGAAGTGAAGCGCATGGCTGATGCGGTAGTGGAGTCTGACATCATCTGCACAGCAACGGGTAACAAAGACATCATTCGAGGTGAACATTTCACTGCAATGAAGGATAAAGCAATTGTCTGCAATATTGGGCACTTCGACAATGAAATTGACGTAGCGTGGTTGAATGCAAACCACGGTGCGACAAAGGATACCATAAAGCCACAAGTAGATTTATACAATGTGAATGGTAACGACATTATTTTGCTCGCCGAAGGGCGTCTAGTGAACTTGGGCTGTGCAACTGGTCATCCGAGCTTCGTGATGTCTAATTCTTTCACAAATCAGACCATTGCTCAATTGGAGCTGTGGCAAAATGCCGATGCATACAAGAATGAAGTAGTTACCTTGCCGAAGCACTTGGATGAGGAGGTGGCGCGCTTACACTTGGATAAAATCAATGTTGAGCTAGAGACTTTGACGCTGGAACAGGCGGAATACATTGGAGTTCCTGTCCAAGGGCCCTTTAAATCTGATCTTTACCGCTACTGATCAGGGATGATTTGGACACAGAAATTTCGTGAATTCGTCCGGTCTCACCCGGACGTTTTCCGTTTTCTGGTCTTAGGTTTTGGCGGGTACATTGTTTGGCACTTGGCATATGAGACATACCTGAAGCCGTCCACTAAGTTGGATGAGTACATCACCGAAAATCTCATTGTTATGACTGAAGCCGCAATGAATGTGGTGGGATATGAGCCGATAACCTTCTTTCAAGAGAACGACGGTGAATTTCGTTATCGAGTAGGAATCCATGAAGCACAGGGCGTCCTGGTCGGACCATCGTGTGATGGAGTTGCACTTTTTGCTTTATTCTCCATTTTCATTCTTTCTTTTCCTGGGCGTTGGGCCAGAAAATTCTGGTACATCCCAGCAGGTATTGCAGCCATCCATGCCACGAATATTCTGCGCATCATCAGCCTCTTAATGATTCAACTCTACTTTGGAGAAGAAGCGCTCAAATTCAACCATGATTATACGTTCACGGTATTTGTCTACTGTATAATATTTGCGCTTTGGTACGGATATGCTGCGGGGGGTATCCGCGGATTGAAAGGCCCGCAGACGCAACAGGCATGAATGCCCACACCAACAAATCCATTCTTCCTTGGTCCCGCCCACTCTGGCTGCTGGTCTTGGCGGTCATGCTTGTTTTTGGATTTTACCAACAGCGGGCTAAAGTGCAACTGAACCACTATATCCACGTGTTACAGGAAAACCCTGATGTGGCCAATATGTCACCGAAATTGCGACAAAACTGGTGGCTTGATAACCAGCAACCCCAGCGGATTCATTACTATACCATGGAGCATACGTGGAGTGGATTTCATTGTTATTCTTTGTCTGAATTGGCACTTATGAAATGGGCACTGAGTATTGGGATTCTCCTAGCGTTTTTTGGACTAGATGCCCTGTTTTTGCAAACTACTGGCCATTTCGAACGCTGGCCATGGCTAATGGTCATGTACTCCATCGCTGGAATCGTTATGGGAGGATTTCTAATTTTGGTGCCTGGGAAGGCGGGTTACAGTGTGGCACACGAATTTTTGGCATTCTTACAATCGCCGTTGCCTTCTTTTTTGATTGTGTTGGTGCCCTCCTTATTTGAGCGGCGGATGCCAAGAAGCATTACTAAGGGTTAAAAATCCGAAGCACGGGGTCGTTCCACTGTGTCGCATAGCGGTGCAACGGGTAGATTGCGTCTCCAGCAA
The DNA here is from genome assembly GCA_002420235.1 of Flavobacteriales bacterium UBA5692. Lineage (GTDB taxonomy): Bacteria > Bacteroidota > Bacteroidia > Flavobacteriales_D > Sanyastnellaceae > UA16. Next base: position 8,678 of record DIHQ01000085.1, read on the forward strand.
CTACGGAACCGTCAATAATCAGCCATTCGGAATTGCTACAAGGGTCTATAATGAGCAGTCCGTCTTCCGCTACTTCAACTTGGCAATTGGCTGGGATGTCAAATGTGCTGTGCCGGTCGAGCGCTACGAACTGATCTAGTGTATACCGGTAGAGGATGATTCCTTGTGATCCCCCATTAACTGTAATATGGCCGCTGGGAACTGACAAGTTAATGTATGCGGGCAGGTTGATGTTGATGGAAAAATCAACTGGGACGTACGGAATGAATTGCTGCGGGTCATTGCAACGTGCTTGGAATAAAATCAGCGCCGCGCTGGCGATAGCTGTGCTTCGTAAGTAGGATACGGGCTTCATGCGGAGGTAGATTTTCGCAATCCGAGTGGGTCTTTAGGTTTGCCGGCCTGAAAGTCTTTAAGGTACTTCGGGGTATAATACGCGACGTCTTCAAATCGCTGCTCGGCCATGGCATTTCGTACGGAGATACGCGCGCATTCGGCTGTTGGATTGGCGGG
>DIHQ01000085.1:9503-17057 GCA_002420235.1 Flavobacteriales bacterium UBA5692
TATAAATTGCCAATTCAATCCTTTGCCTTTGAGCAGGCGTTGTACTTTTTCTGCAGCATCTCCAACCACGAAGGTGCCGCCAGTGGCAGCTGGGAAAAGAGCTTTTGCGTTGGTGTTGGGATCAATCACTAAGGCACGCGTTTCATCCAGGGCTTCGAAGTGCCTTCCTGACCAGCGAAACGTCTGTGTGTACACTTCATTACGACGAGCATCTATGACGGCAATTACAATACTATCTATCTGCAGTAGTGCTGAGGACGCGAGGTGGTAGGCTTGGATTTCCAAACTATTTATTGCAATGAGTGGGATGCCTTTTGCGTGGCAGATGCCCTTAGCTGCGGAGGTGCCAATTCGCAATCCTGTGTAACTTCCTGGACCACCGCACACGGCAACGGCTGCTAGATTAGCTACTCGCCACCCACTTTTGTCCATCGCGGCATCAATCATGGGGAGCAGACCAGAGGCGTGGACATGTTGTGATTCGCAACATTGATTTGCATGAATACACACGTCGCCTTGGAATAAAGCTACGGAGCATGAGAGGGTAGAGGTTTCAATGGCTAAGATCCGCTCGCTCATCGTTTATCTTGCGGTTTTTTGTTCGAATTTATCGTCACTTCATCACCGTCATCCAGGGTGCGGGATACGCATTGGTAAGGGCCAATTACGACGGTCATGGTGGTGTCAAGTCCGGATTGTATCTCAATGTATTGGTTGTCTTGGATGCCCGTTTCTACCCGTTGCCATCGCACCTGCCTACTTCGCTCCAAAACAAAAACCCCTAGTTCATCCTCACCCTCGTCGGATTCGCGTTTGGTAACGGACTGAATTGGAACGGATACCGCCCCGTCTGCACTCCGAGTAAGAATATCCACTTTTGCACTCATCCCCGGCCGGAAAGGTGATGAGACGTCTTCCAATGTGGTCAGCAATTCCGCATAACTTTCGGGCTGAAGCCTAACCTTGACGGAGAAATTGGTCACCTGATCCATGGCGAAGCCATGGATTCCCGCATTCAAAGCCGTATTTCCGATTTCGGTTACGGAACCAATGAAGGTTTCATTGATGTAGGCATCGACTTCGACCTCAGCTGCGTCGTGCATGCCGACTCGTACAATATCACTTTCGTTTACCTCCACATCCACTTCCATAATGGATAAATCAGACACCTTCATAACAACTTCACCTGCGGTAAACCCGTTGCCTTGGACGCTTTCACCCACCTCCTTGATGAGTGCAGTAACAGTGCCAGATTGGGGGGCCAACAAAGTGGTGCGTCCCAAGTTATCTCGTGCTTCCTGAACAGAAGCCTCGGCACTCGAAATGGCAAATTCGGCACTACGGATGGATTCCTTTGCAGCGTTAAGGGTCGCCTCGGAGCTGATGAAGTTGGCCTCCCCAGCATCATAATCAGCTTCTGAGACGACGTTGTTCAGGAACAGCTGCTGTGTGCGTTGCCAGTTCTTTTCTGCAGCGAAGAATTGGGCGTTAGCTTGAGCGTGTTGCGCTTTGGCGGAGGCAAGGCTGGACCGTGCGCTGTTTGCGGCGGCCTGCGCGCGATTGAGCGCCGCTTGATACAAATCGGGATTTATCTGAACGAGCAAGTCCCCCTTTTCCACCCGGTCACCTTCTTTCACTGGTAAAGCCACGATTTGGCCGCTCACTTCAGCAGTGATGTTCACTTCGGTCTCGGGCTGAATCTTTCCCGAAGCCGAGACACGCTCGACAATGTCATGGACAACCACCTGTTCCACAGAAATTTGGTCCAAAGTCTCTCGTCCTCCGTACCATTTACCGGCAGCGCCAAGCACGATGATGGCGAATATGCTGATGATCCAGAATTTTCTTGTGAATTTCATGGTCGGAGTTTTATCGAAAGGTCATCGCTTTGCCCGTATAGAAGTCCAATATGCGGCTCTTGAACGCCAAGTCATACTTAGCGCGCAAAGCGTTTATTCGGGCGTTATCAAATAGCGTGCGCGCATCGGCGTAGTCGATAGCTGTGGCTGCTCCGGCTTCGTATCGTTTTTCGGTATTCAAAAAGGCACGCTCTGCAGAGACAAGTGCTGCCTCTTGGGCAATGGACTGCTCCGAAGCAGCACGGGCATCTGCCCATGCCGATTCGATACTCGTTGTTAGGGTCTGCTTGGTTTGTTCGAGTTGATGCTGCGCGCGTATGGCATCCACTTCTGCTTGTTCAATGGACGATTTGATATTGAAATTATTGAAGATTGGCACGTTCATAGAGAAGAACACGCTTTGGTTGAAGTTTTGGCTAAGCTGATCATTAAATGGGGTGGTGATGAAGTTGTATACTTCTTGTTGGGCGACGAGGTCGTAAGACGTACTGTCGTCAACTACCAGGGAACCGAGTACATATTCCTCTAATGAAGGGGATCCGTCAATGCTACTCGAGGCACCAGAGTATCCAGTTCCGATGTTGTAGCTTGCGAACAGACGAGGATAGCGACCGGATTTGGCTATGTCCAAACCGATGAAGGCATCTTCTACCTGCAGCTCAGCTTGCTGAATTTCTGGGAAGGAACTGAGGGCATATGCTACGGCAGCAGCTGGCGAGGAAGGTAAATTGGTCCGCTGAAGATCATCGTCTGATGGCCGGACAAGTTCGAAACTGTCGGATTCTGATGCGGGCAATTGGAGAAGCTGCACCAAATTCAGTTTGGCCAATCCGAGCGCATTTTTGGTGCTTACAATGTTGGCTTCATCGGAGGCGAGCTGTGCTTCAACGTCATAAAGATCAAATTCTGCGGCAGCTCCAGCGGCAACCATGCTCCGCATGCGTTCTACCTGGCGAGCTGTGGCTTGGCGATTAAATTCGGCTACCCGTAAGAATTCCTCTTGGAACAGGACGTTCAAGAATGCCCCGGCAATTGTCAGGATGATACTGTTCTCGGTGACTTGCAGTTGGGCTTCAGCGGAGGCTTGGGCTAATTTCGCTCTCCGCAGGTTGAGGTGATTTTGGAACCCGTTGAACAAGACCATACCGGTGCTCAAACCAAAGCTGTTGGACCGGATGGCAGAGGATTCAACGAATTGGTTCGTGAACGGGTCGATGGTTCGGCCGAAGTTGTAGCCGTGGGATAGATTCGCATTGAGGTTTGGGAGAAATGCCCCTTTTGCAGTTTGTGTGCCTATAGCAGCACTGGCCTCACCAAGTTGACCGAGTTGAATTTGTATGTTGTGCTCAAAAGCATGGTCAAGACATCGCTGCAATGACCAAGCTTGTTGAGCAGCTGACTGTGAGGGGACCGAAGCCACGAATCCGAGCACAAGTGACACAGATAGTGGAATGGCAGGTTTAACAATGCGCATAGACAAAATTAACCCAAAGCAACGGTCTGCAGACGACGTATCAATAATTCGTGACGCGAATGCTGATGCGCCGGTTGGCTTGTGCTTCCTGTGGGGTTGATGGATGGGTGTAAATGCGTTGTGATGCGCCTCGTCCCTCCACAGACAGCCGGTTTGGTTTGACTCCAGATGATACAAGGTACTCAAACACCGCTCGTGCCCGGTTGCGACTAGTTCGATCAGGTTCCAAGACGTCTTCGTTGTCGTGTCCGATAATGGCTACAGAAACGGTTGGATTAACTTCAATGAACTTTCGCAGAGCTTGTAAGGCTGGTGCTGAAGTGAAATATAACTCCTCTGTGCCGGGCATGAACTCAACAGCTGGAAGGGCTGTTTCAAGGCCTATAGCCAAAGGCTTTAGCATCAGGGTATCTGCAGGCAACTCCGGATCGGCATAGATGAAATCGGCGTACAGCATAAAATTAGGCTCCACACATAAGCGGCTATACCGTCGATAGGGTGCTAATTCAAGTGCGGTGTCTTCTTCCACCTTCAACTGGACTGGTTTTCGGGGATTGAAACCTTCAACAGTTAGCTCGGTTTTTATGAGCTGGGTTGTGCTTTGATTCGCAACGGCCCATCTCTGATTTACTGGTTCTTCTGTTACTGTCTCGCTGTCCAACCACGGACTCCGCTCTACCACGAATTGGGCATTGGCGCCTCTGCTGGACAGCAGCCCAAAGAGCAGCCCAAATATGTGGGCGTAGCGTACGGCAGTCATGTGATTCTTCGGTTAAGAGGCGCTTTTGCGCTTCTTATAAATTACGAAGAATAGAGCAGAAAGCAAAATATATGGGACCGCCATCAAGTACAGAATTCCTCGGTTTAGTCCAGCGCCCAGCCCTCCGTCATCGGCGCTATCCTCAGCGACCGCCTTACACATGACACATTGTCCAATTGCATTTTCCAACACGCAAAGAGCAAAAAATGCCAGAAAAAGAGGTAGGATTTTGCGCAACCAATTCATACTAATGCGGATAATAGGGTGAAATCATGAGGTAGACAATGACCCCAGTAGCGGTGACGTACATCCAAATAGGCCAGGTGAATTTAGCGATTTTGCGGTGTTTTTCCAGCTGCATACCCAAACCCCTCGCGTATGTAAAAAGAACAAGTGGAATGATACCGGTGGATAGTATGATATGGGAGATTAGTATAAAAAAGTAGACACTTCGAATCCATCCTTGACCCCCATATTTGGTAGACTCTGTGGTTAAGTGAAAGGCGACATAGCTAAGGAGAAACAGGACACTCAATGCCAAGGCTGTGGAAGTAAAAGCTCGATGGACTTTAATATTCTTGTTGCGGATTGCAATGAATGCTCCAAAAAGGCAGCAGAATGCAGTGCCATTGAAGATGGCATTTAGCTTGGGAAGAACGTATAAGGACCGGCGGGTGGACTCCGACAGGGTTTCAATCGGTGGAATGAGAAATAACAACGCTACGGCTGCAGGAATGACGACTGCCATGATCCAAATGAATCGCCTAACGTTTTTTTCGTTTTTTACCATGGCTTACTCGTTGAGTGCCCAGAGTTGTTCCACAGCATCTAGCAGCTGATCTACTTCATCTGTGTCTGTGCCATCGTAGTACCCACGAATTTGTCCACTGCGATCGATGAGGGCGAAGAGGTCGCTGTGAAAAATACCACCGGCTGCCGTGTCGCTTTCAATGGCAGTGAGGAAGTATCCATTTCGGGCGATATCGTACAGGTCCTCTTTATTGCCAGTCAGCAACTTCCAAATTTCGGGGTCTTGCCCGAGTCTTTCACCGTAGGATTTCAACCGCGATGGCGTATCGTAATCGGGATCGACGGTGTGGCTTACAAGCCTAACCTCGCCTTCCAAGCCTTTGGCCCGAATACCCTCTTGGAGTCGCGCCATCTGGCTCGACATGATGGGACAAATGGTCGGGCAGGTTGTGAAGAAAAAGTCAACCACACGCAACTGTGCCGAACAATCGTTATGCGAAAATTCCATGCTGTCTCTATCGATAAAGGCAAACGGCGGCACCGTATGCCCCATTGGACCGAGTACAGGAAGAGGTAGGAGTTTGGCTAATTCCTCAGCGCGTTTCTTCTTAGCGTAGGCCACCTCATCCATCTCTTTTTGGAGCAATGCAATGTCTTCAACCGCGTCTTTAATGGCATCTTCAGAAGCTGCGTGGTACACCCCGCGTAAGTAGCCTTTGCTATCAACTAGCCAAAGCGTGGCAATATTGTTGGGATCCGACGGATCCCGTTCTATCATAAAGGATTCCGCGATAATTGCATCAATCTTCGGTTGCTCACCTGTAAGGAATTGCCACTTGCCATCAAATCCATTGTACCTCGTATTTCGCTTGACATACTTCGCGAGTACATCAGGGGTGTCGTGAACCGCATTGAGCGTGAAACATACTGTTGTGATGTCGTTCTCGTCTCGGTAGCGGAAGTTAGGCCATAGGAGTTGCTTGGTCACCTGAGCCACGTGTGGCGCATCAGTTGCGAAGAAGGCTGCCAACCAGACCTTGCCGTTTAGTGATTTGGAATGAAAAGACTCACCTAGGTGATTTGTCAATAGAAATGGTTTGACTTGTTGGACACCCTCGTTGAACGTTTCTGTCGTACCTGATTCGGTGAAATACGGGAGGGTATTAAAGTGATGTTCTCCGTGCACCCCCAAAACCATCAGCCCGATTAAGGGTAACCCGAGCATGATACCCAGCAGAACTGAATACTTTTTTAGGATTCTTTTGATAGATGTGTTCACAGGAATTAAACCAGCGAATCAGCAATGAGGTTCAACTCAGTCGGATTTCAAATTCTTCTATCAATGGAAGGTATTGAAGTTTCCTAAGTGTCCGAAACCTTCTGAAATGGCGATGAAAATCAAATATCCGATGAAGAGAATGTATGGCGCAATAATCACTTTTTTCAGGTTACTTCGCTCCTCGCCTAAATGCATGAAGACCAGAACGATATATGCGGCTTTTACCACGGTGAGGATTATAAAAGACCACTTGATCATGGTCCAAGTGAAGGTCTCAGCACGTTTGAAGTAAATACCCATTATGACTTCTACGGTGGTCAGCAGTGTGAGGATACCGGTAACCTTCCAAATGTTCTTACGAATCTTGGCGCCCTCCTCTTCACTGTGGTGTGAGTTGAGTGCATAGCTGTCGTTTACAATAAGATCGTCGCGCTCCATGATTACTGGGTTTGAGGCTAATGCGGATTAAACAAGATAGAAGAAAGTGAAAACAAAGACCCAAACGAGGTCTACGAAGTGCCAGTATAATCCAATTTTCTCTACCATCTCGTAATGCTTGCGGCGCTCGAAAACACCTTTGATCGCCATGATGAAAACGATGATATTGATTACCACACCTGAGAAAACATGAAAACCATGAAAACCAGTAATGAAAAAAAACAGGTTTGCGTAGGATTGCTGTATCGCATATTCGTTGTCGTGCATGTTAGCGCCGAAAGCGAATGTACTGGAGCGAATATTCCACAATTTCATCGCTTCATCACCACTCACAAATGATTCATTCTCGACATATTTGTTCAGGGTCAAAGTATTTAGTCCTGCTTCGTGGGAGTGCTCGCCCATTTCGACCAATTTGATACCTTCATCACTCTGAACCAGAGAAACGTTTGGATTTCCTTCAATCCAAGGCTCAACTAAATGACCGAAGTGATGATCCATAAAGACGGGTTCGCCCTTGGTCAGATTAAAAATCTGACCATCATTTGCTGTGACTGAGATGTCTTCGGCCAGTAAGAATGCCCCGCCGCTTCCATGTATGTAGTGCGACCATTCCCATGCTTGAGATCCCAGAAAGAAAAATCCACCTAAGATGGTCAGACCAAGCCAGCGAATAACTCCACTTTTATCGTTGCGATGCCCGGCTTCAACTGCTAAAACCATGGTTACAGAAGAAACAATGAGTAGAAAGGTCATAAAAGCCACATAAATGAGTGGATATTTTCCTTCTAATCCAGGAAGTGCTCGGAAGACTTGTTCGCCGATGGGCCAAGCATCCGTGCTGCTTGCCCGCACGAAGCCGTATGCTGTGAGCAGTCCTCCAAATGTCAAGGCATCTGATACGAGGAAATACCACATCATCATTTTGCCATAACTAACGCTGAAAGGTGAGCGCCCCCCTCCCCATAGAACTTCTTTTGAAATTGCTTTATGT
>DIHQ01000174.1 GCA_002420235.1 Flavobacteriales bacterium UBA5692
TTGTTAGCGGCTAGGTCTGATCTTATACAGGTGCTAGGTAAAGACGTAAGCGAGTGGAAGTACGGCCGCCTTCACTCCGTTGTGCACCGCCACGCGATGACCGATGCTCCACTCGTAGGAGACCTCTTGAATGTAGGTCCATTTGCTTTGCCATCTGCAAAAGACGCACTCAATAAGTACGAGTTCAAGCTGAAAGAGGCCGTAAACTATGACGTCTTCTCTGGCCCTTCAATGCGTATTGGAATTGATTTCGCAGCTGTCGATTTTGCTGAGAGCATCCTGCCCACCGGCCAGTCCGGAAATGTTTTTAGTCCGTTTTACGATAACCAAGCGGACTTATATCATGCTGGTAAATTCCGTAAGCAGCGAATGGAGCGAGCGGATATTGAAGCCCACGAAACGGCACGCGCCCACTTCCGTTTCGTGAACTCCACTGAGTAATCTAATTTTGATCTACGACAAAACACGAATCGTTGCATAATGCACAAAAAAGTCCTACTCCTCGGTTCTGGTGAACTCGGCAAAGAAGTCGTCATTGCCCTCCAACGGTACGGTCAAACTGTTGTCGCTGTTGATTCCTATGCAGGAGCACCGGCCATGCAGGTAGCAGATGACTGTGAGGTCATTAACATGCTCGATGGTGAGGCATTAGATGGAGTTGTTGCCAAGCATCAACCGGATATCATCGTGCCTGAGGTTGAATCCATCAGAACAGAACGATTTTACGCTTACGAGGAGCAGGGAATCCACGTGGTGCCTTCGGCTCGAGCGGCGAACTTCACAATGAATCGGAAGGCCATTCGGGATTTGGCGGCAGCGGAGTTGAAATTGAAAACCGCTCCATACAGGTACGCTGCATCTTATGATGAATTGGCAGAGGGCGTGAACGCCGTGGGCATCCCCTGTGTGGTTAAGCCGTTAATGTCGAGCTCAGGTAAAGGCCAGTCCGTCATTCGGTCTGAAGAGGACATCAAAACAGCCTGGGATTATGCTATGAGCGGATCACGTGGCGATTTGGCTGAGGTCATTGTGGAATCGTTCATCGATTTCGATTATGAAATTACGCTGTTGACTTTGACCCAACAGCGCGGCCCTACTTTGTTCTGTCCGCCAATTGGACACCGTCAAGAACGTGGTGATTACCAAGAGAGCTGGCAGCCTATGCCCATGGCACCGCACCTTTTAGAAGAAGCACAGCGAATGGCTAAATCTGTGACTACATCTCTCGGCGGTGCTGGCATCTGGGGCGTGGAGTTTTTTATCCAAAATGCGACGGAGGACAGCGAGGGCAGCGTCTATTTTTCCGAGCTCTCCCCGCGGCCCCACGATACAGGCATGGTGACTCTTGCGGGCACTCAAAATTTTTCGGAGTTTGAACTGCATGCTCGAGCGGTGTTGAATATCCCGGTGTTGTCCATAGAACATTTGCGTAACGGGGCGAGTGCGGTGGTTTTGGCTTCTGAAGGCGCAATGGCGGGAGACTCGCCTGTTGTTCACGTCGATTCCGATGCAGTTCTACCCGATACAGACTTCCGAATTTTCGGAAAACCGAGTGTTCGACCTTTCCGTCGGATGGCGGTAGGGTTGGCACACGGCCCACTTGATACTGATGTGCGGGCTTTAGTTGTTCGAGCTCAAGAGGTTGCCAGAAAGCTGAGGCTGGAATAACTTGAACTCAATCGAACCGGATAAAAGAGACTTCGAGGTCAAATGCTTGGGCTGTCCCATCATATTTCATCAGACCCAATCGAATGACATCACCAAGGGCTTGAGCCAAAGGCAGGGCTTCGAGGTCGCCGGTAAAGGCCTGACTCCATTTTATGTCCTCGACTTCAATGCTGATTTCTTGCCAATCCTCTGATGGTTCGAAGGAGGCATAAGCATATGGCATCCACCAACGTTGGGACATTTCCATGGTGAGCTTGAAAGGGCCGCCTTCGCCTTTGCAGCGGATTGTGATTGCGTTGACATCTTGAAGGTTGTATTCCCCCCATTCCGCGCGAACGGAACTGAATCCACCATTATTTTCCAGACGTGTCTCACCCATCCAGTGCATTCCATCACTCCATTCAATTTGCCCTTCTGAAAGGCCGCCCATGACCCCATCGTTTATAGGCCTCCAAGTTTCATCGTTTGCAAAATCGATGACCAATGGAAGGGACTTGGAATCAGTCGATTGGGATGAGCATGCGGTGCCAATCATGAGGGTTGATGCCAGAAGGGTAAAGATTGCTAGAGGCCAGGAGGAAAGAAATGCTGCCATGATGGAACAACAAGGCAAGCCGGGGTTAGTTCACCGCGATATGGCCTTCATTGGACGTCTGCGCTGCCCCCACAATTTCGACGGTTTCGCTGTGAACGAAGCATTGAAGTTCGCCTCCTTGCGCTGAAAGTTGCCTAGCATGTAAGTCGGTTTGGCCCATGTGCTTAGCCCAGTATGGAGCGAGGGAGCAATGTGCGGATCCTGTCACCGGGTCCTCGAGGATCGTCGCTTGTGGGGTGAAAAATCGTGATACAAAGTCACATGAGATTCCGGGAGCAGTGACAATGACTCCACCAGTACCGAGATTGATTTGATCAAAAACAGGACGATCAATGGTGATGTTAACGATGTCTTCTTGGTTATCGTACACCAAAACGTAATCACGTGCCTTGAGCACTTCAAGAGGCTGGATGTTGAGAGATTTGCCAATGGAATCTGGCAATGTCGCTGGTTCTGGCCTCCTGATTGGAAGATGCATTGCGTATTTGTTGTCTTTACGGCTCACTTTTAAGGGACCGCTAACGGACGAGAACATAACATGCTCGCTCGCGAGTTCCAATTCGCTGAGAACGACGTGACCTGCGGCCAGTGTAGCATGACCACACAAGTCCATTTCAATGTCTGGAGTAAACCACCGAAGTTGGTATTCATTCCCAGATTTTACGATGTATGCGGTTTCCGGGACGGCGTTTTCTGCTGCAATGCGCAGCAATTCGTTGTCGTCTAGCCATTCCTTGAGTGGCACAACGCAAGCGACATTTCCCAGAAATCCTCTGGACACAAAGGCGTCTGCATGGAAGACGGTGAGATGGGATTGTGGATTCATAACAGTTTTCATCCACCGCCCCACGTGAGCATTCCTATGAGCATGACGGATCCAGCAACTAACATCAAAAGCAGGGTGTAGGGCAAGATATCGCGTGCTTTGAGTCCAGTGATGCCAAGTAAGGGCAATGCCCAGAACGGCTGGAGCATATTGGTCAATTGATCACCGTACGCCATAGCCATAATTCCACGAGGAAGATCCAACCCGAGGGCTTGACAGGATTCCAATACGAGTGGCCCTTGCACAGCCCATTGACCACCGCCACTAGGGACAAAAACATTGAGGACACCTGAAGAAGCAAACAAAGCGACTGGTAACCACGATTGAGAGGTGGCTCCGACTAATCCTTCGGCAAGCCAGGTTCCCAAATCAGTTCCAGTTACCATGCCCATGATGCCAAAATAAATAGGAAATTGAACGAGGATTCCCGAGGCCCCGGAGATTGCTTCATCTAGGGCGTTTAAAAAAGCGCGTATGGAAGGGTGGGCTAATAAGGCAAGGCCTAATAGCAACAGGTTAATCCAGTCTGGGGTGATGAAGCGGAGTTGCCTGAGTGGCGGTCCTTGTTGTGACCACCAGACCGCTCCAGCGAAGCAAAGCGCGCCGGCTAGCAATGATAAGCCGCGGCGTTGGTCCAACTGATCTGCTGGAGTTTGAGCTACCGAGGTGGGTGCAGCGGGCGCAGATGGCTCGATTTTACTCGCATCATTGAGTGTGGCCTTGACGTTGTGCCCCAACCACGCGAAAACTCCGAAAGCTGTTGTGAAAACTGCCGCTGTTAATAATAAACTCCAACTGCTGAACACGGTTTCGCGCAGGCCAATAGCTTCAGGAAGGTCAGCTGCCCATGAGGCTCCTCCTACCAATTCCTTGAGGTGGCCAATCTCTGCGACCTTGAGCGGTGCAGAACCGCTGAGCCCTCCGTGCCATACCAACATCGAGGAATAGCCAGCTGCTCCGATGACACCAAAGTTCACCTCTTTTTGGCGTCCTTGTTTGCTCATCATATCCATAACACCTCGGACGAGGATGGCCCCGCCTACTAGCCCTAGTCCCCAGTTTAGCCATCCAAGAAACATGGCGAGCAGGGCCGTTTTTCCCGCGGCCCATCGAGGGCTCGAAACGACCCACACGACCGCCTTTTCAAGCCCGTTTCGGACGGGTGGTGCAAGTGCCAGAACATGACCGAGCACAAGCATGAACATGGCTTGAAATCCGAAACGGATCAGCCCTGCGCTCCACATGCCATTAACCCAGGCCCCCATGACCTCGAGTGGTGTGGCACTGCGCATCGCGAGTGCCCCCGCTACAAGCGTGAGAAGCACTGCAATGGACAGTGGAGTGGGCATATAACGTTGGAAGCCGCGGGTATATCGATTGAGCAGCATTTCAAGCATGGGTGAAAAGGTAGGCACCGCCAACGCTGAGCGCAACTTCTCCATTAAAAACTCTCAGGATTTAAAAACCCATCTCAATCGCGAGCGAAGCCCAGGTTAATTTTGGTTATTTCGCAGAAGGCTCGGCAGACGGTGTTGTACAATGGATAAATTGGTTCGGGTGTGCGACATGATCAAAGAAGATGAGACGGATACTGAACGAAGCCTTTCCGTAAAATTTGTACTTTGCCTTATGCCTAGGTTATACCCCCTATTGCTTCTTGTTGTCTTTTCCTTCTCCCAAGAGGTCCTCGCCAGACATTGGGTCTACTTGCATTCCGATGCGCCGAAACCTGAAAAGACAGCGCTTCTCATTTTGAATGGATTTGGTGGGTCACGCGGGGGCTGCAAAGCGCAGATGGAATTTTGGCAGGATTCTGGTATGGATGTTTACATTCCAGATGTCTTGTTGCGAGAATCCCTTTCGGCTAGTTCTGAAGCTTTGGCAAATTTTGTTGAGGAGCATAGTCTAGGGGAATATGGGGAAGTCAAGGCCATTTGTTACATCGCCGGAGCTTATCTTCTGCATGCCCAGCTACAAGAGATTTCGATGCCAAACCTTACGGCCATTGTGTACGATCGAAGCCCTACACAAGAACGAGCTCCCAAAGCGGCGATGGAAAGGATACCGAAGCTCAGTGTGCTTAAGCTTGGCCGGGTGTTGCGTGATTTAAGCGAGGCCGTTTGGCCACCGGTTCCTATGGGCGATTCTCTCAAGAAAGGCCTCGTCATCGAAAACCGAGCTACTCGTCTTATGAGGTTTTTGCGCTCTGAGGCCGAAGCGATGGGGCCGCTGGTATACGAATGGCGCACCATCGACTCTACTGCCCAAGACGCCTTTCACGTGGCTTTAGACCACGACATGATGTACGAGCGGTGGGACGTGCTGGGTGAGCCCTTTCTTTACTTTTTTGAACAAGGCAGGTTTCCAGAAGGGCTGCCCCGGGAGCGAATTCACAACCGGCCCTTTGATAAGAAATATCCCTTGCCTCAATGAGAGTGCCGACGACGTATGATTTGAAACCTGCCTTCCAGCGCATGTTGTTGCCGTTGCTGGACCGCTTGCGCAGAGCAGGCGTGACCCCAAATGCGTTGACGTGGGCTGCGATTTTACTGTCAGGGGGACTGGGCTATGCTTTTGTTCTCGGCCTGTCCAACCGTTCTTGGTTTTTTGCAGTTGCTGGTGGTTTACTGCTCCGTATGGCCTTGAATGCACTTGATGGCATGATGGCCCGAAACTTTGATATGACCTCAAAAGGAGGCGCGGTATTGAATGAATTGGGAGATGTTGCTAGCGACGCTTTGGTTATGTGGCCATTGGCCTTGGTGCCCGGGGTGCATGTGGGTTGGGTAGCAGCGATCCTATGGCTTGCTGCAATTAATGAATACGCGGGGGTTTTGGGTGCATCTATCTCTGGGAAACGATGCTACGATGGCCCAATGGGTAAAAGCGATCGCACGTTAGTATGGGGTGTCTTTTGTCTTTTGTTAGGTGCCGGAGTCTCCATTGAACCGTACACCGAATATGGCATTTATGCTGTGATTATCGGTCTTCTTTGGAGCACAGTACGTCGCGTCCGCAGCACCTTAACTGCAACACAATGAACAAACTGATTGAATCCTGGAGCATGAACGCGGAGGTCCAGTGGGTGATTTTCATCATCCTGTGCATTTTGGTGTTGTCATCCTTGGCATGGAATACGTGGAACTTCTTAAAGCCGGGCAAGTTGGTCAAGGAGCTGCGGGTCCGTACCCGCTCATGGTGGATCATGTGCGCATGTTTCATCGTAACTACCCTGGCCCATCCGGCGATTACACACCTTGGTTTGGCTTTTCTGAGTTTTGCCTTGTTGCGCGAAATGTATCCGCTGCTCAAACTGGATCAACGCGAGCGAAACGTTGCCCTGCTCTGCTATACTGTGATTCCCGTCCAATACACGTTAGCGTATTTGGGCATGACAACGCTCTTCTTAGCCTTTATTCCGGTGTTCATGTTCGTTTTGATTCCGTTCATGCTCGTAATTCGAGGCGAAACGAAGGGAATTGTGCGGTCGATTTCATTAATGCCGTATTCGCTTGTTGCTTGGGTCTATGGAATGAGCCATTTGGCCCTGCTTTTTAATCTGCCTGACATTCCGGGTTTCACAGCTGGGCCGCAAGGGTTGCTGCTGTACCTGATTTTCCTTGTGGGTATCAACGACGTGCTGCAGTTCGCGTGGGGCAAAACGATTGGCCAACGCGCGGTTTTGCCCAATGTAAGCCCCAATAAAACTTGGGAGGGGCTAATCGGTGGTGTGTTGTCTGTGACTCTCATCGCTGTGGCCTTGCGCTTTCTAACTCCACTGGAAGCTTGGGAGGCGGCATTCACTGGTTTCTGCGTTTCCGTGGCAGGTTTTATGGGAGATGCGATTGCCTCCGGCATAAAACGCGACTTAGGTATAAAAAACTCAGGGAATGCTATTCCAGGTCACGGGGGCTATTTGGACCGTTTGGATGGGTTTTCAGCCGCCGCAGCTCCGTTTTTTCACCTCATCTATTTTTTTGGAGTGACCGCGGCGGGTTAAATTGCCAGTATGGCTAGCAGATCCATCGATGCTGAGTTGTTCAATGCACGCGTTCCCAGCGGGCGGCGGTGGTTGCTTTGGTTTTTGTATAAGGTGCTGTGGCGGACAGTTTTTGGTTTGATAATAGGCTTGCGGTATGTCTGGGCCAAAGCGCCACACCCAGATGGGCCCGTTATCTACATCGCCAACCATAACAGCCACCTCGATGCCATGTCATTGATGACCATCGTGCCGTCCCATCGCATTCACCTCACACAC